>JAAYGN010000214.1 GCA_012727715.1 Desulfovibrionales bacterium | reverse complement strand
ATATTTTTCCTGGAAAGCTCGCCCAAAGTATTTCCTTTGAAACTCCTGAAGAAGCCTGGGAACTGGCTCGTTATTATGCTCAACATCCAAAGCAAAAAGAACAAATTCGCCAGGCCTGGCAAAAACTCATTCTTCAAGAGCATAGCTATAGCCAGCGGCTACAAACCATATTGCACCATTTGGGATGTGGAAAACGCTAAGCTGCTTTTCCTTCATAAGACCGCATATCCTTAAGGCCAAAGCTCAAAACTATGGGTGCTTTTTTCCTGGTCCATCCCTAAAAGTCAGGCCCATGGAAAAAGCCATGCCCACCTGATCGCCTATAGAATGATACGACTTGTTAATGGGAGTAAAAATAAGGGGCTGTACTTTGGCAGCATCAGGATAGCCCTTGTCATCAAGCACATCTGCATCAGCCTTAACATCAAGAATCTCCCCCACCAGCTGAATATGGATGCCCAAAGTAACAGTCTGAACCAAAACGCACTCTAGGACTAGGGGGAATTCTGCCACATAGGGTGCGTCAACCACAGTAGAGCCGACAGGAGTAAGCCCCGTGACTTTAAACTTATCCACATCTTTACCAGAGACAATGCCAAAATAATCAGCTTGGGCAGCGTATGCTTTTGAGGGAATACTCACAGTAAAAGCACGGTGTTGCACAATGCCTGGATAACTGTAGCGTTCTTCACGTAGGGAAACAGCCACACAAGGAGGCTGGGAACAACAAATTCCACCCCAGGCTGCGGTCATGACATTGGGCTTACCCTTTGCATCATATGATCCAATGACCCACACTGGTGTTGGCTGAGCCAAAGTCTTAGCACCAAGAGAAACTTTCATCACCTGCTCCTTCTTAAAAACACTTGTCGAAACTTCCTTGCCAAGGCCAAGGATATGCTTATCAGGTTGCTTCGTACAACCGCAACCTCTTCCAAAGAAAAAACATGACCAGAAAAACTATTCATATTGCCGGGGCACGCCAGCATAATCTCAAAAATCTGACCCTAGATATTCCTCGTGACCAATTAGTCGTCGTTTGTGGCCCATCAGGATCAGGAAAATCTACCCTGGCCTTTGATATTGTCTATGCCGAAGGTCAACGTCGCTATGTAGAATCCCTGTCTGCCTATGCTCGGCAGTTTCTCCCGCAAATGGATAAACCCGATATTGACCTTATTGAAGGTCTGACTCCAGCTATTTCTTTGGAACAGCAAACTGTGTCGAAAAATCCACGCTCCACCGTGGGTACCGTCACAGAACTCTATGATTTTTTGCGTGTTTTCTATGCTCGCCTAGGCACACCATACTGTCCGGTGTGTGGAGATCCCATTCAGGCCCAAAGCAGTGATGAAATCATTGCTCATATCCTGGATCTGCCTCTGGGTACCAAGTTTCTCCTTTTGGCCCCTTTGGTGGAACACAAAAAAGGTACCCATGCTGATTTATTTAAAAAACTCAAAGCCCAAGGCTTTGGCAGAGTACGGGTGAACAATCAGGTTGTCCCTCTGGATCCTCAGCCCGAACTGACCAAAAACCACAAACACAGTATTGACCTGGTGGTGGATCGTTTGGTGCTCAAGGCAGATTTGCGCAAACGTCTGGCTGATTCTGTAGAACTTGGGTTAACCATGGGTCAGGGACGGCTCATTGTCTCTATTGTGGATGGTGATGACATCTTTTTTTCCTCTGATGCGGTGTGTCCCAAATGTAGCCTAAGCCTGCCTAAGCCAAGTCCACAACTTTTTTCCTTTAATAGTCCTCAAGGAGCCTGCCCATCCTGTTCAGGTTTGGGAGCAGTGGAATACTATGAGCCCATTTTGGTAGCTCCCAACCGGGGCTTGTCCTTGCGCCAAGGTGCTGTTCTGCCTTGGAAAGGACGGGCTTTGGACCGTTTTAGTACTGACTTGCAGGCCCTGGGAAAAACTTTGGGCTTTACTTTGGATACTCCCCTTAAAGAATTTTCAGAAAAAGCCCTGACTACCCTATTTCATGGGCAAGGATCATGGCCTGGGGTGATCCACTTTTTGGAACAAGGTGCTCATTTAGGATATATCTGGCGAGATGAACTGGCCCGGTTTCGCCAAACAAAGCCCTGTTCCTCCTGTCTGGGCACACGGCTGCGACCCGAAGCCCTGTCTGTCCGGGTGGATGGATTAAGCATCCATGATCTCTGCTCCTTGCCGGTGACTCGAGCCTTAAGTTGGTTGCAGCAATTACATTTTTCCGGAGTACAGGCTGAAATTGCCACACCCTTACTTAAAGAAATTATGCATCGCCTGGAATTTTTAAGTAACGTTGGCCTGGACTACATGAGTTTGGAACGCAACATGTCCACCTTATCAGGCGGTGAAGCTCAACGTATCCGTTTGGCCGGACAGTTGGGATCGGGTCTGGTGGGTGTGACCTATGTTTTGGATGAACCAAGCATTGGACTGCATCCACAAGACAACCAACGTCTTATCAACACCCTGCGTCAGCTTCAGGGCCGAGGGAATACTGTTTTGGTTGTAGAACATGACGAACCGACCATTCGTGCCGCTGACCATGTGCTGGAACTGGGCCCTGGCTCAGGTTTTTTAGGTGGAGAACTGGTTTTTAGTGGCAGCCCACAAAATCTGGTACAAAAAGCTCCAACCCTCACCGGAAAATACCTGCGCGGTGACTTACAAATTCCACGTCCCAAAAAACGCAGAACTTCCACGCGTGCCATAACCCTAAGAGGGGTTACCACCAATAACCTGCGTAACATTGATATTGCTTTTCCCTTAAATAATCTGGTGTGTGTCACCGGAGTTTCAGGCTCAGGGAAAAGCTCCCTGATCATGGACACGTTGTATAAACACCTGGCCTTAACTCAGGGCCTTAAAGTGGAAAATCCCGGCAGTATCCAAGGTCTTGATGGTGGAGAACTGATTGAAAAAATTATCTCCATTGATCAAAGCCCCATTGGTCGAACTCCACGCTCTAATCCTGCCACCTATACCAAAGTTTTTGATGAAATTCGTACTATTTTTGCCACCAGTCATGAGGCCAAAAAACGTGGTTATGCGCCAGGGCGATTTAGCTTCAATGTGCGCGGTGGGCGATGTGAGTCCTGCCAGGGAGACGGACAAATTCGTGTCGAGATGCATTTTCTACCCGACGTCTTTGTGACCTGCGAAGTGTGTAATGGCAAACGTTACAATCGGGAAACCCTGGACGTGCTCTATCGTGACCAATCCATTGCCGATATTTTGGACATGACTGTCAGTGAGGCACGACTATTTTTTGCCAACCACAAAGCCCTGGAAAGAAAACTTGGAGTTTTGGAAGAAGTGGGCCTGGGTTATATCCGCTTGGGTCAACCTGCGACCACTTTATCAGGTGGCGAAGCCCAACGTATAAAATTGTCTCGGGAGCTGGGAAAACGCAGCCTGCCTGGAACCATGTATATTTTGGATGAACCCACTACTGGACTGCATATGCATGAAGTAGGTAAACTCATTGCTGTCCTGCATAAGTTGGTCGAGCGTGATGCCTCGGTAATTATAATTGAACATAACTTAGATGTTGTGGCTGCGGCTGATTATGTCCTGGATTTGGGACCAGGAGGTGGGGATAATGGAGGACTGGTGGTTGCCCAGGGCACACCTGAGGAGCTCAGCAAAGATCCCCGCTCGGTGACAGGGAAATTTCTTACGGTCTAGTGGAAATACGCATGATCCATGGTTGAAGATCGTCCCAGCTTGGAGTACCTGCTCCAGCTGCTTGGCCGATTCTTGTGTCCATCACCAGTATATAAATAACCATAGATCATGCATTACAGCAGCCTCTGAAAAAACACTCCTTATCATCCAAGGATTTCATGTTAAGACTAATCCATGTAATCTTGTTTCGCCCCAAGTATTCAGAAAATATCGGCTCTGTTGCCAGAGCTTGTCTTAATATGGGATGCAGCCAAATTATTCTGGTGGACCCATGGGATTGGAATTTGGACAAGGCCTTGCCTCTTGCCACTCATCACGCCCGGCATTTGCTGGATAATATCCAATTTTTTTCAACATTGGCTGAAGCTGTGTCTTCTTACAACTTCATCTATGGCACCACGGCTCGTACAGGAGGATGGCGCAAAGCTATCCAAACACCAGAACAAGCCGCCACCTCCATTATTGAGCATCGCAATGATGGTGGACAGGTAGCTATTGTTTTTGGTCCGGAAAATGTCGGGCTCACCAATGATGAAATTGAGCTGTGTACCCAGCTTTTAACCATCCCGACCACCAAAAACCTCTCTTCCCTCAATCTGAGCCAGGCCGTCATGGTTGTGCTTTACGAGTGTTTCAAAAAATCCATGACCAAACCCTTGGAAATACCAGGCCATGGACAAGCTCGACATATTAACAATAATGAACGCGAGCTTCTTTTTACCCAATTGCGCCAAACTCTTTTGGATATTGATTACCTCAAGCCAGATAATCCTGATTATTTCATGCTCACAGTCCGGCGGTTTCTCAACCGGGTCAATCCACGTTTTAACGAGTATAACCAACTTATGGGCCTATGCCGACAAATGCAACGCATTGTGCGTTTGGCCAAAGACAAAGCCAAAACTTAGTTACACCAAATAATTAAGAAGCTCATCTCTTGATTATCCTTGATTAAAGAAGAACATAGTTCTTTCCACATCAAATTGTCCATGACAAAATAAAGTGGTGTGTTCGCCATGCCAGGCATCCTCCTTTGTGCACAAGTTTTGCATAGGCTTGAGAGGAGCCACTATGACCAAACCATTTCATTTTAAATTGGAAAAAATTCTTGTTTTCCGCAAACAACTGGAAGACCAGGCCAAATTGGCCCTGGCCCAAGCCAAACAACAAGAAGAAGCCCAAAATCGTGTCTTGTGCCGTCTGGAAGAAGCCCTAGAAGCTTGCCTTACCAGTATGGCTACTGACAAACATATGACACAAGCTGATTTATGGTTATGGACGAGTTATAAAAAACGATTAGAGGCAGACAAAAGTCAAGGCACAATTATCCTTAAAAATATTCAAAACCAGGTTGCAGCCCTCCGACAAGAACTGGTAACCAGGTCCACCCAACGTAAACTCCTGGAAAAACTCCGGGCCAAGCAGGCAGAAAAACATGCTCATGTACAACAAAACAAAGAACAAAAAGAATTTGATGAAACAGCAACCCTACGCTACGGGCGTTCGCCTTACTAGACTTTTTCAAATTCTGGCCATGATTGCTCTGGTCAAACTTGGAGCTATTACTGCTTTGTGGTTTGTACCCAGCAAAGAGCCAAAGCTCATTCTTGAACCCATTATTATCCGTACAGCCATTGCTGCTGAAACAGCACAAGACCCTATCCAGAATGAAACCAATGCCACCACGGCTGAAGCAACCAAGGAACAACCCACTGATCCCATGGCCAGAGAAAGGGAGCTCAACAGGCGCGAAGCCGAGTTGCATGCCTTAGAACTGGAGCTGGACGAAAAACTCCAAAATCTCCAGACCCTGGAACGTAAAATGCAAAAACTCATTGATGCTGCCAGTGTCCTGCAAGATGAAAAAATGGAACACTTGGTGGATGTGTATGCCAATATGAAACCCAAGCAAGCAGCTCAAGTTCTGGAAACTTTGGATCCAAACATTTCTGTCAAAATCCTGGCTGGCATGAATGGCCGCAAAGCTGGAGAAATTTTGTCCTCGGTACGAGCGGACATTGCTGCCTATTTGTCCGAAGCCCTGACTCGCTTACAAACCGAAGGAGATGGCTCCTAAATGCCCCGCATCAAGCTGATCCTGGCCTATGTGGGCACCAACTATCATGGCTGGCAAATCCAAAAAAATGGACTGACCATCCAGGAAGTTCTGGAAACACAGCTTTCCCGTATTTGCAACCAACCTATTCGCGTACATGGTTCTGGCCGTACCGATGCTGGTGTCCATGCTCTGGGACAAGTGGCCCACTTTGATGCTCCCGACTCCAGGCTAGACTTTGACTGGCAACTGGCCTTAAATGCCATGCTTCCCAAAGATATTGCCATTGTAGATACAAGTCCGGTACCCCCTGATTTTCACGCCCGCTTTTCAGCTGTACACAAACATTATTCCTATACGTTATGGACAGAACCACGCTTTACTTTGCCTCAACGGGCTCCTTTAGTCTGGGCAGTGCACAATCTTGATCTCGAAGCCATGGATCAGGCTGCAACCTACCTGGCTGGAACCCATGACTTTGCTGCATTTCAAAATAGTGGAGCGGACACATCAAGCACTGTCCGCACCTTAGAGCCCATGATTCGTACCCCAGGACAATATCCAGGGGAATGGGTGTATCATTTTCAAGCCAATGGTTTTTTAAAGCAAATGGTGCGTAATCTGATGGGCTTCCTGGTCCAGGTTGGTAGGGGTGCATTACTTCCCCAAAAGGCACAGGAAATATTGTCTGGCAAAGATCGTTGCCAGGCCCCGGGCACAGCTCCACCCCAGGGTCTGTGTTTGGAACAGGTCTTTTACTAAGGATGTGTTATGCCTCATCCTTTGACCCTCATAAGTAAGGTTAACTCCAGGTCAACCAAGGCTCCTCGTTTCTTTCGCCATCTCCCCCAATGGGGAAACGAGGTCTTGCGCACAGCCATGGATAACGCTTTAACCCGGCAACAATTACGGCTGATCTGGCCTGTGACTGACCAATTGGACTTGGCTTTGGAGCGTTTTCACAAAGCAGTGCATGATTTTACCCCTGGTCTTAATACCTCGCCCTCATCCCTGACTGCCGCCCTGCAAGAATTATCCAACAGCTATAATTACTTGCAAAACCGCCTGGAGACTTTGCCCCTTGTCCGTTCAAATGCTGGAGATCCTCTACGCCAAATACTGACGCAAAACCGCCACATCCTGCATGATGCTGGCATTGCAATCAGTGCTGATGGCCGCAGATGTGAGACTAATTCCAGACACTTTACGCAAAAGGTATCCCAAAACACTGTTCGCGACAGCTTGTGGGGCGAAGATGGGCTGGTCTCACAGCTGCAAGACATCCTGGAAACCATGCGTAACCATGGCCCTGAAAACCTTATGGACCCGGAGTCCAGCATTGAGGATATTGCAGGGGCATGGAAAGATTTGGCACGACTGGAGCAGGACAGTGCTCTGGTGGATTGCCTTATTTCCACCCTGGATGACTTACCTCAATCCGGTTTGATGGATGAGAAGGCATAATTCATAGAAATAAAACTTTCGCTATTCTAAAGTCAAAACCTCCCTCTTTTTCTTCCTACATACGATCCCGCACACTCAAAAGCATAAAACAACATTAAATAAAGTTTACCGACAATATAAAATTACGTTGACATAATAAAAACAAATCAACTACATGCGTTTGGTCCAATTTTAACCATCTTTTTCTCAATCAATCGTGTCCCAAGTGTAATGTATAGATAATATTAGAAAACCTCTGACAATTAACGGGCCTCAGGCCCAAGGTTGGATGATCAATGTCAAAACATCTCGCTTTTCTCCTCTTTATCCTGTTGCTTGTATCTCTCTTTGCCCAGCCGGGTCTTGCTCAACAGTCTCAAGCTCAACCTGCAAAGCGTACCATTCTGGACTACCAGCAAGAACTGCAATTAAATCAGAACCAGATAAAAAGTATCCAAGATCATTGGGCCAAATTTGAAAGCCGGGTTCAAGATCTACAACAGCAAATAGGTGAGATTGAGCAAAAAATTAGTGCCTCCCTGGAAAAAGAAATGCGCCTGACCAAGGATATTGAAAAACTTATCCGCAAGTCCTTTGAATTGCGGGCAGACCTGCGCATTGCCGATCTGGACACAGGTACCAAAATCAACAGCACCTTGAGTACAGAACAATTCCAAAAATGGATTGCCCTGCGCAGGGCAGGATTGACCCAACCGCCAGCAGCTAATCAGT
>JAAYGN010000254.1 GCA_012727715.1 Desulfovibrionales bacterium | reverse complement strand
GGAGTTCAACGCCACGGCGGCGGCCTATCCCGAGGACCAGGTTCTCCACCGGCTCTTCGAGGAGCAGGTGGAACGGCATCCCGAGGGGATCGCCCTGCGCGGCGCCGGGGAGGTTCTCACCTACGGACAGCTCAACGCCCGCGCCAACCGCATCGCCCACGCCCTCATCGCCCGCGGGGTGGAACCGGAAACCTGCGTCGGCCTTTCCCTGCAGCGCAACGCCGACTTGGTGGCCGCCACTCTGGGCATTCTCAAGGCGGGAGGGGCCTACCTCCCCCTCGATCCCAGGCTGCCGTCCCAACGCAGGGCGTTGATCCGCCGCGATGCCGACCTCAGGCATTTTATCAGCTTATCTTCCCTAACCGATCAATTTGATGACACTTTCCTGTTTCTCGACAAAGAGGATCTGGAAGCCTTTTCCGAGCACAATCCGCAACGGGAGGTGCGCCCGGAAAACCTGGCCTACGTCATCTACACCTCCGGCTCCACGGGACAGCCGAAAGGGGTTTTGATCGAGCATCGGGCCATCGTCAGCCGCGTCAGCACCCTGCCGGAGCTGCTGGGGGAAACGGTGCACTCCCCGGCTTTGGTCACTGCCGGCGCCGGCTTCGATCCCTTCATCGAACAGCTGATGCTCGGTCTGGCCTACGGTCAGCCGGTGATCCTCATGGAGGAGGAGCTTTCCGACGCGGAGCTTTTCTGGGAAACGATCCGCCGGGAAGGGGTGCGGCGGGCCGATCTGGTCCCTTCCTTGGCAAGGCGCCTGTTCGAAGCCTTGCCCTCGTCTCCTCTCCCCCTGACCCAGGTTCTTCTGGGCGGGGAAGCGGTGCTGCCTGATCTGCTTCGCCTGATCCGCGCAAAAGCGCCGCATCTGCAGATCTTCAACATGTACGGCCCCACGGAAGCCACCGTGGAGTGCGTCGCCGGACGGATCGACGAAGAGGTAACCGATATCGTTCCCATCGGCCGGCCGGTGGCCAACGCCCAGGCCTATATTCTCGATCCCCAGGGCCACCTTCAGCCCGTCGGCGTGCCGGGAGAGTTGTGTGTCGGCGGGGTGCAACTGGCCCGCGGTTATCTGAACCGTCCCGAGCTGACGCGGGAGCGGTTCATCGCCAATCCCTTTGGCGAGGGCCGGCTCTACCGCACGGGCGACCGGGCCCGCTGGCTGGACAACGGCGAGATCGAGTATCTGGGGAGGATCGACCAGCAGGTGAAGATCCGCGGTTTCCGCATCGAGCTCGGCGAGATCGAAAGCGCTCTGCGGGAGCATCCTCAAGTCAGCGACGCCCTGGTCCAGCCTTTCGGCGAAAAAGGGGAGCAGCGGCTGTGCGCCTATGTGGTCGGCGACTTCGAGGCCGCCGAGCTGCGCCGTCACCTTTCCGCCCGGCTGCCCGACTACATGGTGCCGGCGGCCTTTGTGAAGCTCGACGCCATTCCCCTGACGCCCAGCGGCAAGGCCGACCGCAAGAATCTGCCCGATCCCGAATTCACCTCTTACAGCGCCTACGAGCCGCCGCGCACGGAAACGGAAAAGGTTCTCTGCGCCCTTTACGCCGCCGTCCTCGGCCTGGAGAAAGCCGGCCTTCACGACCATTTCTTCGAGTCCGGCGGCGACAGCATCCTCGCCCTGCAGCTGGTCGCCAAGGCCCGCGCCCAGGGCTTCGACATCCGCGTCCGCGACCTTTTCAAGGCCCCCCGCGTTGTCGATCTGGCCTTGCGCGCCCGCAAGGTGCGCTCCCTGTGGGGAAGCGAAGCCCGGCCCGAAGCGCCCCTGACCCCCATCCAGAGATGGTTCTTCGAACAAGAGGGGGAGGTCAACCACTACAACCAATCCATGCTGATCCGGGTGCCGTCCGCTCTCGACTTGCAAAGGCTCCAGCGGGCGATGGCCCGGGTTGTCGAGCGCCACGACGCCCTGCGCCTGAAGTTTGCGGACGGCAAACAGTCCCTTTTGGGGAGGGACGCCTTTGCCGGCGATGAGTTGGTCCGCCGCGTCGATGCCGTCGCCCTCAACGCGGCCGAGCGCCACGCCCTGCTGCTGGCCGCTGGGGAAAAGGCGCAAACGAGCCTCGATATCAAAAAGGGCGATCTGTTCCGCTGCCTGTGGTTCGACTTTGGAAGTGAGGAGCCGGGACGGCTGCTCTGGGTCATGCATCATCTCGCCGTCGACGGCGTCTCCTGGCGGATCCTCATCCCCGATCTGCAGGCGGCCTACGAAGAGCGGCCCCTGCCGGAGGCCACCACCGCCTGGACCGCCTGGGCGGAGCAGCTGCCCGCGGTGGTTTCCTCCCGCATCGGGGAGCTCCCCTTGTGGCGGAAGATGGC
>JAAYGN010000025.1 GCA_012727715.1 Desulfovibrionales bacterium | reverse complement strand
GCCATATTCAGGTGCTCCAGGGCATTAGGCGTTGCGGGAAATCGTCCTTATTTAAGCTGCTTATTAATCATCTTACCCAGAACGCAGATCCCCGCAGCATCTTATATCTCAATCTTGATGACCCTTTTTTCATCCAATACGCAAACAAACCAGAAGCCTTGTATGAGGTCGTACTGCTGGCCGAAAAACTGACGCAAACAAAAATTCAATATGTGTTTTTGGATGAAGTGCAGTCTATTGTTGGCTGGGAAAAGTATGTTAAAAGTGTATATGATAGTCAGCAGTTTTTAAAAATATTCATTACTGGTTCCAATTCTTCTTTGCTGAACAGTGAATTAGCAACTCTCCTTACTGGCCGGTATATCCCCTTACAGATCTATCCATTTTCTTTTCAAGAAGTTCTGCATATGCATGATATACATTCTCGGCTCGAGATGAGCCAACAGCTCCCAAAAATCTTAAAAATCATAGATGACCTGATGCATTATGGCTCTTTTGTGGAGATACTTGAAGCTCCTTTGACCTTAAAACGCAAAATAATTGCCAGTTATTATGAAACCATACTTTTCAAAGATTGTGTCAGTAATGCGGGCATTAGAGATATTAAGGGATTTAAAGAACTCACTTTTTATTTGATTACCAATTTAGCTACACTATATTCCTATTCTTCCCTTGCTCGGGGGACTAATATTAGTGATGTTTCGGTCAAGGAATATATTTTTGCTCTGGAAGCAAGTTATTTATGCACTGAGTTAAAGCAGTTTTCCTTTTCACTCAAAGAACAGGCCAGTAGTAAAAAGAAATTGTACCTAACAGATAATGCCTTTGTCAGACTGACCTATGGTTTTTCAGAAAATTACGGAAGATTATTGGAAAATCTGGTCTTTGCTGAGTTGCAGAAAAGAAATGCTGAAATATTTTTTTATAATAAAGGGTATGAGTGTGACTTTATTGTCAAGAGCCAAGCAGGATTGAGGGCTATACAAGTTTGTTATGCAGTAAATGATCAAAATCAGGCCCGAGAAATGAATGGATTGTTAAAACTTCCTTTTGAAGTCACTGACCGATTCATTATTACCTATAATCAGAGTATGTCTCTGGATAAGGTCCAGGTTGTACCTTTTTGGGAGTATTTTGGGTATTAAGGAGGCGGCACTGAATGACGGTGGAGCCTTGGTGGTTCTTTTGTATCTCGGTCATGCTGCGCGTGAGTTGCAGTATCCATGTCTTTTTGGATTCTGGCATAAGTGGATTCTACCATAAATGGCACACGTGCGATTTTGCTTCGTGAAACGACAGAATGACAAACCCTTTACACTGTCATCCTGCACGCAGTTGCAGGATCCATGTCTTCCTGCCTTTTCTATTTTTTCCGAATTTTATTCTATCTTGGATAAAATATTATTTTTAATCCAGTTCATATCCCACCATTCAATGGGCTGCACTTCCAGTCCAGAAATAAGCACACCAAAATGCAGATGATCTCCACCAGCCATACCTGTGGCCCCGGTTTTGCCTATGATCTGTCCTCGCTGCACCATATCTCCCTTTTGCACATGCAGCTCACTCATATGCGAGTAGAGCGACTGCAAGCCAAAGCCATGATCCAACAGGACCATATTACCGTAAATCCCTAAAAAATCTGCCAAGACGACTCGCCCGGTATTTCCAGCAGGAATGGGTGCTGTGGCCAAAGAAGCCAGGTCCACACCAAGATGCGTCTGATTATCCACAGCCTGACCATTGTATAAGTAGGTACGGTTGTCAGCAAAACCAGCCATGGGCGCACTATTGGGCAAGCGCACAAAGGTATTTTCCCAAAGCATTTGGGGAACAGTATCACGGCCCAGTTCCAGCAGAGTAGCCAGGTTTTTTTGTCGCAATTCGGAATTTACTTTTACAAAAAGATCAATGGGCTTGTCTGTTTCAGGAAACAGGTCTGTAAATTGTCCCATTTTGGATTGCAAAAATGTATCAGAAATATTGATGCTATCGTGTTTAAATTTTTTGGGCAGGGCATTAAAATAAAAGCTTGTGGTCACTTCGTTTCCTGCCAAATCCTGGCTAAAAAGAAGGGGAGTTTGCGCCTTGGGATCAACATTATAGGGCAGAGCAAAGAAACACAGATATTTCCCAGCCTGAAAGGGGTAGGCTGGAAAGAAATGTTCACCGAGTCGCACACCGGTCTTGGCCAATTCTTTGTTGGTGCTAAACACTAAAAATCCTGTCCCGCCTTGGTTGACATTATGCTGACCAGAAAGAACCGTGATAATGGGTGGTTTGGTATCAATATCAAGGTCACGCACTATCTGCACTCGATTTCCCCGACCCAGGCGGTGCCAGGAAGTATCGGTCACTATAACAGTCAAAGTTAAAGGACCGCTTTTAATATTGGCGGGCAAAGTAAAGTCATAAAGGAGTTCTTGCATGCCTTGGGGCAGTTCTTGATTCACTATTTCAAAAATATTTGCTCCTTGTTCAGCTACAATCCGCATCCGGCGCAGGCTGGAATGTTCTTCAACAGCCTTGATGGTAAACAC
Source organism: Desulfovibrionales bacterium (assembly GCA_012727715.1). Lineage (GTDB taxonomy): Bacteria > Desulfobacterota > Desulfovibrionia > Desulfovibrionales > Desulfomicrobiaceae > Desulfomicrobium. The sequence goes on along the minus strand of JAAYGN010000025.1, from coordinate 447 downwards.
GGTTTTTCCACTGGCTTGGGCATGTTCTGGAGTGAGGTGTACTATGGGTGGTGTCCATTCGGCCTTAACATAATACAGGGCACCCAAGGCTCCAAAGAGGAGGAGCAAAACAATAAAAAAGGCTGAAGAAATACGACTGGTCATATTTTATGTCTCATATGGTTATAAAAATAGTGGGGATAAATTTGTCCTGCGACTTGTGGAGCATTAGCTTTGGCTCATTACACTTGGTCTGTATGACAGGATAAATCAGTGTTTCACTAGGTAAACTGTGATATTATGTTATTACCAGAAACATGGCAACTGGCCATGGGTGGGGGAATGACGCTGGTGCTGGTCATAGCGAGACGGGCTTGCCCGGCGTGGCTATCCAGTGTCTTTGTATTTATGATTTCCTGGATTGCTTCACTTTGTTCGCAATGACGCTGGTGCATCAATGTCACCCTG
>JAAYGN010000024.1 GCA_012727715.1 Desulfovibrionales bacterium | reverse complement strand
GATAATAAAAACTCAATAGTGCATTTTTATCGACAATTCCGATGTCATGCAGTTTTTTTGATGATGAACTGTTTTCAAAAAGAGCTGTAATGCGATCCATGTTGATAACAAGAGGCTGTTTGGAACTAATTAAAAAAGTGTCTGTGGCGGACATCCACAAGTGAGTATGAGGGAAGACAGATTTAAGAGAAGCCAAAATAAGACGAAAATGCGAACTGTCCATATTATAATATGGCAGCCATTGGCAGAGCACCCCGCTAGCCGTGAGCCTTTGAGCGGCAAGATGAAAAAATTCTGTAGTAAACAAATTGGCATTGCCTGTTTGCCATGGATTGGATGGCTCGGAAATAATCATGTCATAGGTTATGGGCATGGCCGAAAGCCAGGTGCGTCCATCCAACTCGCGAATAATGGACCGCTCATCAGTAAAGACTTGGGAGTTCAAGTCCTCAAACCAGGGAGCTGCGCCCAACACTTCAGCAGAAATCTCGATGGATTCCAGGGAAGCCACGGGAAGATCAAGAACACAGCCCGAGGTAATGCCTGTACCAAAGCCAATAACAAGGGATTTTTCCAACTCCTGTGCATAGAGATAAGGCAGGTACCCAAGGAGCATTTGCGTGGTATTGTCCCCTTCACTGGACCCATCAGTCTTGCCATTAACACGGAGAAACCGATCCCCTTGAGAACTTTCAAACACCGCAACACTGGCTGAACCTTCTTTATAATAGACCAGGTTGAAATTTTTCATCTCCTGGGCCAAGGCACTCTGGTCTTCAAAAAATCTGGAATACACATAGACGCCCGAGTTCATGGTTACTGCGTCCCAGGTCAGGCCAGCAAAGGGAGTGGCCAATGCACCCAGCCCCATGCAACCGGCTAAAACATACTGGAGGCGACTTTGTTCTTTTTCCTGCCAAAATACCAGCGCTGCGGCCAAAAGAACAAGGGCCGCGGCTAGCAGTAAGCATCGCTCTGTACCCAGAAAAGGAATAAGGATAAATCCAGCAACCAAGGCCCCCAAAATACTTCCACTGGTGTTCCAGACATAAGCATAGGCAGTATTTTTTCCTGTAGCATAGTCTTTACGCTGCTGACTTTGGGCTATGAAATGCAAACAAATGGGAAACAATGCTCCATTTAAAAAAGTCGGAACAAACATGAGGGCAGCGCAAGCTAAAAACTCTTTGGCCATGACCACATGCCACTGGGCCTGCATATTACCAAAAATACTGACAAACCACCCCGGTAAAGCACCAATAACAGGAGTGGAAAAGCCAATGGCCAGACCATTGGCAACCAAAAGCCAGGCCAATACATGGGCAGAACGAATGTATTGTAAAAATCTCGAAGCCACAAAGCATCCGCTGGCAAGACCCACAAGATAGGTGGTCAGCATCGTGGCAAAAGCATACACAGAGGTACCAAAAACGAGTACCAAAGCGTGACTCCAGCCATTTTCCAGGAGCATGCCCACCGCCCCAGTCAAAAAAAGAAGCATCAGCAGCAGAGGTACGGAAATATTGTGGACGGTCTTGGCTTTGGGCCGTGTTTTTTTCTTGGAACCCTGGCGTGTTTCTGGGGCTACAGGCGGCAGTGGTTGTAAAACCAAAATACAACCAATACCAATGACTATATTGATAATGGCAAAGATATTGATAGTGATCTGAAGTCCGTAATAGGGGATCATGTAAAAGGCGCTCACAAATGCGCCACAGGCTGCTCCAATGGTATTTATGCCATACAACCAGCCAATTCTTTGGCCCAGCTTTTCATTTTTTGACTCAACAAATTGGGCCAGTAAAGGCAACGTCGCACCCATAAGAATGGTCGGAGGCAATAAAATAAGTGCCGCCAGAGCAAGGCGAGCCAAAGAGTCCAGGAGCAATACATCATAGGTTTGAGGGTAAATTTGCCAATACAATGTCGATATAGCCTTAAGAATCAAGGAAAAGGCCAGGGCATAACAACCCAAAACCATTTCAATAACCCCGTAAGCCCGACCACTATTTTGAACCTTGAGTACCAATTTGCCACCCAAAAAACTTCCCAGGGCCAGACCGAGCATAAACATGGCTAAAACCGTAGCAATAGCCTGGTGTGTGCTGCCAAAAACAAGGGAAAGCATGCGCGTCCAAACTACCTGATAGGCCAGAGCGCAGGTGCCAGAGAGCATAAAGGCCACAAAGAGCATGGCCAGAACGTTCCAGGTCAACCGATGCCCCATAAGATCATCTTGCATTCTTGTCTCCAAACTTTGAATAATACTCGCGACTTCTTTCATGAAACAGGTCAGTCCAGGGGGAGTTTTTCAAAAAATACAACCCTGTCAAGGAATACACGTTCAAAAAGAAATACTTCTTGAAAATTTTTGATCGTTGCCCAAGACAAGCACATCAAGAAGATGCAAAAAATCTGTTAGTTAAAATACAACAAGACTGACCAAGGCTGGTCAATGACATAAACTTTATGGAGAGGTCCTGGCGAGGAATCCTCGCCAGGACAGGAGTGAAAAGATGTGAAGTACGGTCAAACCTGGCCCCGTACAGCTGATAGGTCAAAAAATAGTATGTCGCAGATTACGCACCAACCGTTCTCTAAAAAACACTCTACTCTACATCCCAGCTGGCACCTTGGGGCAAATCCTGAATAGTCACCCCCAAGGTCAAGAGTTCGTCACGAATGGCATCAGAGCGAGCAAAATCCTTGGCAACACGCGCTTTTTGACGTTGAGTCATTTTTTCTTCAATCAAGGTGGCATCAATGTTACGACGTTTGATGCGGCTATGTCTGAGCTGGTCTAAAAACTCCTGGCTCTCCATCATAAACAAACCCAGCACTTCGCCCCAACGCTCAAAAAGTTTCAAGGCATACTTCAATTGATCGCAACCTTGTGCAGATTTCCGCAGCCCCTTGTCCTCCAGGATTCTGTTAATGATCTTCACCAAAACAAAAACATGGCCCAGGGCAGCAGCAGTGTTCAAGTCATCAGCCATGGCCTCATTCCATTTGACTTCCAAAGCTGTAATTTCCACAACAAGTTCCGCGGGCAAAGGGGTTGAAGTACACTTGCTGTTTTGTTGAATATGGTTCTCCGCAGCGAACTTGGCCAGATAAATACGCTTCAAGGCCCGTTCCGCTTCCTCCAAAGAATCCACGCTATAGTCCAAGGGGCTACGATAATGCTTGGTAATCAAGAAAAAGCGCAATACTTCGGGAAGATAATTATCCAAAATATCTCGGATGGTCACAAAATTATTCAAAGACTTGGACATCTTTTCTGCGTTGATCTGCACAAAACCATTGTGCACCCAATAGCGCACAAATTCCTTGTCGGTGGCAGCCTCGGTTTGAGCTCGCTCATTTTCATGATGGGGAAAAGTCAAATCCTGACCACCACCATGAATATCAAAGGGCAAGCTCAAGTATTCTTCGCTCATGGCTGAACACTCAATATGCCAACCAGGTCGCCCTGGTCCCCAAGGGCTCTCCCAAAAAGGCTCCCCTGGCTTGGCTCCTTTCCACAGGGCAAAATCCAGGGGATCTTCTTTTTTCTCACCAGGTTCCACCCGGGCTCCAACCACGAGGTCTTCAATATTTCGTCCGGACAATTGCCCATAAGGTGCGTAAGATCGAACACGAAAATACACATCTCCATCCGAGGTGGCATAGGCATGTCCCTTGGCAATGAGCTCTGCACACAAAGCAATCATCCCGGGGATATGCTCTGTGGCTTTGGGTTCAATATCAGCTCGCAGCACACCCAAACGATCCATATCTTCATAAAAGGCGTGCATATAGGTCTGAGCAATACTTTTCCAATCCACTCCTTCCCTATTGGCCCGATTGATAATTTTGTCATCAATATCTGTAAAATTCCGAACAAAGGTCACAGTTAGACCACTATAACGCAGATAGCGCACCAAAACATCAAAAACCACGGCCGACCTGGCATGTCCAATATGACAATAATCATAGGCAGTAATTCCGCATACATACATGGACACCTGTCCTGGGGTAACAGGAACAAATTCTTCTTTTTTTCTGGTAAGACTATTGTAAATCTGCATGGTAATCCTTTGGGTTGCAAGGCGCAAAAATATGTAAAAGCACATCAACACGATGTACCATTTGCTCAACAGATAAAAGGGTCAGTAATGCGGCCAATTCTGGGCCCTGTTCACTCCCCGTCAAGGCTAACCGAATGGGATGATAGAGCTGGCGCCCTTTGACCTGGGCTTCACGCCCCACCTGTTGCAGAAGCATCTTGGCTTGATCCTGGCTTAAACAGGATTGCAAAGGGCTGGAGGCAAGGGCGTGGTGCAAGGCGGTCAGCACCGGCAAGTGCTCCCGTAATTCCATGAGCACAGCAGGGCTATAACACACGTCCATACTGGAAAAAAAAGGCAATATTTTTTTGAGTTCTGTTACCTGGGTCGCGTTTTCACGCAAAGAGGTCAAAATAGCCAGGCGGTGCTCCCTCTCAAAATTGCGCCATGGGCTTTGGGCAGCAATATCTTTTTCCAAAGACTCAAGGTGCACGGCCGGATCTGCCAAGCGAAAGAATCGAGTACTAAGGTTTTGCAAATCTTCCAGATGCATAACTGCATTACCCCGGCCCAAAGCCGATGGATTAAAGGCGTGAATCATTTCCTCTACTGAAGAAAAAACCTGCTGACTAGGCAGAGAACCAGACAAGGATGCCAAATACTGCACCACAGCCAGAGGCTCCAAACCCATGTCCATGCAATCCACAACACTTAAGGCACCAGTACGTTTGGACAGTTTGCGGCCCTGATTATCAACCAAAAGGCCATGATGGGCAAAGGCAGGCAAGGCCTTGTTCATGGCTTGATATAAAAGAATCTGACGCGCAGTATTGGTCAGATGATCTTCACCGCGTAAAACCAGATTGACGCCCATGTCCACGTCATCCACAACCACAGCCAGATTATAGCTGGGCCAGCCATTGGAGCGCAGCAAAACAAAGTCTCCAAAAGCAGTGGAGGGAATGGTTACTGCGCCTTTGATCAAATCTGTAAAGCAAATCTGGGTGCTGGATCCAATGCGTAAGCGAATAACATGGTTTTCCCCCTGGGCAATGCGCCTGGCGCTTTCTTCAGGATCAAGGCTGGCACAGCGACCACTATAACGGGGTGGCAGCCCTTTACTGGCCGCTATGGCACGTTCTTGCTCCAAATCAGCTTCAGAACAAAAACAGGGATAGGCCTGATCAGCTTCGAGCATCTCTTGTACTGCATTACGGTAAAGGGAAAGACGCAAACTTTGGTGGCGGACCGGCTCATCAGGCGTTAAGCCCAGCCAGGACAGGGACCATAAAATAGAGGCCTCGGCTGCAAAAGTGGATCGCTCCTGGTCAGTATCCTCCAAGCGCAATAAAAATTTGCCCCCGCTTTGTCGGGCCAGAAAAAAATTTAACACTGCGGCCCGCAAGTTGCCCAAATGAACAACCCCAGTGGGACTTGGGGCAAAACGTGTGATCCAGGGAATATTGGTGGGAAAGCTCTTCATCTGCTTGGCATGACTCCTGTAACGACAACCATGGCTTTAATGCCTTCTTTACGGCCGGTAAAACCCAAAAATTCTTCGGTACTGGCTTTGACATTAACCTGATCATTATCAAGTTCCAGCAAACGCGCCACATTCGCACGAATAGCCTCCCGGTGGGGAGCAAGACGTGGAACTTGGGCAATCAACGTCGTGTCAACATGGGACAGAATCAGTCCTTTCTTTTTGGATAATTCCAAAACTTCAGACAGTAAAATGGCGGAAGAAATATTTTCAAATCGGGGATCAGTGTCCGGAAAATGGGAGCCAATATCCCCAAGGCCCAAGCAACCCAAAAGAGCGTCACACAGGGCGTGTAAAAGTACATCACCATCAGAGTGCGCCTTGACCATAGGCGCCCCGGCAATGGGAATGCCTCCCAGCACCATGGGCCGATTACCACCATAGGCATGGACATCATAGCCCAGACCAGTACAGGGCCGGGATGGGGCGTGTTTTTGATCCAGCATGACCAGATCCTCAGCAAGAGTAATTTTTATATTTCCCGGTTCACCCAAGACCACGCCGACATCAAAGCCAGCTCTTTCCAGCATACTGGCGTCATCCGTCACTTCCCAAACTTTTTGTTCAGCCAGGTCATGCACCTGACGTAAAGTATGGGCCGCAAAAAGCTGTGGAGTTTGGACCGCACGCAGTTCATGGCGTTGCAAGGTCAAAACCACTTTGTCACCAGCAACCTGTTTGATGGTATCGGTCACAGGCAGGGCCGGGATAACCCCCTGCACACTGGTATCCAAAGCTTCGAGTAATCTGACGACCAAAGACAGACTAAAAAAAGGTCGGGCCGCATCATGAACCAATACTCGCCCACAGTCCCTGGGCAGGGCCAAAAGCCCCATGCGCACAGAATCTTGCCGCCGCTGCCCCCCAGCCACAGCCACTATGGGCACCCCTGGAGACCAAAGTTTTTTAAGCTGATCAAGTTCTTGTGTGCACTGGTCCAATTCCAAAGCTGGAAAAACAAGCACCATGCCTTTAAGCTCGGCCAAATGGGCCATGGTCTGCACACTGCGCCAATAAAGGGGGACACCTTGATGAAGGAGGAATTGTTTACGGGTGCCACCAAGGGCCTTGGATAAACGTGTGCCCTGTCCAGCAGCAAGGAGAATGGTCCAAAGTGGGGATTTCATCATTAAGAAATACGGAGTCAGACGATAAGCCGGATTCTGTTCCTGTTGTCAGGTGACTATCATTCCTCTAGGGCGACAGTTACCCACCGCCTCCAGCAACCTACCCGAAGGATCATAACCGGGCCGGTCACCTTCCTATTTGGTCTTGCACCGAATGGGGTTTGCCGAGCTTGCTGCGTCACCGCAACAACTGGTGGGCTCTTACCCCACCTTTTCACCCTTACCCTGACCTTGGGCCAGGGCGGTTTGTTTCTGTGGCACTTTCCGAAGATCACTCTTCCTGGACGTTATCCAGCATCCTGCCCTATGGTGTCCGGACTTTCCTCCCCCGACCAGACGGTCGGCAGCGATAGTCTGTCCAACTCCGTTAAGAAAACTTATTCCTTTTCAGAAAAATGACGTTCCCAATAAATAATACGCATACAATTGGGACAGCTTAAAATTTGCTCACCTTTTTGGAGCTCAATATACGTTTGAGGTGGGATAACAACATGACATCCCTGGCAGACTCCTTCACTCACGGGTACAATAACCGGATTGGGAATCCGCTCGCGAATAAAATTATACCGGGAAAGAATGGGGGCTGGTACTGCATCAGAAGCTTTGGATTTTTCTTTGCCCAATACCAGCAAACGTTTCTTTTTTGCTCCCAATTCCTGGTCCAAAGTCGCTTGTTGTGCAGCAATATTGTCACCCAGCGAGTCAATATCAGTCTGAAGTGCTGCCTTGCGCCCTTCCAGGTCTTCCAAATCTGCCAGTAAATTATCACGCTCTTCTTCCCTGGTGCGATTCATTTTTTCCAGGGTATCCATTTCACGCATCATGGCGTGATACTCTTTGGTATTTTCCACGACCATGAGCTTATTCTTCCCCTTTTTTATTTTTTGGGTGTCATGGTCGATTTCATTCTCAAGCTTGACTTTTTGTTCCACCAAAACATCAATCTTTTCCTGAATTATAGCCCCCTGATCTTTGAGATAATCCTGCTTTTCCTGCAATTCCTGGAGCTGCTTGGGGGCATCTTCCAGAATATATTGCACAGTAATCATCTCTGAATCTACTTTTTGAAGCACGACAAGCTGTTCTATTTGATCAATATAAATACTCAAGGTTTTCTCCTCCTAAAAAACATATCAAGCCACCGTATTACCCTTGTTGGCAATACATGGTAAAGGGATCGCGTCCGGAAATAAAGAGCACCTGCACATCTGGAGCCAGTTCTCTGGCCAGATCATCACTCCAGGTCTGCATCATGGCTTCCTCAAGATAAAAATGACCAACATCCAGAGTAAACCCCTTCCCCTCTAATGCCTGGGCCTGATGATATTTCAGATCTCCTGTCAAAAAAATATCTGCCCCCAGAGCAAAGGCGCGCGGGGCAAAATCAGCACCCGATCCAGGACAATAGGCAACAGAACGAATATGCTCAGGGACAGTGCCAATCATTCTCCAAGAAACAGGTAAAATTTGAGCAAGTTGGCCTGCAAACTCTGACCAGGGGAGCGTCGTAGGCAAAGTGCCGATACAGCCAAAGCCAAATTGATGATCATTAAAAGGCACAGGTTGTTGGATATAACTGCCTGCCGGGAGCTGGCGTTGAAAGCTGTCCAACTCCTTGGGCCACAATAAAAACTCTCCTATGCTCTCCCCGGTAGAATGGCTGTATTGTGTAAAATTTTCAATAATTCGGGTATCTACGTGCTTAAGCAGGCGTACATAGGTTTGGGTTTGAACCTGTGTGACCTCAAGCACCCTGGTTTCCAGAAGTCCCAGGCGACGAGCCAACCAATGCACCGGCCCCTGGGGATTGGCATCAACAGTTGTGTGGGCACTGTAAACCCATAAACCACGACCCAGAGCCAAAGAAAGCATACGGTGAAAGTCATCAACCTTATTGGGAAGCTTGGGACTTAAGGTCACAGGATGATGACAAAGTAAAAAATCTGCCCCAAGGTCAATGGCCTGCTGGATGGTTTCCAGGGTTGGATCCAGGGCAACACACAGTATGCGAATATCAGTTGCTTGGGAGGCAATCTGCACACCGCATTTATCCCACGGCTCAGCTAAAAAAAGAGGTGCCGTGGTTTCAATATGGGCAATAAGCTTTTCTGGATGCATGAATTGTTGTATATATCTTGGATTCTAATGGGAAAGAATGTAGATAGTAGTCAGGGGCAATGATGTCAATGAGGGGTGTGATCTGTCTATATTCAAGTACGCCTGCATCTTCCTGGAGGTTTGTCCAAAATAGAGCCAATAAGAAAAATGTGATCACATTAAAAAATCCACCCAGGCCAAGGTTGAGGCGCAAAATAGAAGACCAAAAATTAACCACCGCCAAGGGTGGCAACTGGATATATGTTCGCCATGCTTTTCAAGATTTCTTCTTGGATAAATTTCAAAATATTTGGCTTGGTTTGAGTTGCACTGGGGCCAAGCCTATCGACCCATGTCTCCCACCATGACCGCAGGCCCCTATCAGCTTCCCTTAAAGAAAATCGCCTTTTTTTAGCCTCTCGATCAAAACTTCTGTTTTGGGTAAGGATTCAAGCCTTTTTTTGTCACAGCAGGATGTTGGCAAAAGTTCTGTTTCAGGAGCTTTGTCGCACTTTTGCTTGTACACGCCATGGACGCTCACTGGCGAGACTTCGTTACGCCTCGGTCTTAATGCCCTGATCACCTGGCTTGTGTATTCAAAACTGCTGTCTTCTATGCTTAACTCCCCCTGCCCAAGGGTCATAAAGGTATGGTTTCCAGAATAAATGACGCGTAGCCCCGAGAGCTTCGCCTTTTTAAAGCGGTCCAGGGAAAGGGAAGACGACACCCTGTTGTCCACAAACAAGGCGTTATCCAGGATAATGCTTTTGATTGCCTTGCTTTCTTTTCCTCTAATTTCCAGCAAAGGGTACAGCTCCTGATTGCGGATGAAAGCCAAATCCTTGAAGTTTACAATGGCATCGTCTTTTAAGCCCACCAAATCTACCAGAGGAAAGGGATCATATTGTCGTAAACAGCGTTCATTATTGAGGAAAAGCAGTCTTTCTCCTACAAAAGTCTTGCTAAATCGGCCCCGAACTATGGACGATTCAACTACTGCTCCGATAACCAAATTGCGCATGGTAATATGCGCAGCCTCAAGGGTAAAAGAAATTCCGGCCAAGGAAATAGGTGTATCTCCTTTGCCTTCAATGACGATTTCCATGTCCCTATCAGGGGCTTTAAAAATAAAAAGCCAAAAATGGGCAATATCCTGAGTCAGCACCAAGTGAAACTTCCTGGCCTGTTCAGCCAATGCTTTCTTAAAAGCTTCATTAGCATTTTTCACTTCACGCCAAGTGCTGATTTCTATGCGCACAACGCCCATCTCATCCTCATCTACCACGTCGTTGTGTGGACTAGCCTCTGTAACCGTGCTTTCCTCTTGCCTTGGCAAGGGATCGTGGATTTCAAAGCTGCCTAAGTTTTTAGGGAACACCACAGGCCAGCACAAGAGCAGGCAAAGCATGTACAAATAACGGTTCATGGCATTACTCCATTGGTTAAAACATCAGGTAGAGGCTACTCCTTTTTGCGAGATCTAAAATAAACTGTTTTATTTCTAAATCTGTGGGGTATAGTGTGGGGCAAATTTACATACAAAAAAGGGAGCCAGATTTCCATCCTGGCTCCCTGTATTTACTTGGCGTCCCCAAGGGGATGGACAGGTACGTCCCAAATATCGAAAATATAATACTATTTTGCAAAACTGAATTTGTCAATATCCGGAAAAATATCTGTAAAGACAGTATGTTGTAAAAGATAGCGGTAGGCGATATTGGATAGAAGAAGCCGTACCCCCGACGCTTGAAAAGTCAGTTATCCGGAATTTCCGGAGAATTTATAAGTGTTGGCCAAATCGCTATATCCGGCGCTTTTGAACTCACAAGTATTTCTTGCGAGTTCAAACATGCTAAAAATATTTACCTTTTACAACTTGGCAACTATCAAATAATTTTGACAGTTGTTTTTTCTATTACCTTTCACAGGAGGAACTCAAAGCCGGAGAAAAGCCGGATGGCAGGCAAAGTGGTAAGTATTTCTTACGAGTTGTCTTGAAATGGGTGAAATTGGGTGTATTTGCAGGTGGTCGGTTAAAGACGGGCAGCCACACGCTTGTGCAGCTCTTGAATGGCTTGCACCACTTGTTGCGGGTGCTGCTGTAAATCATCGACGTGCAAGCCCAGATACGCGCCTCGCGCATCAAGCAAAATGGAAGCATATTCTTTCGGCAGCTGGGCGGCAGCCCACTCGGCGGCAACGTCTTTGGGAACGAAGTCCTCCATATCCAGAGTCCGCCACATCCGCGCCAAGGTCAGAAGTACATTGCGTTCGTCACCGGGCTCGGCCTCAAGAAGAGCTTGTGACGCACCGGCAATAGCCTGGTGTATGTCAGGGCGCGGTACAACCGGCAAAAGATCGTTCGCATCCGGGCCGAATAGCGGTTTTGCTTCTTGCCGGGCTTGTGCCAGCACCAATGTAAATTCCGGATCGCTGACAGGACCGGGAATGTCTCCGGACTCGTATGCCGGGCGCAGCCATTCGCCGTAAATAAAGTCACACCGTGCTGGATACGGAAGCGGGCAAAGGTCGTTTTGGGTAAAAACGATCAGTTCCGCAGGCCGCCGCCCGTGGGGATCGAAAGGATAGTGCCCTGACGCCTTCAGCAGGTCGGCGGCAAGTTTCTTTCTGGTCTCCGCATCCACTGCGATGGACGTAACCACAAGCAGATCTATGTCGCTTTGTGGGCGTAAACCACCAGACACTGCGGAGCCGTGAAGGTAGACAGCCAACAACGATTCCGCCAGTCGTTGCCGGACGGCGCACACAGCGTTATCAGCTTCGGGGAGCATATCCATTCAGCTTTCCGCTTTTTCCCACAGCATCACAACTTCCAACTCGTCCGTATGCGGGCAGGTCTGTTCCTTGCTCACCGTAAAGCCATGATGCAGGTAAAAGCCCACGGCTCTGCTGTTTTTGCTATAAACCGCCAACCTCAGTTCCGCATGCACGTTCTGCACATGTCGCAACAGCCGGGAGCCAACGCCTTTTCCCCAAGATGTCGGCTGGACAAACAAAGCTTCCAGCGCTCTTTGATTTATTGCGGCAAAGCCCAGGATAGTACCTTCCTCTTTGGCCAGATAAAGGTCGGAACCAGGCAGATACTGTTCTTTCATGGCGCTATAGTTCCCATGCCAGAAATCAGGGGATACAAAGTCATGCGCGGCAAGGGACGCTTGCAGCCAGATATCGGCACAGGCCTCAATCTCTGAACTATCTTTTGTCAGTGTAATGATCATGCTGTCCCTTCGAACTCATCCCATCGGCACGGCAGAAATCCTGTCGTCCACGAGTGTGATTGCCTAACGAGTACCAGCGGTACTTGAATTTCGCCACCGACGGTGGCGAAATTCGGTGTCTGTCAATTGTGCCACTGGCTGGTGGCACAATTTCATTTCATAAAATCTGTTTTTGATTGGGCCAACGGTGTTGGCCCAATCAAAAAAGACGATCAGTGTTTACTCGCCTGCGAACATCATCCCAACAGGCACAGCGAAAATCCTATCACCCATGGGAATGACTTCCTGCCCTGTATATACAACCACACCCCGGACAAAATGATCACCCAAGGCATCACACAGTGAGGCCAATCCTTTTATATCATGTGCGGATACACTGGCGGAAAGTTTTATTTCCACGGCAGCTACACGTCCGGCCCGGTCTTCCAGTACCACGTCCACTTCCTCGCCACTTTGTGAGCGATAATGATAGAGGGACACCGGATGTTCAGTCCAGCTGCTTTGTTTCAACAATTCAGCAACCACAAAAGACTCCAAAAGTCGGCCAGCCATGATCGAATCATCGGCCAGGCGCCCTGCATCTGCACCACATAAATGGCAGGCCAGACCGGAGTCGATCACGTGTAACTTGGGTGACTTGACCAGTCGTTTGCTCAAGTTGCTTGACCAGGCCGGAAGGAACCAGACCAGGAACAAGGCTTCCAAAAGGGGAATATAGCGGCTGAGGGTACTGGTGGGCATACCCACACTTCGAGAAAGTTCTGCTTGATTGTACAACGTGCCAGAGCGAGCACCAAGCAGTCGTAGTAAGCGGAGTAAGCCACTGATGTCCTGGATATTGGAGAAGTCACGAATGTCTCGCTCCACCAATGTGGTGATATAGGAGTCAAACCAGGCCGCGCGGCGTTTGGCGGTGCTTCTGGAAAGCACTTCCGGGTAGCCGCCCAGCGTCATGGCTTCCAGCAGCGCTTCTTTTGACAAGGAACCCTTGCCCGCGCCCGTGGCGGGAAAATCATTCTGAAATAATGCCTGGATAAAATCTTCGTGCGTTCCAGCTATTTCCCCTTGTGACAGAGGGTATAGGGTCAGTACTTCCATGCGGCCCGCCAGGGAATCAACAATGCCCGGCAAGGTCAAGATGTTGGCTGATCCGGTCAACAAATAACGCCCAGCATGGCGTTCACGATCCACATCCTCTTTTATAGCCAGCATCAAGGCAGAGGCGCGTTGTGCCTCGTCTATGATTATCGGCTTTTTCAAACCCTGCAAAAAACCTGTAGGATCGTCCAAAGCCCCAGCTAAAGCTGTAGCCGAATCAAGACTGATATACTGACGATTGTTTTCTGAACTGGAAGACCCTTCTGCCAACTGTTTTACCAACGTTGTTTTGCCAGTTTGCCGTGCCCCACGAAGGAAGACTACAGGGGTATCTGACAACGCTTCCAAAAGCTGAGTGTAAATATTGCGTTTGTTCATGGTGTAAAATCTACCATCTTGTGGCGGATTTTACAATATCTAAAATCGAAGGAGAACATATCGTGCTGTCCGCTCTACCGGAACTGTCCTTACAAATTTTGCAATACGCCCGCGAACATGGCCAGGTGGCAATTAGAGATAAGGAAAGGCTACAATATTACCCACAAAAAAAGCACTCACATTTTCATGTGAGTGCTTAATTATGCTTGACGTCCACAAGGGGATTTGAACCCCTGTTATCGGCGTGAAAGAATCCAAGTTACATTTATACTCTTATGATACACCCTTCAGATACTTCAGAAAAATAAAATTTATTTGGTCAAAAATGAGCTAAAAAATCATGGCAGATGTGGTTTTCGTGTGGTCACCAAAGGCAGTTTTTTATTTCCTTATTGTTGGGTAGTTTGAACGGCAAAATTCTGGAATGTTCTCATACCGCTTTTTTGTTATTCAAAATATTGTTATTTACCTCTTATGTTCATCCCACCATTTTTGAGCATCCTCTTGTGCCTTTTGAAGCTGGGAGGGGGTAGTCAGTGCTGTTATCATATCAAGCACCTCGCTTGCCCTACTATCACCTGATGCTTTTGCTAGTATGCACCACTTTGCAGCTTCTTGGTAGTTCTGTGGAACTCCTTGGCCTAGGGCATACATGATTCCAAGCTTAACTTGAGCATCAGCATATCCCTGTTCAGTTGCTAACTTAAACCACTTAGCAGCTTCTTGGTAATTCTGTGGAACTTCGTCGTCGTGATAATACATGAGTCCAAGCTTATATTGAGCACGAGCCAATCCCTGTTCAGCTGCTAATTTATACCACTTCACAGCTTCTTCATAATTCTGCGGAATCCCTTTGCCATCGAAGTACATGACTCCAAGCTTAACTTGACCTTCAGCCAATCCCTGTTCTGCCGCTAACTTAAACCACTTAGCAGCTTCTTGGTAATTTTGAGATATATAGAAAAAAAACCCAATATGATTTTGTGCACTAGCATTTCCTTGTTCAGCACTAAATTTTAACTTCTCAAAATCTAAGCAGTAAGCATACGAATAAAAAAATAGAACCCAAAATAGAACAATTTGCACCTTGAGATTTTTTTTAAGCATTACAAAGCACTCCGATGAGCTATTTTTAATCGTCTTTCCTTGCTACTCTAAAATTATCATCATCTTTGCAGTAATTAAGGCAATCGAAAATGAGTCCAGAGATACGGTATAAATCTTCTGGTTTATGGATAATAATTCGTCCAGATTGGGTGACTTCAAGTCCTGCCCTCTTTATCTCTGAAATCATCTCGTCAGCTAATTTTAGAATTAGCTCCACATCTGGATTTTTTTTATCCCCTCTATACCTTAGCACCCATCTGTTTGTTTTGCCTTCGTATAAATAAGCGCAATATGTTTCTGTATCTTTAAGCACCAAATCATCATCGATATCTAAAATTTCTTTAAGTATCGTATAGACTCGTTTTTCTTCGACTGTAGTGATGATTTTGGGATTGTCTGGATGTACTTCATCAACTTCATCCAGATTGATTTCTTCTGGTTCTTCTGGCTCTGGCTCTTCGACAACAGAAAGACCAGACACAACCATATCGCTGACTGTTTTTTCTACCGCTTGCTTTACGATGGGCGTAATGGACTCAAGAAATTTAATAGTTAATTGTCGAGAGATAGATGATTTGCTTGCAACAAACCGCACAAAATCAATATCAATATTTCGTAAACTAGAGCGTATAACGGATGAAAAAGCTGTAAAGTATGTATTTTCTTCTGCTAATGATCGAAGTTTTTCAGGCTCAAATTGATCATGTCTAAACTGATACAACTGAATTAACTCACTATCATTTGATGCTAGAAGATCGATAGTTAGAAAGGGTTTTTCGTCCATCACATTCTTATTTTCAAGATCAGTAAAAAATTTCCATTTTCTACCGTTTGTAATCACACCAACTGTTACCTCTGGCATCGAGTTAAAATATCTAGCCAGCTGAGGGGAATGATTTTCAGGCTGTACAGAATAAGCCTTTGCTTCAACAAACATGACAGGACTACCATGACAAAAAAGAGCGTAGTCAACTCGTTCCTGAGCTTTTACACCTGGTAGATCTGCCGAGTATTCGGCTAAAACTTTGGTCGGATCATAAGCTGAAAAGCCAAGAATATCTAAAAATGGCAAGATCAAGGCTTGTTGTTGATGGGCACCCTAATGG
>JAAYGN010000213.1 GCA_012727715.1 Desulfovibrionales bacterium | reverse complement strand
TCATTCCGACCGACTGCGACCGCGAACAAAGTGCGGCGGGTAGGCAGGAGTGGAGGAATTCAGATCCCCTTCGGCAGACTCAGGGCAGGCTCTTTGACTACGCTCAGAATAGAGAACCCTCGACTCCGTTTCACTCCACTCGGGATGACCGGAGAAAAGAGACGCTCGGGATGACCTGAAATTGCAATGGCAATGTATCATAAATTCGATTTAATCAGTGTCTTTCAAGGTAACTATTAATGAAAAAGGCTCCCTTGACAGGAGCCTTGTATAACCTTTGGTAAGATCCATTATAGTTGTTAAACGAGCTTTCCCGCCACATCCACCAGACGACGAACTTGATGACCTATAGCCGCCCTGGTGTCATCTGTGAATTCCGCGCCCTGGGTATGGCTATAGCCATACGGGTTGCCGCCGACCTTAAAGATGGACTCATCTGTGTAGCCCGGAGCCACAATAATGCCTCCCCAATGCATGGTCGTGGTGTAGAAGGACAAAAGAGTGGCCTCTTGCCCACCATGGGTATTTTGGGCTGAAGTCATGGCTGAAACAGCTTTGTTGGCCAGTCCTCCCTTGGCCCAAAAACCACCTAATGTATCAATAAAGGCTCGCATCTGGCTGGCCATAACCCCAAAGCGGGTCGGAGCGGAGATAAGATAGCAATTGGCCCAGTCCATATCTTCAACAGTGGCCACAGGAATATGGGCCATTTTTTCAGCTTGAGCTTTCCAGGCTTCTTGTCTGTCAATAACTTCCTGGGCAACAGTTTCCGGAGTTTTGACTAAGCGTACTTCAGCCCCCGCAGCCAGAGCAGCTTCCTTGGCAATGGAAGCCATTTGGTAGTTCGTGCCATAGGTGGAATAATAAATAATAGCCAATTTTACGTTCATGGTTGACTCCTTGATGTATGAGGGTTTGGATTTTGTAGAAGCGTTTGCCTGGTTGCATATAAATATTGATTAATAGGGATTCTAGCCCAAAAGTCAAAAAATAAAGATACGGCTTTGAAAACAACACTCTGACCTAAAGGTATTGTTCAAAATTTCCGTCCTCTTTGATGCAGATGTCCGGGTTATCATCAGCAGTTGAGGAAGAGAGAAGGAAGTTTGTTTTCTTGGTCCCATGGGGCAAGATCTGTCAGAGATTTCAGAGGCAATGGGAGTAATAGCAAAACTTGGAGCAGTGGATTTGGGAAAGTGTGTGGATGTGGCCTCTTCGTCAATACAAATAAAAGTAGAAAATATTTTAGGTTGTCGTGATTTGATCTTTAACACCTAGATTGATCTGCACTATTTTGGTTTTGAGTCTCTAGTTCTTGTGCTTACTGCCACTGAACGTATGCTCTAGAGTTTGCTCCAGGGTGTGTTTATCCACAGGCTTGGGGATATAGCTATCCATGCCGGATGTAAGAAAAAGCTCTTGATCACCATTCATAGCGTAAGCGGTCATGGCAATGATGGGCACTTGGGCCCGAGGCCCGGGAAAAGCGCGTATGGCTTTGGTTGCTTCCAGGCCATCCATGACGGGCATCTGTATGTCCATAAAAATGACGTCAAAATCTTGGGACATAGCCAAGTTTACAGCCTCTTGGCCATTACGGGCAACGATGACCTGATGTCCCAGGCGTTGTAAAAGATGACGAGCTGCAAACAAATTGACCTCATCATCTTCCACCAGAAGGATTTCAAGGTGTGGGATTTGGGTATGTTTTTTGGAGCGGTGAGGCACAGGGGTTGGCCTTGTGTCCAGTACCGGGTAGGTCATGGATAAAGACATGCCAATGGTGGTCCCTTCTTTTGGAGCAGTATCAATGCACAGTGTTCCTTGCATTAAGGAGATCAGACGGTGGACAATGGATAAACCCAGGCCAACTCCTTGGTGTTTACGCTCATAAGAACCTTCAGCTTGCATAAAGGGCTCAAAAATTTTTTCCAGATGTTTTTCTGAAATACCTGAGCCAGTGTCCTTGACCTCAAAATAAATTTGGAAATGATCCAGAGTTTTTCCCAAGGGTAAGGCGTTGATACTGACCTGCACTGAGCCAAAGCTGGTAAACTTTAAGGCATTACCGACCAGGTTAAATAAAATCTGTTGTACGCGGAATTTGTCACCTCCCACAATGGCTGGAAGTTGTGGGTCAATGTCAACGGTTAAGGTCAGATTCTTTTTTTGGGCAGTGATATGGAAAAGGCCAAGCAGGGCATCTTGCAAATCAGTCACGGCAAAGGGGTGCACTTCAATGGCCAATTGCCCACTTTCAATACGTGAAAAATCCAAAATATCTGAGAGCAACGAAGTTAGGCGTTGGCTAGAAATAATGGCCAGATCTACATATTCCCTTTGTTTATTGTCAGTGATCATGGGTTGGAGGAGCTGGAGCATACCCAAAATTCCATTTAAGGGAGTGCGAATTTCATGGCTCATGTTGGCTAAAAATGTAGATTTTGCTTTGTTGGCAGCTATGGCTGCATCACGAGCAGCCCGGAGCTTGAGTTCCAAATTTTTGCGCGAGGTAATGTCTGAATGAGATCCTGTGACCCGATAGGAACGCCCTTGAGCATCGCGCAAACAAGTGGCAAAGACCTCGATCCAACGGTAGGAACCATCTTTATGTCTGAGCCGATATTCAAGAGCAAAACTTGGAGCACTACTCTGATAAAATTGGTCATAAACCAATAATACCCGATCTCGATCTTGGGGATGAATACGCTTTCTCCATTCGCGAATATCAGACTCAAGTTCATGTTCTTGAAAGCCAATAATTTCTTTCCAACGTGGAGAATAATACACGTTACCTGTAATATGGTCCCATTCCCAAATACCGGCTCTGCTGGCTGTGAAGGCTAGTTGCAGGCGCTCTTCAGCCAGGGCTAGCTCACTCACATCTGTTACAACACCTACAATACCGGCTCGTTGTCCATGATCGTAGAAAAAGGCCTGTTGGGTGACAACTTGCCGTTCTCCTTGGGGGGTTATTGTTGTTTGGTCATGACGTTGTGGTTCACCGGTACTCCATAACAGCTGGTCTTGTTCTTGAAATATTTTTACCTGATCTGGGGGAAAGAGGTCAGCTGAGGTTTTGCCCAGTATGTCTTCATGTTTAAAGCCATAAAATTGGCTAAAAGCCTGATTACAACCCCAAAAACGACCTTGAATATCCTTGTAATATACAGGGGTAGGAATGGTTTGGAGCAGAGTTTGTGTAAAAGCAATTTGGCGACGTAGGGCAGTTTCAGCCTTGTGGCGATAAAAAATATTAGTACCTAAAGCCATGGCTAAAGCAATAAAACTCAGTGCAATGAATCCGGAAATCCAGACCAGGTCGCTATGCTGTACGTAAAAATTGGGTGTGTGATTGAGAATTACAGTGCCTGGGGGAAAAATAGATGTGGAGATGTGAAATCTTTTAGCCGCCAGTTCGTCCACCATGGCCACATTGGGGCTATGGATTTGTATGGGGATAGCATTGATATTTTCTCCACGCAAAATCTTGAGGGCCATATCCACGGCTGCTTCGCCTTGGGCCTTGGAAGAAACAACAACCCCACCCAGATACCCATAGCCCATATCCAGATCCCAGCCCGTGAGCACAGGGACTGGTGCTGCTTGACAGATTCTTTTGGCGGCTTCGGCCAAGGGGAGTAGGCGTTGATTTTCAAAAGGACGACACAGGTTAAGTACTACCCATTCTGGAGTCAGAATGCGTAATCGCTGCTCTATTTCATGTATATCCGTAGTCAGCAGGTTTTCAACAAGGATCCCCTGGGGCAGATCTCCTCGTTGTTGATACATAATATGCTGATTTTGTTTACCAGTAAAAGTATTCTCAACGAGCACTAAAACTTTTTGTAGCTGAGGCCGCAGTTTTTTAGCCAGAGTTATGGTCTCGGCAAAGGATGGATTTTCTACCACTCCGGTTACGTCAGCCTGTCCCAATAAAAGGTTGTGATTAAAATTATTTACAGCACAAAAGATGATGGGTGTGTTGGGAGCAATTTGTTCACGATAGGTCAAGGCCATATCCAGGGCCTCATTGTCCGTAGTCAGTACCAGAGCGTACTCTTGATGGATTTGGGGTTTTTCTGCCAGATGGCGCATCATGAGGGAGATGGAATGCAACTTTTTTTCGTTGTTTTCCAAACGAGCCATGTCCAGGTAGTGAATATCCAGGTCCACCTCCTGACTGCTTTGAATAAATTTTTGAACTATGGCTTGTTGTAATCCGTCAGTCCAATAATGACCTTGGTGGTAGGAATGTAACACCAGAATGCGTGCAGGCGTGGACGAGGCCCAAGAGTATGGTGCTGCGAGTGACAAGAAATGACTCGCTAGCCATACGATGAAAAATACGTACCAGTGGCATTGAGGATACTTTGTGTAACTCATGGTTATCCTAACCTTGTGGATACTTAACAACTCTTAAACGTATCCTGGAGGAAGCACAACTGGTCTATTGGGTTTGTAGAGAGGGCAGAAAAGAGAAAAAATTGAAAATAATGACCTGGAGTAAGGGTGGATTTTTTGCAGCGGAGACTCTTCAGGCAATTTTAGGGAGGCACCTATTATCTTAACTTTGACGATTACTTTTAACATTGTGGGCAAAGTGGGGCAGAGGCTTGAAGGACAAAAAAAAGCCCTTTACCTAAGGGCTTATCTGTAAAAATGGCGGGGCCGAAGGGACTCGAACCCTCGGCCTCCGGCGTGACAGGCCGGCGTTATAACCAACTTAACTACGACCCCGCAATTTGGTGGTGGGCGGTACAGGGATCGAACCTATGACCCTCGGCTTGTAAGGCCGATGCTCTCCCAGCTGAGCTAACCGCCCTGTCCGTCCAGGAAGAGTACCCTTATAAAAATGAACGGAGCCTGTCAAAGGATTTTTCATTGTATTTTGTTCAAGATTCAACTTGGTCTGGATTATTTTGTAAAGTATGCCATAGTCAGGGTGCCAGGTATTGCTGTGCTGGAGCGCGAGGGGGTGTTCAGAAAACTTTTACCACCAATTTTATGTATCATCACTCTCAGTATCCCTTTTGGAGATAGGCTCTGGGTTGGCTAATTCTAAAAATCCATCTTCATCCAAACATCCAAAATCCTCGGTGATATGCCATTGGATATCATCTTTTTCTACAGTTTTCACTGCAAAGGATGGGTCCGCATATCCTTTGGCAATTTGGCTACTACCCACCAAAATGCGCCCTTGTGTTCCTTGGGGGAGATCCTCCAGACTTTGGGGATCAACAATACGTATGGCTGCACCAGGCAAAGGAAGCCCCTCTGTGTTGGGTTTGCGTCCTTGTTGTACGGAATAGTCCATGGGATTGAGCACATCAGAAGCATTAATGGTGGCCAGAGGTGTGGTTTCCGAAGTACCATAGCCAGCATGAATAATATGGCCGAATTTTTGTCGAAAATTATGCAGAGTGGATTTTGGCAGATGCGATCCTGTACAAAGTATAAAGCGTAAGGATGCAAACATCAGTGGATGCAAGTGTGTATTTTTAACGTATATATCTAGAACATTGGGCGTAGTGTATAATAGAGTAATCTTATGTTTGACACATGCTTGTCCGATGGAGCGACCATGGGCATGATCACGACAATACACAATCGGTATTGCTTCGAGTAAAGGAAGAAATAAGGACAAAGTTACCCCCAGGCTATGGTATAGTGGGTAACTACTTAGCAAGATATCATCACCTTTGGGTGGAAAAAGTGATGTTATTTGTCGAGAATTGGCAATAATATTCGCATGACTTAATACAATCCCAGATATGGGATGCGTATTTTGAGATGAAAACACAATAGCTGCTGGATGGCCTGCATGGGCTTTAGAACCATAGAACAGTTGAAGAAGAAATATAGGAAAAACACGTATTACAGCAGAAACAAATCGCATATAGGTTTGTTTTGGATAATGCTCTTCGATATACAATACTTGGCACTGGTTTAAGACTGCATAACATGGCAAGGTACGCAGGGTATGCATATATTTCTGTGAGGTTACGATGGTTTTTAGGCCAGCTTGTTTGACATGCTGGGTGAAGATGGCCGGATCAAGATGAGGATTGAGATTAACAATGACTTTTCCGGCAAGAAGAATACTCATATTAGCCAAGACAGCTTGAGCTCCGGGGGGCAGAATAATTCCTATGCGTGAATCAGAAATATTTCGAATTTTTTTGGCTAAGCATAGGGCCAAGGCTAAAATCTGCCCATGATTCAGGTGCTGGCCCATAACATCAGTGACAGCCAAACGCCAAGGATATTGTTTGACTACCCGCAGCCAGGTGTTGGGGATAGAGTCTAAGGTTTTGGAAAAATCTGCCCAAGCTGCAATGGATAACTGGTGTATGGCGGTTTTAAGTTTCAAGGGTTGTGTATCGGGTGGTAAAGGGAGACCAAAGCACAGGTTGATGGCTCTGGTCCGCTTGCCATTGGAGCATTGGTGAAAATGACGGGGAACTGCAGACCATCTGCTTCCCCAAAGACCACGCAAATAAAATGGAATAATAGGGCATTTTGCTTGTGTGGCAGCAATGGTATAGCCGCGTCGAAATGTACCCAATTGTCCATTGCGGCTAATAGCACCTTCAGGAAAAAGCACCACACATTCACCGCGTTGGAGAGCTTGGATGACTTTGCGCAAAGCAGAAGGGCTGGCTGAAGAGGAAATGGGAATAACTCGATATAAATCCAAGAACCAACGTACATACCATCGGTCATAGTATTTGCGGGCCATGACAAAGCGTGCTGGTCGGGGAACTGCCAAATGTAAAACAGCCCAATCAATCCAACTGGTGTGGTTGCCTAGTATCAAAACACCACCACTGGTGGGGATATGTTCCTGACCACTGATACTCAGTTTGTAGCGCTGGGAAAAAAGTGTCCGTAAAATAAAGGTCATAAAGTTTGGAGCCAATTGGCGTAAAGCAAAAAGAGAGCCCAGGGCCATGATAAGAGCCAAGATATATATAATGGGTATGCTGCTGAGACCGGTAAGGGAGGCTGCTACTGTACCGCAGAGAAAGGCGAGCATCCAGATATTTTGAGTAAAATTATTGCCAGCCAAAATGGTACCCAAATCTTTGTCCTGAGCATGGGACTGGATCAAGGCATTGAGGGGGACCACAAAAAGCCCACCAAAAAATCCATAGACAGTTAAAAGAAGCCCCAGAGAAAAAATATGGTGCATACTAGGTATCATGAGCAGACAAATGGTCATGCCCAGGGCTGCCAAAGGAATGATACCTGTTTCAATATGGGGTTTGGATAATCGACCGGCTGTCATTGAGCCCAAGATGATGCCAATACCTCCAATGGCCAGCAAACCCTGCACGATCACCGTGGATGTTACTTGGGCAAAATCCTTGAGATGGGCTCCAAAAGTGGCAAAAAGTACCTGGTTTACAGCCCAAAACATGGAGAGGCCAAGAACACAGAGCCAAATAGTTCGGTGAGCGTGAAGTTTCTTAAAGTTCTTCTTGAGATATTTCCCTTGGAGATATTTTTGGATATTAAGACGTAAGTCCTTTTGTCCTTTTTGGTATTGGGGAATGCGCCAGGCAATAAGAGTTTGAGCTATGGCACCTACACAAAGAAGCAATCCACTGGGAGCAATGGCCTGTAAAATATCAGCCTTGGTTTGGGCTTCGCCAATAAGAGCTTCAAAGATCACGGAAAAAAGAATTCCACCCAATAAAATGGCCACAATGGTGACCGCCTGAACAACCCCATTGGCCATACCCAGGTTGCTTTGGCCAGCCATTTCTTTGATATAACCGTATTTGGCTGGTGAATAAAAGGCCGATTGGGCAGCTAAAATAAGCGTTAAAGTAAAGGCAACTTCGAACCAGCCCAAAACATAGCTTCCATAAATAAGAGCTGTAAGGGGTATGGCCATGCCTGCAGTCCATGCAATGACTTTGTGTTTGGAAAAACGGTCAGCCAAATATCCGGCTGGAGTAAAGAAAAGAATAAAGGGCAAGAGGATGCAGGCATTGACCAAGGCGGTCAGAGCAATTTGTGTTGCTCCATCATAGTATTTGAATACCGTATTCTGGATGATAATTTTGTGCCCTAAATCAATAATGGCATTGATTAAAACAACAGACAAATAAGGAAAAAATCCCTTGATTTGTGTTAAAGGATGTGAACTGCCTGGAGAATGGGGCATGGTTTAGGCTATGTCCAGAAGACGTAAACAGGCTTGGGTGACTTGATTATGGGTATCAGCTTCCAGTTTAAGGCGACCATAGCGATGCAAAACCAAGGGTTGCAGGGCAGCACCCATGATCAGGCTGGCAAAAAGATCTGCATCACAGGGGGGGATTTCTCCTCTGCCCACTGCTTGGCCAATAAAGGTTGCAACCATATCCACTGGATCTGTCGTTTTGGTCTGGAGTTTTTCTTCTGGAAAGCCATGCTGGGTGAGTAAAATAAAAGCAAACTGGTCGCCATTGTAGCGGTAGTAGTCATAAATTGTTTTAATGGCTAGCCCCAGACGTAGAGCAAAGCACATGCGCTCCTCAAAGAGCACTTGAAAAATAAGACGGGTAAACTTCTCCAGCTCGCGGTTAAAGAGCTTCCAGGCCATTTCCTCTTTACCGTCATAGTATCGGTATAAAGCTCCTTCCGTTACTCCAGCCTGGGAGGCAATATCCTTGATGGTTGTACGCGCCAGACCTTTGGTAGCAAAGATTTTAATAGCAGTTTCTTCAATAATTTCACGCTTAATCACTGGGCGGGACATGGCAGGCTCCTCCTGTGTATGTAAGCGTTCATTTACTAATTTTTGGAGGTCGTCAAGAAAAAACGCACCTGAACGGTGCGTTTTTTCTTACTGATTTGTGTTACGGTAAAATTATTGACGACCAGATATAAGGTCCTGAATTACTGAAGGATCAGCCAAGGTAGAAGTGTCTCCAAAATCTTCAAGGTTCGTTACCCCGGATGTAATTTTACGCAGTACACGGCGCAGGATTTTACCACTGCGTGTTTTGGGCAAACTAAGAGTAAATTGAATGACTTCTGGTGAGGCCAATGGTCCAATTTCTTTGCGTACATGAGTCCGCAGAGCCTTGAGCAGGTCCTCGGATTCATCCACATCCGCCCGTAAAGTAACATAAGCATAGACAGCCTGGCCTTTGAGTTCATGGGGCATGCCCACAACAGCAGCTTCGGCCACAGCAGGGTGTGACACCAGCGCCGATTCAATTTCTGCTGTGCCTAGGCGGTGTCCAGACACATTGATGACATCATCCAAGCGACCCATGATCCAAAAATATCCATCTTCATCCTGGCGAGCACCATCACCTGCTTCATAACTATGGGGAAAACGCTCAAAATATTCGTGCTTAAAGCGCTCTGGATCTCCAAAAACTCCACGCAACATACCGGGCCAGGGGCGTTCAATAATCAAATGTCCCCCTTCGTTAGCTGCTGCGGGCTTCCCTTCTGCATTGACCACCTTGGCAAAAATTCCAGGCAAGGGCAGGCTGGCTGAGCCGGGTTTTAATGGGGTCGCAAAGGGCAGAGGAGCAATGAGTATCCCACCGGTTTCTGTTTGCCACCAGGTATCCACCACCGGCAATTGTGATTTGCCAATATGCTCATAATACCACATCCAGGCCTCTGGATTGATGGGTTCACCAACACTCCCCAACATGCGCAGGGAAGACAGATCATTTTTTTGGGTCCACTTCGTGCCTTCACGCATTAAGGCCCGGATAACCGTGGGAGCGGTATAGATATTGGTGGTCTTAAATTTTTCTACAATATGCCAAAAGCGAGCAGGATCCGGATAGGTGGGCACGCCTTCAAACATGACCGAGGTGGCTCCCAGAGCCAAGGGGCCATAAACAATATACGTGTGCCCAGTAATCCAGCCCACATCTGCTGTACAAAAATGGATATCATCTTCAAAAAGGTTAAACACCAATTGGGTGGTATGGGCTGCATAGGTCAAATATCCACCTGTGGTGTGCATAACTCCTTTGGGCCTGCCTGTGGAGCCACTGGTATATAAAATAAAGAGCAGATCTTCTGAATCCATGGGTTCGCAAGGACAGGAATCAGGTAAGTCAGGATTAGCCATGGCCTCATGCCACCATATGTCTCGATCCTGGACCATGGTGATATCAATGCCAGCTCGCTGGAGAACAATGCAGGCGTTAATGGTTGGGCAATTTTCCAATGCTTCATCAACATTGGCTTTCAAGGAAATTTTTTTTCCAGCTCTTAAGACAGCATCTGCAGTAACCAAGACTTTGGCTGCACAATCCTGGATCCGGTTTTGTACACTGGTGGCTGAAAATCCAGCAAAAATAACAGAATGGGCAGCACCAATACGGGTGCAGGCCAGCATGGCTATAGCAAGCTCTGGCACCATGGGCATATACAAAGC
>JAAYGN010000212.1 GCA_012727715.1 Desulfovibrionales bacterium | reverse complement strand
ATTTACCTGTGTATGATTGGGTGATTTTTACCTCGGTCAATGGGGTGCGTCATTTCTGGGATCAGCTGGCTGTTGTGGGCAAGGATGCCAGAGCGTTGGGTGCAGCCCAGGTGGCGGCCATTGGTCCGGCTACAGCCCTGGAGCTACGCCAGCGAGGTATTGAGCCGGATTTTATCCCTGAAAAATATGTGGCGGAATCTGTGGTGCAGGGACTTTTGGAGCTGGGTATTGCAGGTAAACGGGTCCTTATCCCCAGGGCCAAGGTCGCCCGAGAAATCTTGCCAGAGGAACTATCCAAGGTGGCCAAACAGGTGGATGTGTTGCCGGTTTATGAAACAATGCTGACCCAGGAAGATGGGCAGGAGATCATTGCGCTTTTGGAACAAGGCCGTTTACATTATTTGACCTTTTCCAGTTCATCCACAGTGGATAACTTCTTTGCTTTGGTGCCAGCAGACACTTTGCGTCCATTTGTAGGGCGCCCCTTAAAAATTTGTTGCATTGGGCCCATTACGGCCAAGACCTTAGGCAATTATGGCTTTACTCCAGACATCATGCCCGAGGAATATACTATTCCTGCCCTGGTCGAGGCTCTGGTTCAAGGATAGTTATGACTATTACTTTGGGTGTGCTTGTTTCCGGGTCAGGATCCAATTTACAATCCATTATGGATCATATTGCCCAAGGGACGTTGGACGCGACCATTGCTGTAGTTATTGCCAATAATCCCGATGCCCTGGGCTTACAGCGGGCTCAAAAAGCAGGTATCCCCACCCAGTGTGTCATGCATCAGGAGTTTCCCAAGCGAGAAGATTTTGACATACAATTAGTCCATATTCTCCAAGATGCAGGGGTAGAGTGGGTGGTTTTGGCCGGATTTATGCGTATCTTAACCCCAGTATTTTTAGCACCTTTTGCCGGACGGGTGGTTAATATTCATCCAGCCCTTTTGCCAGCCTGCCCTGGTATTGAGGCCCAGGCCCAGCAGGTTGACTATGGAGTACGCCTGGCAGGGTGTACAGTACACTTTGTGGATGAAAAGATGGATCATGGACCTATTATTATCCAGGCAGCAGTTCCGGCTTATGCTGATGATGACTCTAGTCGTCTGGGAGCACGGATTTTGGAATTGGAACATCGAATTTATCCCCAGGCTCTGCAATGGATTGCTGAGGGACGTATTCAGTTGCAAGATCGGCAGGTGCAGGTGCAAGGTGTAGCCAGATCCACCTCGTCAAGGTGGTGGACCAATCCGCCGTTAGAAGCCCCCTTTGACCAATAGGAGCTGTTATGCAGGATTTTCAACTCGCATTGTCTGAAGCAGAGAAAGCTTTTATCAAAAAGCTTGTGTATTGGGTTATTGCCCATCAATTGGGTCAAAGTCTTGATAAACCAGTCTTGGAATCTGAAACCTTGCACAAGGAATTGGGTGCCTTTGTTACCTTGAAAAAAAACGGACAGCTACGTGGTTGTATTGGCCATGTAGTGGGGCAGGGGCCTTTGGTTGCAACCCTTGAGCGCATGGCCCAGGCGGCAGCTTTTTCAGATCCCCGCTTTCCTCCCGTCACCGCCCAAGAATTGCCTGATTTGGAAATAGAGGTCTCAATTATGGGGCCATTAACCTTGTGTCCCGATCCAGACCTCATTGAAATTGGTCGTCATGGCTTGTATATTCGTAAGTCTATTCATTCTGGTCTGCTTCTGCCGCAAGTGGCATTGGAGCAAGGTTGGGACCGGGAAACTTTTTTGGATCACACCTGCCTTAAGGCCGGGATTCCCAAGGGGTCTTGGCGCAAGCCCAAGGTGGAGTTGTGGTGGTTTGAAGCAGTTATTTTTTAAGGAGATAGTATGCGTGGTATGTTTATTTTTTTAGTTTTTGTTTTGCTGACTACCCCTGTTTGGGCGGCTAATCCTCAAGTAGCTCTGACCACCAATAAAGGCGTCATTGTCCTGGAACTTGATCCTCAGAAAGCGCCAGTGACTGTGGCCAACTTTTTACAATATGTGAAAGAGGGCTTTTACACGGATACGATTTTTCATCGGGTGATCAAAGGTTTTATGATTCAAGGTGGTGGTATGGAAGCCACCTTAACTCCCAAAAAAGGCCGTGGCCCCATTAAAAATGAGGCGGATAATGGCCTTAAAAATGACAAATACACTGTGGCCATGGCCCGCACTGCTGATATCAACTCCGCGACCTCACAATTTTTTATCAATACTGCGGATAATAATTTTTTAAATCATGGCTCGAGAGATTTTGGTTATGCAGTTTTTGGATGGGTGGTACGAGGCCAGGACGTGGTCGATGCCATTGAAGCTGTGTCCACAGGCTCTTTGGCCATGCATGGCGACGTACCCAAGGAAACTATTGTTATTGAACAAGCTGAAGTATTACCTGTACAATAACTGAAGCATTATGATTCACATCACCACAAGCCTCAAAGGCTATAATCTGGACCAGGATAAAACCTGTTCGCCTGAAGAAACTGTGGCCAGGGTTAAGCAGGCATTAGCTGATTCTGGTCGGAAAATTTTGGCCCAAACCCGGCGTATTGATACCGGGCGTTTGCAAGTCCCGGTATTTATGTCTGTGTGTGGGCAAGATGCATTAAACATCATGCCCACGCGTAAGCAAATGGGTAAAGGTGCGTCTGTGGCTCAGGCCGAGGCCTCTGCGCTCATGGAATTGGTGGAGCGTTTTAGTTTTTTTTCCCTATGGAACCAGAGGGAAAATTTCATGACCATGACCTGGTCCCAGGCTCAAGAGGCTTTTCAAGATCGCCTGCTGCCCATTTCCTTTCTTTTACAGTCCGTTGGAGACGATCTGGACCCTGATGATGCTGTCCGCATTGTAGATTTGGTGCCCTGGGATTTTATCCCGGTGACAGATTTGGTCATGGGCCAAGAGTATATGGTGCCTGTGAATTGGTTCAAGATGCTCAATGAATTTAACGGGGCTTCAGCTGGCAATACTTTGGAAGAATCCATGCTTCAGGGAGGTTGCGAGCTGGTAGAGCGCCATGTTTGTGCTCTGGTGGATCGTACGCACCAAGAAACACCAACCATTGACCCAGCTTCCTTTACGGATCCTGTGCTTGTGGATTTGTATAAAAAATTTACAGCTCAGGGTTTGGAAGTTTTGATCAAGGATTTTAGCCTGGGTTTTCCGGTCCCCACTGTAGCTGCTGTGGTTATGGATCCCCGCACCTTTCCTACAACCAGCGAAATTGTGTTTACTGCTGGTACAGCTACTTCACCGCAAAAGGCAGCCATCAGGGCTTTGACAGAAATCGCTCAACTTGGTGGGGATTTTGAAACTAAAAGTAATTATGAAGCATCTGGTCTGCCTAAATTTACTCATCCTGATCAGTTTCAGTGGCTTAAAGCCGGACCTTGTGTGCCCATCAACAGCCTGCCAGGTATTGTTGATCAAGATATAGCTCAGGAACTACGCCTATTGTGTTCCGGTTTAAAGGACATGGGCTTTCATTTTTTTTCCTTGGACATAACCCAACCCAGTTTGGATATCCCAGCTAATTATAATTTTATTCCTGGATTTCTTTTTCGGGAGCGTACTCCCCAAGCGTCTTTGGGTCTTTTTGTGGGTCGGATTTTAGCTGAAGACATGGCTGATGCAGCAGGTCTGGATGTTTTGGCCAGTATTGTCCCAGGTGCCCCGTATGTTTCTTTTTTCCGAGGGCTGGCCGCTTTGGGCCAGGGTGATCTTGATCAGGCAGCCACCTGGTTTGCTCAGGCCGAGTCAATACAGCACGATACTGAGGATCAAGGGCTGGCTGCTTTTTATCAGGCCTATGCCTTGTCTCAGGCCGGATTATGGGCTGAAACCATCCCGCATTTGGACCGAGCTGTTGTCCATTGCCCGGAAGTGAAGGAATATTTTAACTTGCGTGGGGTGGCGTATTTTAAAACACAACAATATGCTCAGGCCGCGACAAATTTTGAACGGGCCTTAGCTCTGGATAGCGGTTCAGCCATGGACCTGGCCAACCTGGGCCTGTGTCATAAGTATATGAATAACAAGGATAAGGCGCATGAGTTACTTTTTCAGGCCCTGATACTTGATCCTGAATTGGATTTTGTGCGTACGCATTTACAAGAACTTGAAATTTGATCGAGGAACGTATGGATATCAGTCAATGTATTGCCAAGT
>JAAYGN010000023.1 GCA_012727715.1 Desulfovibrionales bacterium | reverse complement strand
CCCACACGGATAATCTGCACCACTGTCTCCACAATGTTTTTGGCCTGCTCCATCCCCCCGCCAATGGTTTTGCATTCCTGAAACATGCGCGGCAGCAATTGTTTGCGGATCTCAGCCTCAATATTGTGGGGATTAATGGAGTTTTCTGCCACAGCTATTTCCACCACCTGGTCAATGTCAAAAGCTATCTGCACCCATTTGTCCTGCATTACTGGGTCGTCGCTCACAAAGACTTCTGGTAACTGCTTTTTAAACACACCAAAATAGGCCTGGGCATGGTGATTGCCCTGAAATACATCAGGAATATCATCCAGGCGGCGCTGCATCACCTGCTCTTCAAATTCATAAAAAAGCAGATATTGTTTGAGGGGATGATCAAAGAGCTTTTCCGCTTCCATAATGGCCTGGCGTAGAAGTTTGGAAAAGGCTTCCTGAGCATAGGGATCATCACGTAAATCCTGCTCAATCATGCGCGCTACCCTTGTTTTGATGGTGTCTGTTTCATTGCGGGTTTTTTCTTTGCTCCAATCCTCTGGTTTTTGGCGGCCCAGCTTACCCACTTCATACACACCATCAGGCTCCTTGACCTCAACTCCAGCCACATGCTTATCCAAAAGTTTTTTTATGAGCACTGCATATTGGTCATAATCCACCTTTTCCCCAGAATCCTGTTGGACCAGCTGGCGCAGGCTGGTGAGTTGCTTCAAGGTTTCTTTGTAATGGCGGCGATCCTTGTCACTAAAGGCCTTGTCCTCAAAAAAGGTTGCAGATTGCAAGGCCACTTTTAGGCAGCTAGCAAAGGCGGTCAGAGCTTCGTAAAAGTCTTCACGAATTTTTAGATGCACATCCACCAGTTCTCCGTCCTGTTCTTCAATGCGGGGGACTAAGGCCTGGCGCAGCTGTTCAATATCATTTTTATTCTGCACCTTATGAAAAATAGCCCAAAGTTTTTTGTATAAAAGAGGCAGCCGCTTGTATTCAGTACTCATCTGCTTATACAGGCCGGCAATATCATGAATGTCATAGCCGCCCTGGGTACGCGAGGCCAGATCTTGGTATTTTTCAATGGTCGTATCCAGCTCAGCCAAAATACCGCGATAATCTATGAGCAGGCCAAATTTCTTTTGTGGATGCAGACGGTTCACCCGGGCAATGGCCTGGATCAAATTGTGTTCTTTTAAGGGCTTATCAATATAAAGGACCGTGTTTTTGGGTTCATCAAAACCAGTGAGGAGCTTGTCCACCACAATGAGCATTTTAAGGGTATCATCCTTGTCAAAGTGCTCAATGACCCCTTTGGTGTAAATACGCTCATCAAGACTTCCCACATTATTTTGCCACCATTGGGCCACTTCCGGCATGGTGGACTCATCAACTTCAGTATTGCCCTCGCGGGTATCTGGGGGACTCATGACCAAAGCTGATTCAAATAACCCAGCTTCATCCAGATATTTTTTATAGTTAATGGCCGAGAGCTTGCTGTCACACGCCAGCTGACCTTTAAGACCTTCATCAATATTTTTGACAAAATGATTGGCAATATCCAAGACAATGAGGCGGATACGGTCTGCCGCAGCATAGACTTGCCCTTTACGAGTATATTTATGTTTGAGATCAGCCTTTTGTTCCTCAGACAGCCCCTCAGTGATGCGTTCAAACCAGCTATCAATGGCCCGTTCATTGACCTCTAGGTCAGGAATGCGCTCCTCATATAAAAGTGGGGTTACCGTACCATCAGCCACAGCTCGCTGCATGGTGTAGGCATGGACAATGGGGCCAAATTTATTGGTGGTTTTGTCATCTTTCAGCAGCGGGGTACCGGTAAAGGCCACAAAGGAGGCCTTGGGCAAGGCCTGGATCATGCGGATATGGTTTTCCCCACTTTGGCTGCGATGGCCTTCAT
Organism: Desulfovibrionales bacterium; assembly: GCA_012727715.1. Taxonomy (GTDB): domain Bacteria; phylum Desulfobacterota; class Desulfovibrionia; order Desulfovibrionales; family Desulfomicrobiaceae; genus Desulfomicrobium. Next base: position 433 of record JAAYGN010000023.1, on the reverse strand, counting down.
CAATGAGCACAATGATATCCGCACTATCATTATAGCAATGGGCATAGCGGATGGCGCTATTGAATTTTTGTATCAGGGAGAAAATAATACGCTCTTTTCCCCGTCCAATTTGTTCAGCCAGCCGACGTCCAGAAGTAGCCATGGCTGCTTGGCGATCTTTTTTACTGGCCAATTCACCGCTGGAGGCAAAGGTATTGCTGAGCTGGGTTTCCAGATCAACGCGGTCAGTGATTACCACAATGCGGCATTGTTTCAGGTCCTGATGCAGGATCAGAGTTTTACTTAAAAATACCATGGTCAAAGATTTGCCCGAACCAGTGGTATGCCAGATAACCCCGCCATTGCGCCCGCCATCAGCCTTGCGGGTCTGAATGCGCTCCAGCAAGCGTTTAATGCCAAAGACCTGCTGATAACGGGCGACCATCTTGCCGAT
>JAAYGN010000211.1 GCA_012727715.1 Desulfovibrionales bacterium | reverse complement strand
TCCAAGGACCTAGCACCAGACCTTTGATTTTCTACTCAGCTCTGGTCGGTGGCACTCTTTTACTGTGGTCCGATGTCCTGGCCCGAACCATCTTGCCGCAAGGAGCTGAACTGCCTGTTGGTGTGGTCACGGCCTTGTTCGGCGGCCCTGTGTTTTGTTTGATTTTGGCTAAAAAAAATACTCATGATTGAAATTGACGATCTTTGCGTGGGCTACGGCTCGCAACCCTTTTTACGCCACTTGTCCTTACAAGTCCCCCAGGGTCAATTTTTAGGTATTCTGGGGCCCAATGGCAGTGGCAAAACCACCCTTATCCGTGCTTTGTCCGGAACCCTGCGCCCCCATTCCGGCCAGATTCGTATTGCAGGCCAAAATATCCAGCAGCTCTCGGCCAAAACCAGAGCCAGGGCCTGCGCCACCATTACCCAAAAAACACCACGGATTGACGGGATTGGTGTTCTTGCCCTGGTGCTCATGGGCCGCTACCCTTATCTTGGCTGGCTGGGCAGCTATGGCTGCCAAGACCAGGATCAGGCTCATGAAGCCTTAAAGTGGACTCAAGCCCTGACCCTGGCCCAGCGTTCCTGCCAAACCCTGTCTGGCGGAGAATTACAACGGGTTATCCTGGCCAAAGCCCTGGCCCAGGATACCAATCTTTTGTTGTTGGATGAAGCGGCCTCCAACCTGGATTTGGCCCGGACCATGGACATGTACAATCTTTTGCGGGCCAAAAATAAAGCCGGCCTGACCATTGTCACTGTGGCTCATGATGTCAATTTGGCGGCCCTTTATTGTCAGCGGCTCATTTTTTTAAAAAATGGCTCCATAGTGGCTGATGGACCAACCCGGGAAATTATCACTGCCCAACTTTTAAGTGAGATCTATGAAACACCTGTTGTTGTTTCGGCCCATCCGGTCACGGGTGTGCCTCAAGCTCATCTTGTGCCTGATGCTTAATTTCTTGGCCCAGCCTTTGGGGGCCCAAACAGAAATTATAGATGATCGCGGCCAAAAAATCGTTTTGGCCCAGCCGGCTACAAACATTATTGCCTTGTACGCAGCTTTTAATGAAATCTTGGCTGACCTGGACCTGGAAGATTGCCTGCTGGCCCGCACTGCCGCTGATACCGGGCCACCATCGCTGATGGCCAAACCCTCCATTGGCACCCATTTACGCCCCAATGCGGAACGTATTGTTGCTTTACAGCCTGATCTGGTGATTCAGCTTCAGGGCCGCAATGATGCTTTGGATATGGTCCAGTTTTTAGAACAGCGTGGTCTTACGGTCGCAGTTTTTTCCCTGGAAAGCTTTACAGAGCTCTTTAGTGTTATGGAGCGTTTGGGCCTGTTGACAGGCAAGGCAGATCTGGCCAGCACGCAGATTGCCAAAATAAAATCAGAACTGGAATATTTTCAGACCCATCAGCCTGAACCAAGACCCACGATTTTTTTTGAGGTCCGTGCGTCCACCCTGCTTGGTGCGGGTCAAAAATCCATGGTCACGGAAATTATTACTTTGGCCGGGGGAATCAATGTTGTTCAGACCAACAAAAAATTGATCCCCCTGGGTGAAGAAGAAGTTTTACGCTTAAATCCAGATATTTACCTTATGCAGCGTGGCCCCATGAACCCCAACCCCTTGCCTTTGGATGAACGCCCGGTACTACGCTCTTTATCTTGCGTGCCCACTGGACAATTTTTCATGGTTGACCAGGATCTTTTTTCTCGACCCGGCCCGCGCAGTATTGTGGCTGTACGACAATTACACGAAATTATTACTCATTGGTCCACGGAGAAATAGAAAATGACGGGACATCTGTATGGCATTGGTGTCGGACCTGGTGATCCAGACTTGTTAACCATCAAGGCCGCCAAAATCTTACACCAGGTGGACATTATTATTGCCGCAACTTCGACTAAAAATGAAGATTCCCTGGCTTTGGATATTGCCAGACCTCATCTGGGCCCCACAGCCCAAATCATAGCCATGGGTTTTCCCATGAGTCGTGATCAAAATGTGCTTACTGCGGCCTGGGAAAAAAATGCTCGTCTGATCCTTGACCAATTAAAGGAAGGTCATCGCGTGGCTTTTTTAACGCTGGGTGATCCTTTGCTCTACTCCACTTTTGCCTATGTGTTACGCACCTTGCGCAGCATGGCACCAGATCAGCCCATAACCATTATTCCTGGTATAACCTCCTTTCAAGCTGCGGCAGCAGCAACGGAAACCATCCTGGCCAAGGGAGCGGAAAACCTGCTCATCCTGCCTGGCATCCGCGCTGCCCAATCCTTACGCACCAGTGTGGCTGGGGCTGACAATGCCGTAATTCTCAAGGCCTATACCAATTTTACAGCCCTGCGTCAGGAATTGAAAAAAAATCCAGTAGATAATCATTGCGTTTTTGTCTCAAAAGTGGGCATGAAAGAACAGCTGGTGGCCCGGGACCTGGACCAGGCTCCGGAAAAACCCACCTATTTATCTCTTCTTTTGTTGACCAAAAACACTTGAGGTTATCATGTCTAAAGCCATAATAATTGCCGGTACTTCCAGTGGCTGTGGAAAAACATCCATCACCCTGGGGCTCATGCAGGCCCTGACTCGCAAAGGTCTGACTGTTCAAGGATTCAAAGCAGGCCCAGACTTCATAGATCCTGGCCTGCATCGTCTGGCCACAAGCCTGCCCAGCCATAATTTGGACGGATGGATGCTGGACGCAGAAGAAGTCCAGCGTATTTTTCGACGCAATCATGAAGGCTGTGACCTGTCCATTATTGAAGGAGCCATGGGCCTCTTTGACGGTTTGGGGGCCAGGAGTGAACAAGGCTCCACAGCCCAACTTGCCAAAATCTTGGGTATCCCCGTGCTCTTGGTGGTCAATGCCCAGGGCATGGCCCGGTCTGTAGCAGCCCTGGTCCAGGGCTATGCAGGCTTTGATCCTGACCTGACCTTACATAGTGTGCTTTTTAATCTGGTCGGTAGTCCTGTGCATGGGCAAATCTTAACCCAGGCTCTGGACGCTCTGCCCCAGGTTACAGTCTTGGGAGCGTTGCCCCGTTTGCCAGGGTTATCCTTACCTCAAAGGCAAATGGGCCTGGTTACGGCTGAAGATCTGGACCAACGTGAAGAACGCCTGAACCGCTTGGCTGATTGGGTGGAAGAGGCCCTGGATCTGGAGGCCTTTTTGAACCAATTACCGGACATTTCCTGCCCGGTCTTAAGTGACGGCGGGGCAATATTACCCGACCTGCGCATTGGGTATGCCCGGGATAAGGCCTTTTGTTTTTATTATGAAGAAAACTTGCGTCTCTTGCGCCAAGGTGGAGCAGAATTGGTCCCCTTTTCGCCTTTGGAAGACTCCAGCCTGCCTCCAGCCCTGCATGGTCTTTATCTTGGTGGTGGCTACCCAGATATTCATGCCGCCCAACTGGCAGCCAATACCGCCATGCTCGCTAAAATCCGTGAATTTTGCCACAGTGGCAAGCCTGTTTATGCCGAAGGCGGTGGATTTATCTATTTAACGCGCTCGTTAACGGATCTTCAAGGTCAAACCCATCCCCTGGCCCAGGTCTTTGATTTTGCAACAACCATGCAACCGCGTCGCCAGGCTTTGGGTTATCGGGAGATAAGCACCGCTGGTGATTGCCCCCTGGGCCCGGCAGGAACCAAGGCCCGCGGTCATGAGTTTCATTATTTTGCCCTCTCGGGGCAAGATCACCAGACCAAGGATATATACCAGGCCGTAGATCGCTGTGGAAAAAACATTCCCGGTGGAGGTCATGTCAAAGGTAACATGCTGGGCTCCCTGGTTCATTTGCATTTTGCTTCCCAACCCGACCTGGCTCAAAATTTTCTTGGAGCCTGTAAAGCATGACCTTGCGCCATGGCTTTACCACCGGCACCGCAGCCGCGGCCGCAGCCAAAGCAGCCACTTTGGGACTTCTTTTTGGGAAAATTCCTCGGCAAGTTGATGTGCCCCTGCCCATGGGTAGCCGTCTTGATATCACCATTGAAGAACAAAACATTGACTCAGGCCAATGTATGGCCGCGGTTATCAAAGACGCTGGCGATGACCCTGATGTCACCCATGGAGCCATGATCCGGGCCGTGGTCACAGCTCGGGGCCAGGGCGTACATCTTCAAGGCGGCTCTGGCGTGGGCCTGGTCACCAGGCCGGGTCTGCCGGTGCCCGTAGGCCAGCCAGCCATCAATCCTGTGCCTCGGCAACAGATTACCCAGGCCGTAGAGGAGGCCTTGCATCAGGCTGAAACTCAGTACAACCCCGCACCTGGGGTGAGCATTACCATTAGTGTGGATCATGGCGCAGAACTGGCCCAAAAAACCTTTAACCCCCGTTTGGGCATTGTGAACGGCATTTCCATTTTAGGGACCAGAGGCACGGTCAAACCCTTTAGTCATTGGGCCTACCAGGCCACTATCCGCCAAAGCCTGGAGGTTATGCGCGCTTGTCAAATACCTTGCCCAGCTCTAACCACTGGCGGCCGCAGTGAAAAATTTTTGCGCCAGGCTGTCCCTGAGCTTGAGGACATGGCCTGTGTCCAGGTGGCCGATTTTTTTTTCTTCTCCATGCGTGAACTGGGACGACGCGGTTTTACCCAGGGGCTGTGGGGGGTATTTTTTGGCAAACTCGTCAAACAGGCCCAAGGCCATCGCTATACCCATGCCAAGAGTGTGGACCTGGATCTCAAGACCTTGGCTCATTGGTGCGGCCAATGCGGTTTTTCCCCTGATGATTGCCAGCAAGTAGCCAGGGCCAATACTGCCCGTCAGGTTTTGGAAGACTTTAAAAATCACCCGGCCTTGCCCTCCCTTTTGACCCTGCTGACCACCAAAGCCATTCAGCATGCCCAACTTTTTAGTCAGCATTCCCATCAGCCCACACCCCACATAGACTATGTACTGTTTGATTTTGACGGACAGGTACTCCATGACACACGAGGGAAAGCATGATCCATGTGCTTGGCTTGGGCATAGATTCTACTCCCTTGGGGCTGGAATCCAGCCACATCCTGGAGCAGTCCCAAGTCATTGCCGGGGCCAGCTCCCTTTTGGACCAGATGCACATTCCAGCCCATAAACGCTTGCCTCTGACCACCCTGGATGAATTTGCAGCCCAGATCCGAGCCCTGGCCCAAAACCAGCAAGTCTGTGTCCTGGCCCATGGCGATCCTCTTTTATATGGTTTGGGCAGCAGTCTGCTCAAATTTTTTAAACCTGAAGAACTTGTTTTCCATCCCCATATTTCTGCCCTGCAAAGTGCTTGTGCTTGCTTTGGTTTGCCCTGGCACGATCTGGCCATTATTTCGGTTCATGGGCGCACAAACCTGGCCCCTCTTTTTGCTGCCCTGACCAGAACAAAGCTGGTCGGTGTTTTTACAGACCCCAAACATAGTCCGGCTTATTTGGCCCAAAGTCTTTTGGACCGCCAAGTCCAGGGCTGGCGCATGCATGTGGCTGAAAATCTGGGTACCCCGCAAAAACGCTGCACCTCTTGGGCCTTAAAGGATGTGCTCGGCCAAGATTTTGCCATGAACATTGTTATTTTGGAGCGTACCGAGAAGCCGGACCAGGAGCTTTGCCCAGGTGTGGATGAAAAACTCCTGGAGCATGCAGACGGCCTGATTACCAAGCGAGCTGTCCGGGTCTTGGCTCTCTCCCTGTTGCGCTTGTCCAGGATCAGTGTGCTTTGGGATTTGGGTGCAGGCAGTGGAGCCATGAGCATAGATGCCGCTTTTTGTCTGACTCATGGCCAAATTGTGGCTGTGGAAGGAAAACTTGAACGTGTGGCCCAAATCCAAAATAATTTACAGCGTTTTGGGGCCTGGAGTGTTCAAGTAGTGCACAATACCTTGGCCAGATTTTTAGCCACCCCCCCAAAACTTGCTCCCACCCATGTCTTTATGGGCGGCGGCGCAACCCCGGAGACTATCAACCAGGTTTGTCAATATTTAAGACCTGGTGGCCGGCTGGTAATCACGGCTATTTTATTTTCAACCTTGGAAAAAACCAAAAACACCCTCAAAACTTTGGGCTGGCCCGTGACTATTCACCAGATCATGCATCACCAGAGTGCTCCCTTGGGTAAGGATCTGCGTCTGGTACCCCAAAATCCTGTTTTTATTCTTGAAACCCAAAAGCCTGACCCCAACTCATGAACACTCCTTGCCAAGTCTATTTTATCGGTGCCGGCCCTGGTGATCCGGGCCTGATCACTGTGCAGGGCCAAGAAATTATTCAAAAGGCAGATTTGGTCCTTTATGCTGGCTCCCTGGTCCCCCGCGAAGTAGTGGCCGGTGCCAAGGCTGGAGCCCGGGTGGTGGATTCTGCTGGCCTGACTTTGGCACAGACCCACGCCCTGATCATGGCCACAGTACACTCAGATGGTCTGGTGGCCCGGGTGCATACTGGTGACCCATCTTTATATGGTACTATTGCTGAACAAAGTGCTCTGCTCAGAGCGGAAAAAGTCAACTTTGCCATTATCCCTGGGGTAACCTCGGCCATGGCTACGGCTGCCAAAGCCCTGGTCTCCTTTACTGTCCCGGAAAAAACCCAAAGTCTGATCATTACCCGCATGTCTGGCCGTACACCCATGCCGGACCAGGAAAGTCTGGCCGCTCTGGCCAGTCACCAGACCTCTATGGCCATTTATTTGTCTGCTGGAAAAACAAATGCCCTGGTCCAGGAACTGCGTCAGGCCGGCCTGGATGAACAAACAACCATCATTGTTGGTCATAAGGTCGGACATGCTCAAGAACAAATTCTGCGCACCACCCTGGATGCCTTGGAAGAGACCATGGCTACCCATGGTTTTTCCAGACAAACCATGTTTTTGATTTTGCCTGGAGAAAAAGAGGCCCCCAGCCCTTCAAAACTCTATGCTCCTTTTTTTGGCCATGATTTTCGCAAGGCTAAGCGTCCACCGACCTGGTCCAAATTGGCCATCTACGCCATGACCACTCAGGGTCTGAAGCTGGCTCGGCGGATGACCAGCATGGCTCCGGCTGACCTTTTTGCTCCTGCGCGTCTGGCCACCAGGGATGTCCAGGGCTTTCAGAAATTGGCCGACCAGGTCCGGGATAATTTTGAGCACTACCATGGTCATGTTTTTATTGCGGCCACCGGGATTGTGGTCCGCTGCCTTGCTCCTGTACTGCATAATAAAAGCACGGACCCGGCAGTAGTGGTGTGTGATCAAAATGGACAGCATGTCATCAGCCTTTTATCTGGTCATGTGGGTGGGGCCAATGCCTTGGCCAAAAAACTGGCTGACCATCTGGGGGCCAGGGCGGTGATCACCACGGCAACAGACACAGCAGGCCGTCCGGCCCTGGATCTTGTGGTCCAACAGGCCCAATGTGTGCTGGCCAACCCAGACCTTTTGCCGCCCATAAACACCCTTTTGACCGAAGGAAACCCAGTTAGCATTTATGATCCCCATCATTGGCTGGGTCTTGACGACCAGAAAGACGCCTGGACCTTGGTGGACCAGGAACACCAGGCTCAAGTGCGGGTTACCAGTTCCATCCAGGGTCCAGGGCTGATTGTCCACCCTCCTTCTGTAGTGGCTGGCATTGGTTGCCGCCGTGGCTGTTCAAGGCATGAAATTCTCCAGGCCCTGCATCAGGTCATGGAGGCACAGGCCCTGG
>JAAYGN010000210.1 GCA_012727715.1 Desulfovibrionales bacterium | reverse complement strand
CCATCCCCCCGGCCATGAGCAGGGCCTTGGGCTGATCAAAAATCTGCTCTCCAATCTGTGAACCAACATTGACTTCTGAATCTCCAGTGCGGGTAATAAGAATACCCGCAGAAATTGATACGAGCAAAGAAGGTATCTGGGAGACTAGGCCATCACCAATGGTTAAAATACCATAGGTGTGCAGTGCATCGCCAGCGGTCATGCCATTTTGGGTAATCCCGATAATGGTTCCGCCAACAATATTGACCAACGCGACAATCATGCCTGCAATACTGTCGCCCTTAACAAACTTCATGGCTCCATCCATGGCCCCGTACATCTGGCTTTCCTGGGCCACACGCTGACGGCGATGCTGGGCTTCTTCCATATCAATGACCCCGGCCCGCATGTCCGCATCAATGGACATCTGCTTACCAGGCATGGCGTCCAGGGTAAAACGTGCCCCCACTTCGGCCACACGCTCCGCGCCTTTGGCAATGACCAAAAATTGTACAATGGTCAGGATAAGAAAAACCACCGCACCCACAACAAAATTACCACCCAGGGCAAAATCACCAAAAGTAAAAATAATTTCTCCTGCATCAGCTTGCAGCAAGATCAAACGTGTAGTGGCGATATTTAAACCCACCCGAAACAAGGTGGTAAAAAGAAGCATGGTGGGAAAAACAGAAAAGTCCAGAGCAGAACGTACATACATGGACATCATGAGCATGATAAAAGACAAGCCCATGTTCAGGCCAATAAGCGCATCAATAAGGGTCGTGGGCAAGGGCAAAATCATAAGTACAATGACAATGACCACCAGCAAAACAAGAGTAATATCATTGTGCCGGGTCATCATACCCACGGCTGATCGCGCTATGGCAAAAGCATTCATGCGCCCTTCCCCCTGCTTGAGTGATGCGATGCGCTCTCTTTAACCGGACCTGTCAGATGAACAAAGGCCTCAACTGCAAGTCTGGCCTCATCCTGACGGCCTTGTTGCCACAAGGCCCTGGCCCGTAGCAAGTGCAGAGCTGCGTGACGTGAAGATAAAACCTGACCTTCCATGGCCTGGTGCAGATGCTCCAGGCTAGCACGAGCATTGCCACGCTCCAGCTCAACAACTGCCAAACTGGCATGGGCCAGCCTCACTAACCCTTGCACCCAAGATGGCATATCCTGGCCTGGATCGGTTTCTTGGCCCAAAGCCAGTAATGCGGAAAAAAGCCGACCAGCCCGGTCCAGCTCACCCATACGCAAGTACAAATATCCAAGCACTGAGAGTGTTTCTCGGTGCTGCTGCTCCAACTCCATAACCTATCCTCCGATCATCAGGCCTGTATATGCCTGTAAAAGATCGCGATTTTCCAGCAACAGCTGCAAATCCTGGCGTAAAAATTCCAGGATATCAGGATCATCTGTTTCCCGAAGAGCCAAGAAACAATGGCGCAGATTGGCAGCAAACACCTCCGGCCGCAACAGCTCTCCATCACCCACATCTGGACACAGGGCCTGCTCAACAAGGCGAGAAGCATTGAGGGCTGCATACAGTTCTTCCAGCCCGGCTTCGCGCAAGACACTGGCCGCAAGAGGCCGGGCCTCAGGCAGCGTTTTGCTCCCCAGGCTCGGCATATCCATGACATCCTGAATGCCTAAATGTGGATCAAGTAAATTGATCAGACTCATAGCACCTCACAACCTATACTGTACATTATGCACGTTTGTGTTCCATCTCAAATTCCGAGCAATGATGATCGCCACTTGGCGCAATGATATATTGCAAATGCATCATCAGTGGCAATGATGGATCAGAAACTATATTGACCGTCACGACATCATCTTCGCCCTGGGTCGCTGTTACCGAGAAATTGCCATGCTCACTGAATTGAACTCCCGGAAATGTTCGGCTCAAAACTCTGGGCATGATCAGCGGAGCCTGAGAAAAAGCCTGCATTACCCGAGCTTTTTGTGCTGAGGACACGGTCATGCGTTCAACATGCTCCAATATTTCCAGAAACTGGGGATGGGTGGGCACATTTTCAGCATCCGGGATGTCGAAAGGCGATGTCTCCAGCACCTGGCCTTTCGCTGGCACAAAACGCATGATTGTATTTTGGTCACGCCGGCTGAAGTCCGTGACTAAACCAAAGGCATTCTCCGGACTATAATCACGCAAACTGGACATGCCCATGTGCACCGCCACGTCTTCCTTAGTCAGTCGAGCGCCAGGGCGGGTCAACTCCATAAGTTTGGGAAAGGGAACGCCCAGACCCAATGTGGTTAATAATATATCGCTACGGCGAAATGGATCCATATCTGGGCAGGCTTTGGCATACATTGTATGCATATAAGGAATCAAAATTTTCCCCAATTCATCTTCCTTGAGATTCCGTGGTGCACGATTGCCGGTCATTGCTTTCCAGACCTGTGATGCGGCCAATGGCTGGTCTCCATTGGCCTCCTGAGCTGCGAGCAGAGCACGCGCACTGCCCAGCAGCAGCATTGGGATCATAAAACGCTGCTCCTGCGGTGTCGAAGCCTGCAAACGATCAGCAATGGCATGCAGGACCTTCAGCTGGCTCGCCTCCAACAAGGGAACAATCCGGCCCAATCTGACATCCAGATCCGAAAACACATTCCGAGCAAGTTTATTGATATTGTACATGACCTGGCCCGGAATCTGATGCCTTGCAGATTGGGTCTGAGCAAATAATAAGGGGTCATGTGCCACGTGGATGCCCAGGGCAGCTCCACTGTGCATACGCAATTCTTCCATAATCCGGGTACCTGCAAGCATGCGCGATTGATTCTCACCGCCTTGGTTGGCAACATACATGAACGCCCCAGACACCTCTTGGCCAAGCTCCCCGTCCAGGCTGGCAAACATATTGCGCAAGGTACCCTGGTCCTGTCCGGAAAACCCAAGAGCCATCATCACCATGCCGCCCAGGGCGTCTTCCTGATTGGGCACAGGATGCCTCTTGAGCTCATTGCTCAAGGGGAAATATACTGATGCCAGCTCGACAACACCCTGTGAAAGATTCTCCACCGTGTTCTGTTCCCGGCCCATCTCCCCAATCACTTTAGATTTTTGCAAAGCCAAATTGGCCAGATTGGTGATCAAGTCTATGTCTCGCAGCCCAGTGGCCATGACCATGTCTTTAATGACAGTCTTTTGTTGGGCCGTAAAAGCTCCTTCAAGTCTGTCATCTCTACGCGGCTCTGGAAGTTCATCAATTCTGTCAAGAGTTGCTTTCAACTCTACAAAAGACGTGGCAATGGAGTCCATGATCACCGTTCTGAGTTGGGCCGGATCAATGGGCCCAGGATGCTCCTGCATCCATTGGAGGCAGGCATCCTGGGCTGGCTTGTACATATTGATAGCTTTGATTCTGTCTGGATCAAGCCCTGTCAGATCATGAGTTTTGAGCGCTTCATCAAAGGCAGTGTAAAACATGATTGGATTTTCTTCCAGATTGCCGCCGGTGCCGGATGGAAAAAATTCGGCCAAGGTAGTTTTGAGCGCTTTCTCCCGCCCCGTGTTGACCTGGGCCTGTTCTTGGGAAAGTCGAGTGTTAGTCAGCCTGGCGCGTACTTCTTCAGACATGTCCTCAATGTGCCCGCCATGACTCCGAATAAGCACCCGAATAGGGTCAGAGACTTCCTCCAGGGGCACGTCTCGCTGAAAAACTTTTTCCAGGAGATTGAGGGCCCGCTGATCAAAGTTTGCACCTCGCACGCCCATTTCCTCCAAGGTGTCCTTGGGAGCAAGGACAAGCATTGTTCGCACATGTGTTTCCAAAGTGAGATATGCGGCCATGGCAGACTTCAGCACGTCACTTCCCGGACCACCGAACTTTCCTTCACTGCAAGCCAGGCTCACTGAACTCAATTCTGATGCGATTGGAGCGAACTTATTGATCGTGCTTTGCAGCAAACCCTTGTATTGGCTCTGATCTACACCGCGCCGTGCCAACAGCAGTTGGATAGCTCCCCTCTGAACATTAATAAAATCATCGGTTCCGAAACTGCCACGCACACCATGAGTGCATGATTCTACCACATGACTATGCCGACCTACACGCTGCAAAAAGTCAGCAGGCATCTCACCGCCCAAAAGGGGGTCAAGCATGGCATCCTCTTCCAGAAGAACATTGATAAACCGAGGCAGAGTTTCCGGAGAAAGAGCCTTGGGGGCCAGTTTAACGGGCGGATTGTTTGCCATGATCACGAATTCCTGGACCAAGGGCAGCTTGGGGGCCACGAATGTGCGCAGCGCCCCTGCCAAAGCAGTGCGGACCTGCTCTCTGGTTGGAATGGCTGGTGGAGGGACGAGAGTGTCCAGAGCCGTGCGTGCTGCAGACTGCACATCTGGATGATGGGCCAGGGGTGATCCAAGGTTCTCTGGCAGCTTCAGTTCTCTCATCAACGCTGACCCTACCTCTGAACCAAGCTTATTGAGCTGGGACGAGCGCACAGCCTCGCTCTGTCCGGCCGGGGTGGTAATATCATGTCCCTCAATACCCACTGCGGCAAAAAATACACCCAGATCTTCTTGGCGAAAAACACCGCTCTCCATGCCCTCCACCATGGCTTGCACTAACAGACCCAGATTAGGCACATCCTTGATCTGACCCAGATCGATTTCATCCTGATGCAGCCCCTGTAATACTGCAAGGGCCCCGGAAACCGTTTCATCAAGCACATGCATAATCCCATCAAAACGTATATTTTGAGCATCCTGCCCATGGCCTGCAAAAGCCATATCCAACCCTTGGGCTAACAGCCCTGTCTGATCGAGAATGGCTATCACTGCGGCCGCTTGTTCCCTCATTCCCAGGTTAGCACACAGCCTGGTCACATGCTGATCAACTAATTCGGCCTCAAAAAAATCACGCAGTAACTTTCCAGGTATTGATCCTTCACGACCTATATTACCCAGAGGGTGGCGCATACAGAACTGGCCAAAAGATGTGCCAAAACCAGCTGGAATACCCCCAGCTCCTGCCAGCTGTTGCCCCCGGTCAATGGCCTGCCCCAAATCACGAGACAGGTTATCCTTGACCTGGGTCATGACTGTGTTGATATGCCGGGTAGTGAGCGGTTTTCCATTCTTGCGCAGAACAGCCAGAGTATCTTGCGCAATGTGGAGATATCTTTTGTACACCGGGTCATTCTCTATGGCATTCAGAAATGCTCTTGCGGTGATATTATTTTCTCCGGCCCGGGCATGACCTCTGAAAAAGGAAAAGGCCGATGTTTTGGACAATGCACCACTTTGTTGCAGACGCACCTTTTGATTGGCAGTGCCTTGCTCAGCACCTGGAAAATTAATAAAATTATCTATTGTCAGTCCCATTGATAGTCTCCATAAGGAATAATATGTCGAATCCTACGATATTACACTCTGAGCATGGAGTTGGAGGAAGGCCCACTTTGATCACTGTCCGTGGCTTCATCTCCGTGTTCTAGGCTAAGAAACAATGTCCCAAGCTGGGTATCCACTTCAGATTCAATTTCCCGATTCCATTCCTGAAGACGTTTGGTCCAGACATCAGCCAAGGCAACAAATCCTTCCACCTGAGCCACAAAGCCAGGCCCATCAAGGCTCATAACTGGAAAAACATATTCCAAAAAAGCAAGGCCTGTACGCTCATCCAGGCTGATGGACGCACCATGTGTTTCTGCGAGCAAAAAATTCGCACCCAATAGACGAGACAGAATACCATTGCCAAAGGTTGTGGGATAGCCAATTTCCATATGTAACAAACAGGAAGAATCCACGGGCCTGAAATGAAGCATTACCGGGACATTATCCAGTATAAAGGCATGCAATCCATGCTCATTTTTACGTACTTCCTGACCCAGCACAGTACTCAATGCATCAATATAACGTTGAATCTCCATGATCTTCCCCTTGTTAATGTATATTACAGTACGCGTTCCAGCACTTGGCTTAAAAAATGAATGGCATTTTCCAAAGAAGCAGCCGTAACCTCGCGTTCATGCAGGCGAACAAGCAACACAAGCTGCCCGGCATGAACTCCTGCGGACAAAGGCCATGGATGAGCATGGGCATAGCTACACAATTCCAGAGCCCGGCGCAAAACCATGCTATCATGGGCAGGCACAGGAAAGGCCAGATAGACGAGTAATTCCTGAGTATCCTGTCCACGCTCCAGATACAATCGGCCCAATTTGTCCACATCCAGAGCTGCAACTCCAGACTCGGGCAGGGCTAATTGCGGCAAACCCATACGCCGCCCAAATTCTGCTATTTCTCGATCCAGCATATTTTACCCCTCTTCCTGAGCCGCAAGGAATTCGTCCTCACGAACAACAGCGTTATCCACAGCCTCTTGTACTGCATCCAGTACCTTCATACGCCCCTGGTCACCATCAAAAAGTTGGGCAGGAAAACTACGAGTCATATTCAGCATTTCCTGTAAAAACAACACTTCCCGTTCAATATCTGGTGCCTTGGCCCGCGTGACCACCTGGTCAACATTGGCGGCACTGAGAAAGCGCTCATCACGCCACCCCACAATTTCTTCCAGCAGATTCATGGGCGTAAGGGAGCCATCCCGTACTCCTGCAATTCCATGCACTGACTCCCAACGCTGCAACATTTTGT
>JAAYGN010000209.1 GCA_012727715.1 Desulfovibrionales bacterium | reverse complement strand
TGCAAAGGATGGGGATTGGCCGGAGTACCAATACCCTCAATGGTGATGATTTCAGCTCCATCAGGCACACGTTTCATTTTGGTGGCACAGGAACGGATGACCTTGCCATCCATGATCACAGAACATGCGCCGCATTGTCCTTCACCACAGCCAACCTTGGTTCCGGTTAGGCCAAGGCTTTCCCTGATCACATTGGCCAGGGTTTCCTCGGCATCCACCACCAGATTCCTGGCTATTCCGTTAACTACAATTTGTTTTTTAATCATGCTTTTTCCTCCAAGGAATATGTTTTAATTCACTAAGAAATTTTACCAAAGCCACAGGCCGGATAATGGCAGCTGGGGCAATTTTCGCATAATCCACCATGGCCAAAAGCAAGAATATCTTTGCGCTCCAGGCGTTCTCCTGTAAGTAAACGGGGTACTACCAAATCAAAAATACTGGCCTTGTAGTACATGACACAGCCAGGTAAACCGACAATGGGCACCCCATCCAGGTAGGCAAGCATGAACATGGCACCAGGATAAGTTGGTGCCCCATAGGTAACAATGTCAGCGCCAGTGGCTCGGATGGCGGCCGGTGTCTGGTCATCAGGATCAACACTCATGCCCCCGGTCACAGCAATAAAATCTGCGCCTTGCTGAATTAAAGTTTTGATGGCGTCCACAGTCATATCAATCTGGTCAGAGACCAAGATTTGATTCAGTACCTTTGAGCCCAGGTCTGCAAATTTTTTACGCAAGATAGGACCAAAACCATCTTTGATGCGGCCCGTGAACACTTCACTCCCTGTGGTGACAATACCCACAGTAGCGGCCTGAAGAGGATAGACTGCAATGATTGGTGCATGGGCCTTACAGACTTGCTCGGCTTCATGCATGAGGTCTTGGGGCATGGCCAGGGGAATAACCCGGGTGCCGCCAATAACCCGGCCTTTTTTGACAAATTGCCCAGTGTGGATGGTCGCAAAGGTGACATCAATAACAGTATTGAGGGCCAGCAGACCCTCGACATTGACGCGCAACACTCCGTCATGGGCAGCAGTCAGGGTGGCCTTGCCTTCGCTGGGTGGGCTGATGTTTATCCCCATACCGCTGGCAGCGTGCGCCAGTCGTAAGGCGCAATCATCTTCGTGCACATAGCCGTCTTGAAGATCAAAAACATAGAGATGAGCTTTGCCAATATCCAAAAGAACTGGAACGTCCTCTGGACCAACAATATGACCACGCCGAAATATAGGCCCTTTGTCCTGACCTGGAACAATGCGGGTGATATCTTGGCAGAGCATGGTGCCAATGGCTTGTTCAACAGGGATAGTTTTCAATGAAATATCCTTATTTTTTGGCTGAATTTATCTAATTTTACCACCAATCAATGTACAGATCAAAGGTAAATTGCCTGTAAAAAAGAAGATGAGCATCTGTTTGAAAATAGCCAGGGCAGGATAATACGTTGATTTTGAGGTAGATACGAACAATCTTGCCTTGGGGCATCAGGAAGCTTATGAGCCTAGCACTGGTTATACATAGTTTTTTTACGAGTCGCCTATGTTGATAGATCCTACAATAATATACCCTGATCTTGTGGACAGTCATTGTCATTTGCAGGATGGATTTTTGCGGCACAATCTTGAACCAGCCCTGACACGTGCCCGCGCGGCTGGAGTGCGTCTCATGTGTTGCAATGGTACGCATGAAGGGGATTGGGATTATGTGCTCGGTTTGGGGCAGATGCATAAAGATATTTGCGTTTCTTTGGGCCTGCATCCCTGGTATGTGCAGAATCGGTCTGCCTTGTGGATTGAAAATTTGGAAGCCTTGGTGGC
>JAAYGN010000208.1 GCA_012727715.1 Desulfovibrionales bacterium | reverse complement strand
TGGAGACTATTTCCAGAAGACCATGTACTCTTGAAGACCTGACCCAACTACTTGGCATGCATGTCAATGAAGTAAATAAATATTTCCGAATACTAAAAGAAAAAAAACAAATAGAAATATTTTCACAAGACAGGGGGATATTCTACAAAAAATTATTAAATGCCCAGGACACGCCTTCTTAAAAGGCAGACAGCTCAATTAAGGAAACGCTGATTAAGTCTGTCATTGTCAGGAGCATGGCGACGTGGCGATTTGATTCCCCACGGTTGCAAGGACTTGTTTCGATTTAACCAGTGTCTCCTTAATCGGACAAACGAAAATATCAAAACAGAGAACATCGTCAGATCAAGTCTGAACTACTACGTAGGTCATAAAACCCCATATACGAAACAGGCCAAAACAAAACACAACAAAATTTACTTTGCTGTCCTAAAAACACTGTCCAGCTTTGCTTGACAAAAAACTATTTCAAAGCAAGATTATAGCTCTCAACAATATGGGAAGCTTCATGAACAACCACGGCACTTATACGACAACCTTTATTTTACCTGATCTGCCCAAGTCCAGATCAGAGCAGTTTTGTTTGTTGCCCAGTTTTTTTGTGATCGGCTTTACCTGACGTAGAAATATTGCTGTGGGGCAGGTTGTCTCACTTGTTTCTACGGAAATTGCGTCCACCTGTAGCTAACAAGCCTCAAGACATCCGTGGAGACAAGTACACATCCACAGCAAATCTCGCCATAACCAGCGAGATTTTTTATTTTAAGGCTGTTTTCTTGTCTCAACCCCAACCCAAGGAGAAAAAAATGAAACGGATGTACATCCTCAGCCTGAGCTTGCTCTTGTGCTTGCTGACCATGTCCACTGTCCAAGCTGCCACGCTAGATGCTTTTCAGGGCCAAAAAGGAACCATCAATATTGCTGGTGGCACTGCGCATATCCCGGTTATGAAAGCTGCCGCTCAAAGTATCATGACCTCTGTGCCCGACATCCGCATTACGGTCACCGGTGGTGGTTCCGGGGTTGGAGTGCAACAGGTCGGTGAAGGTCTGGTGGATATTGGCAACACCGGTCGCGCTTTAAAAGATTCCGAAATTGAAAAATATGGATTACAGACTTTCCCCTTTGCCATTGATGGGGTTGCTGTGGCCGTTCATCCTGAAAACCCGGTCAATGGTCTTACCAAGGACCAGCTCATTAAGATTTTTACTGGAGAAATCACCCATTGGCAGGATGTCGGTGGATCTGATGCACCCATTACCTTGTATGTGCGTGAAGATGGCAGCGGAACCAGAGAAACTTTTGAAGAGCGAGCCCTGGACAAGGCCACTCCCAGTAGCAACAGTAATGTTTCCAATTCCAATGGGGCCATGAAAACCATGATCTCCCAGGATAAAAATGCCATTGGCTATGTCGGTATTGGTCATTTGGATGCAAGCACCAAGGCGGTAACCATTGATGGCATGGAGCCTTCTCAGGAAAATGCCCAAAATGGCAGCTACACCATTACTCGTCTTTTATATATGAATACCAAAGGTGAGCCCCAAGGGCTGGTACGCTTATTTATCGATTATGTGTATTCTAAAGACGGCCAGGGCTTTATCTCTGATGCAGGCTACATTCCTGTAATAAAAGATTAAACGCACTCATGAAATACCCAAAAAAGACCCGTGATTTTTCCTGGGCCCAAACCTATGTCTATCTTGCGGCCGGGTTTGTGCTTGCAAGCGTTATCTTGCTTGTGG
>JAAYGN010000207.1 GCA_012727715.1 Desulfovibrionales bacterium | reverse complement strand
CCCAAGGAGGCCGTCATTGTTATCGATATGCACGCTGAAGCTACCTCGGAAAAAAAGGCTTTGGGGCACATGCTTCGAGGACAAGTACATGCGGTTTTAGGCACCCACACCCATCTACAGACCAATGATGCCTGTATTTTGGACGGGTTTACTGGATACCTGACTGACTTGGGTATGTGTGGGCCTGTGGATTCCTGCCTGGGAATGGATAGCGATATTATTTTAAAAAAATTTCAAACAGGATTACCGCAAAGATTTTCTCTGGCCACTGGACCATGCGCTTTGAACGGCGCATTACTGGAATTGGACAGAGCTGGGTGTCAAAGTATCAGCGCCTGGCAATGGACAGCAAATGAACGGATATGAACATGACCAATGCAGAACTTGAACGCCAACTGGAACTGATTCGTCGAGGCAGTGTAGAAATCATTAATGAACAAGAACTGGCCGCCAAATTACGCCGTAATATCCCTTTACGGGTCAAGGCAGGTTTTGATCCCACGGCCCCGGACCTGCATTTGGGCCACACCGTGCTCATCCAAAAATTAAAACACTTTCAGGATCTTGGACATCAGGTCATTTTTTTGATCGGTGATTTCACAGGCATGATCGGCGATCCTTCAGGCAAGTCTGAAACACGCAAATCCCTGACCAGGGATGAAGTTTTACGCAACGCTGAAACCTACAAAAAACAAATTTTCAAAATCCTGGACCCAGCTAAAACTGAAATTGCCTTTAACTCCACCTGGATGGATTCCCTCAATGTTACAGACTTTATCGGGTTATGCTCCCGCTATACCGTGGCCCGCATGCTGGAACGAGACGATTTTGAAAAACGCTTCCAGGGCAATTTACCCATTTCCATTCATGAATTTCTTTACCCTCTGGTACAGGGGTATGATTCTGTAGCTCTTAAAGCTGATGTGGAGCTGGGCGGTACAGACCAAAAGTTCAATTTGCTCATGGGGCGCCATATTCAGCGTGAATATGGGCAGGAGTCCCAAATTGTCCTGACCATGCCCTTGCTGGAAGGTCTGGATGGGGTTCAGAAAATGAGTAAATCTTTGGGCAACTATATTGGTATTGACGAAGAAGCATCGGAAATTTTCGGTAAAACCATGTCCATCTCCGATGACCTCATGTGGCGCTATTACGAATTATTGTCTGATCGTAGTTTGGAAGAAATAACTGCCCTCCGGACCCAAGTTGACACTGGTGTTTTACATCCCAAGACAGCCAAGGAAAACTTGGCTGAAGAGCTTACTGCCCGCTATCATGGCTCCGAGGCAGCAGCAACCGCCCGTGCAGGGTTTAGCGCGGTCTTTACCAACCAGGGCATTCCTGAAGATATTGAATGTCATTTAACAGTACCTGGTTCATCTTTGATGGATGTTTTGAGTTCCAGTGGACTTTGTGCGTCCAAAAGTGAGGTGCGTCGTTTATGTACACAAAATGCCGTAACCATTGATGGCCGCAAGGAAATTGACCCTGCCTTTGTTTTTGAGGCTGGAGAATATGTACTGAAAGTGGGTAAAAAACGCTTTCTCAAGGTTACGGCCAAGTAGGAGGGTTCATGTGGCGCAAAACCGTGCTTTTGGCACGCATGGTCAAAATTGAACATTCAGTCTTTGCTCTGCCCTTTGCCTATTTGGGTATGATCTGGGCGGCTCAGGGCTGGCCAGGCTGGTCGATATTTATCCCCTTAACCCTGGCCATGGTTGCCATTCGTTCAGTTGCCATGGCGGTCAACCGTCTGGTGGATTTGCCCATTGACGCCCAAAACCCCCGCACTCAGACTCGTCCTTTGGTTACAGGAGAACTGAGTGTCTTGGAAACCAAGGTTTTTATAGCTCTGTGCGCTCTTATTTTCATTGCCGCCTGTGCCCTCCTTAATCCCCTCTGCCTTATGCTTTCGCCCTTTGCCCTGCTCTGGTCCGGATTTTACAGCTATACCAAGCGTTTTACCAGCTTGTGTCATTTTATTTTGGGCTCGGTGCTGGGCCTTGCTCCTGTGGCTGGCTGGCTGGCAGTTTCCCCCTCTTTTGAAATATCCCCCATACTCTTGGGTTTGGGAGTTATTTTTTGGGTGGGTGGTTTTGATATTTTATATGCTTGCCAGGATGTGGACTTTGATCGAACTCAAGGCCTGTACTCTCTGCCTGCTCAAAAAGGCATTGCCACAGCCCTGGCCCTGTCCACCTTTAGCCATGTTATCACTGGTCTTTTTTTTATTCTTGCTGGCTGGGCTGTGGGTGCAGGCTGGATTTATTTCACAACAGCCCTGGTGGTTGCAGGCATTTTGCTTTTGGAACATCGTCTTATTTCTGAAAACGATATGCGCCGAGTCAATCTGGCCTTTTTTACCATGAATGGTTTTGTGGCTCTTTTGCTCTTTGTGGGCACCCTTTTGGATACCGTGTTCATCTAAATTTATATGGAGTAGTAGATGCAAAATACGCATACTTTTCCCGATTATCGTGGCCACATGGAGTATGTCTGCCTTGGTTGTGGGGCCAGATTTGCCATGGATGAACTCCACTATACCTGCCCTGAATGCAAAACCGTATTTTTATTGGAAGATACCAATTTTGAGCAATTAAAAAAGACTTCCGGGGTTGAATGGCGAAATATTTTTGATCAACGCGCAGCCACAAAAAACCCAGCCCTTCGGGGAATTTTTCGTTTTTACGAACTCATGGCCCCAGTGCTTGAAGAACAAGATATTGTCTATCTTGGTGAAGGGAATACCTCCATTACCAAATCTTCCCCAGCCCTGGATACATTGGTGGGGCAAGCCATGGCCTTTAAAAATGATGGGCAAAACCCCTCGGCATCTTTCAAGGACAGAGGTATGGCCTGTGCCTTTTCCTATTTGCGCCATTTGGTCGCCAAACATGACTGGACCGAAGTTCTCACCATTTGCGCGTCCACAGGGGACACTTCGGCTGCCGCAGCCCTGTATGCTGCCTATGTCGGGACCCCTCTCAAATCTGTGGTGCTTTTACCCCAGGGCAAAGTCACGGCCCAGCAATTGTCCCAGCCCTTGGGCAGTGGTGCCCAGGTCATAGAAATTCCCGGTGTTTTTGATGATTGCATGAAGGTAGTAGAATATTTGGCTGACCATTATCGGGTGGCCCTGCTCAATTCCAAAAATGCCTGGCGCATTTTAGGCCAGGAAAGTTACGCTTTTGAAGTAGCCCAATGGTATGACTGGGATATGACCAAAAAGGCCGTTTTTGTGCCCATTGGCAATGCTGGCAACATCACGGCGATAATGAGTG
>JAAYGN010000022.1 GCA_012727715.1 Desulfovibrionales bacterium | reverse complement strand
TGGCCAAGTACTTTCAGGGCTATGCAACGGACATTGGTCTTTCTTGGCCTGTGTTTTTAGCTTTGGGCCGAGAAGATCCTCAAGATGACAACGAGCTGTTTTGCATGACTGTCTTGGCGTTACGCTTATCCAGATTCTCCAATGGTGTAAGCCGTCTCCATGGCCGGGTTTCCAGGTCCATGTGGGCCAAGGTCTGGTCGCAATATCCTGTGGAAGATGTGCCTATTACCTATGTTACCAATGGTATTCATTTTCCTTCATGGGTTGCTTCCGAGATGGCCATTCTTTTTGATCGTTTTTTAGGTCCTGCCTGGCGAGAAGAAGCCAATGGTGATCGTATTGGTGATAAGTTTGGAATAATCCCCGATGCAGAACTATGGCGCACCCATGAACGCTTGCGTGAGCAATTAGTGGATTTTGTGCGTCACAAATTGCAACAGCAAATTGTATCTCGAGGAGGACGTAGCTGGGAACTGGAAATGGCAGATAATGTTCTCAATCCTGAGGTGTTAACTATTGGTTTTGCCCGACGTTTTGCCTCCTACAAACGGGCTTATCTGTTAATGCGAGACAAAGATCGCCTCAAACGCCTGGTGACCAA
This sequence comes from Desulfovibrionales bacterium, assembly GCA_012727715.1. Classification (GTDB taxonomy): domain Bacteria; phylum Desulfobacterota; class Desulfovibrionia; order Desulfovibrionales; family Desulfomicrobiaceae; genus Desulfomicrobium. The sequence continues at coordinate 35,738 of JAAYGN010000022.1, read as the reverse complement.
TAGTCAATATCCTGTCCAGTTTATTTTTGCAGGCAAAGCCCATCCACGAGACAATGAAGGTAAAAAAATTATCCAAGATTTGTATTCCTTATGTCAGTCTCCAGAATGTCGAGTTTCCATGGTTTTTTTGGAAGACTATGACATGGAGGTGGCCAGACATTTGGTTCAGGGATGTGATGTCTGGTTGAACAATCCGAGGCGTCCTTTAGAGGCATGTGGGACCAGTGGCATGAAAGCCATGGCCAATGGGGTGCTGCATATGAGCACCTTGGATGGCTGGTGGGACGAAGCCTGGTTGCCGGACAATTCTTTGGGATGGGCTATTGGCAGTGCTGAAGAGTATGATGATCCTGAATATCAGGATTTTGTGGAAAGCCAGATTTTATATAATATTCTTGAAAATGACGTTATCCCACTCTTTTATGATCGGGTCCAAGGAGCTTTTCCCAGGCGTTGGGTACGGAAAATGAAGCAGGCACTTCAGGTTTTGGGGCCAGTTTTTAATGGCCGACGTATGGTGGAAGAGTACTCTAGGCTGGCCTATTTGCCAGCAAGCACCAACTACGCCAAGCTTGCAGCAGATCATTTTAGCGGAGCTATAGAACTGGCTGAATGGCGCATGAATTTATTTATGCATTGGGGTTCAGTTGCTGTGCGTAATGTCGAATGTACTGTTTCTACGGAAGTTTTTGTGGGAGAAGAGGTGGAAGTGAGTGCTGAAGTGCGTGTTCCTGATTTGGGCACAGAAAGTATTCAAGTTGAAATATATACCGGTCCCCTGGATCATACCGGAAATTTTTCAGACCGTGCCACATTTCCCATGCACCCTGTTCAGAGTACAGCTGATGGCTGGTATGTGTATAAAGGGCGGGCTACACCTCGATTCACGGGTAAATATGGCTTTACCGTACGGGTTTTGCCTCAGCATCCGTTATTGCGTGATGCTCATAGTCTTGGTCTTATTGCCTGGGCTAATGGCAAGTAAGTCTTGTCCACGGCAGGGATATGGCAAAAAATCGTAATCGAGCAGATATTGTCCTGGCAGAACAAGGGCTTGCCGAGAGCAGGGAACAGGCCAAACGCCTGATCATGGCTGGGCAGGTTTTCATGTTAGAGCACGGAAATAGACGTGCCATTGAAAAACCAGGCCAACAAATTCTTCTCGATACTGTTTTAGAAGTTAGTCAGGCAGAGCGTTTTGTTTCTCGGGGCGGCTACAAGCTTTTGTCAGCCCTGGACAGCTTTCAGCTTGATGTTACAGGTATGGTGGCCCTTGATGCTGGTGCATCCACAGGTGGCTTTACAGATTGTTTGCTTCAATGTGGAGCAGTTCGAGTCTATGCTGTGGACGTAGGTCACGGGCAGCTTCATTGGAAGCTTCAACGAGATCCTCGTGTGATCAATATGGAACGCATTAATCTGCGTCATGCTCCTTTAGATTTGTTGCCGGAAAAGGTAGATGTAGTGGTCATGGATTGTTCTTTTATTTCTCTCAGTCTTCTTTTGCCACCAGTTTTGGTGTTTCTGAAGGATCAAGGGCAGATTTTAGCATTGGTCAAGCCGCAATTCGAGCTTGGGGCCAAGCATATCCATAAAGGAGTAGTGCGTTCAGAAGCATTACAAAGGCAAGCTGTAGAAAAAATTCAGACTTTTGCCGAGCAAGAATTGGGGTTGAGTACGTTAGGGGTAGCTCCAGCAGGAATCAAAGGTCCTAAAGGGAATCAGGAATATTTTATCCATATAACGCGTTGATCAAGGTGAAATTTCTTTGAACACAGCCAAGAGCATCTTGTATGTTTGGCAAAAAAATCAAAATTATCCATGCCTGACAAGTTTTTAACTGATGCCCGTAAGCACCGTTTGCGTAGTGTACTGGAAAAGCGACAGCCAGACCTTACTCTGGTTTTGAATAATATCCATGATCCCCATAATGTTTCAGCAATTTTGCGTAGTTGTGATGCCTTTGGGGTGTTTGGAGTTCATTTGTATTACACCACGGAAAGCTTCCCAATGTTAGCCAGTCGCAGTTCCGGGTCAGCAAAAAAGTGGATTGAACAGGTCAAACACAGAGATGCTGAAACCATGATTGCAGGATTACGGGCTCAGAATATGCAAATTTTGGCCACAGGATTTAGCTCGCAGGCCAAGTCTGTTGTGGATATTGATTTTACTCGGCCTACGGCCATCATTCTTGGCAATGAACACCGAGGCGTGGATCCGGAAGTCAAAGTTCATGTGGCAGAGGAAGTGTATATTCCCATGTATGGTATGGTCCAAAGTCTCAATGTTTCTGTTGCTGCTGCGGTCATTTTATATGAAGCCATGCGCCAGCGACAGGCAATGGGTAGCTATGAAGCCAGCTCTTTTTCCGATCACCGCCTGGAAGAACTTTATGCTGACTGGTGTAAGCGAGGTACAAAGTACTAAGCAAACACAGGGGAGAGCATTATGGCAGGAAATACTTTTGGTAGTCTTTTTCGCTTGACCACTTTTGGGGAATCCCACGGCCCTGCTTTAGGGGGTGTTATTGATGGTTGTCCGGGGGGCATTGAACTTAGTCAGTCACTTATCCAGGCAGATTTGGACATGCGTAGGCCCGGGCAAGGAGGTCTTGGAGTTACCGCACGTCAAGAGGCCGACCGAGTCCGAATTTTGTCCGGTGTTTTTGAGGGACGCACTACTGGCACTTCCATTGGTTTTCTTATTGAAAATACAGACCAGCGTTCTCACGATTATAGCACCATCCAGGATATTTTTCGTCCTGGTCATGGGGATTTCACCTATGAGGCCAAATATGGGCAGCGGGACTACCGAGGTGGCGGCCGAGCTTCAGGGCGAGAAACCGTGTCCAGGGTGGTTGGTGGAGCGGTGGCAGGGGTATTTCTACAGACTTTGGGGATAGGAGTTCAGGCAGCGACCGTTGAGCTAGGAGGCCTTGCTGGGCAAAAGTTGGACTTTGATGGAGCCAAAGAGCGCCCTTTTTTTGCAGCAGACCCGGATATGGTTGGCCCTTGGCAAGATGAGATGCTCAAGGTGGCAGATGCTGGTGATACCTTGGGCGGTATTGTTGAACTTCGAGCCAGTGGAGTACCGGCTGGTTTGGGGGAGCCTGTTTTTGACAAGTTGGATGCTCGGCTGGCCGCAGCCATCATGAGTGTGGGTGCAGTCAAGGGTGTGGAGATAGGGGCAGGCTTTGCGGCGGCAAGGTCGCTTGGAAGTATCAATAATGACGCTTTGAACGCCCAGGGTTTTCGTTCCAATAATGCTGGAGGAATTTTGGCTGGTATTTCCAGTGGACAAGAAATTATTGTCCGGGCGGCGGTAAAACCCATCCCTTCCATTGCCTTGGAACAACTGAGTATGAGCAGGTTAGGGCAGGAGGTTAGCCTTCAGATTGGGGGGCGACATGATATTTGTGCTATTCCACGCATTGTGCCTGTGCTTGTGGCCATGGTCCGCTTAGTTTTGGCAGACATGGTTCTTTTACAGCGACGTATGGGGTCGTCTAGGTGAGTGTTCCCATAGGTTTTTTATTGAAAAAGGCGGTGGGCTTTGTGCTCATGCCCTTTTCTATTTGTTTCTTTCTTTTTCTATTGGGTTTGGTGTACATTTTTCGGCAGCGTTTTCGAGAAGCAGTAGCTCCTTTTGTTTTGGGTACTTTGCTTTTGTATATTTTTTCTCTTCATTCTTTTGCTGGATTTTTAATACGTCCTTTGGAACGAGCCTATGCACCTTTGGATTTAGCCAATTCTGAGATTACCAGCACAGCTGTGAAGTGGGTGGTGGTCCTGGGTAGTGGCCACTGGTCTGATCCGGATTTATCTCCTGTAGCTATTTTAGAAGAGGCAGCCCTATTTCGGTTAGTGGAAGGTCTGCGCGTAGCCAACCATTTTTCTGAGTCAATTTTGGTTTTGTCTGGTGGAAAATTTCGCGACACCCAATCTAGTGCTCAAGCCATGGCCATGGCAGCTACAAGCATGGGGTTTGATCCAGGACGGATGATCTTGTTGGATCGACCTCTGGATACGGCACAAGAGGCTCAACAGATTAAGGATCTGGTCGGCAAAGAATCTCTGGTGCTGGTTACTTCTGCCTCGCATATGTTGCGATCTATGAAAATTATGCACAAGCAAGGTTTATCTCCACTCCCAGCCCCAGTCTATTATCGCGATAAAGGAGAACCGGAGTTTTTCTTGCCTTATCCACGTAATATGCACACCTGCCATCTGGCCATCCATGAGTATTTGGGACTGGCGTGGTCCTTTGTTCGTGGTCAGATTTCCTTGTCTCAACCGTGATTGATATCCTGCCCACCTTGGCGCTCTGTACCAGCCATTTAATTTTTGAAAAAAAACTTTTGCGAATTTGGGGGTTGGTTTTGGAATCCCAAGGGGTGGCGCATTGTTTTGAATCAGGCCCAAGCTTGATGGTCAGTTCTACTTTGGCCCCAAAAGCTGTGGCAGAAATCCTGGCCTATGAAGCTGAAAACTCTACTCTTTCGTATCCAGCGCCATTACCTGATAATTCCTGGTCTTCTTTGTTAATTCTTGCTGTGTTTGTCATGCTCAATTTTTGGGTTGAACATTGGACTTTGGAAGCACAAGAGGGAGTATACCAAGCGGGTCGTCTTGAGGCGGGACTGGTGGTGCAGGGACAGTGGTGGAGGTCTGTGACGGCCTTGTTTCTCCATGCTGATGCCGGTCATCTGTTGTCCAATGTTGTGGCTTTGGGCATATTAGGACCATTACTTGGCAGACGTCTTGGCTTTGGACTTACCTGGACTCTTTTTCTTGCATCTGGAGCTTTAGGCAACACAATAAATGCTTGGGTCCAGGCTCCAACCCACTTGAGTATTGGGGCTTCTACGGGAGTGTTTGGACTTATTGGAGTGCTTTCAGGGAGAGTTGGGCGTTTTTCTTCAGGCCATCGATTTTCAAACATCCTTTTATCATTGGGCTTTGCTTTGAGTTTCTTAGCTATGCTTGGGGCTGGCGAAGGCCGGGTGGATTTGGGGGCACATTTTTTTGGATTGTTGAGTGGTCTTGTTTTCGCCGTGGTTGTTAACCAAAGATGGGTCCAGAAGCTTATTCAAAAACCCTGGAGTAACGTTAGTGCTGGCATGCTTTGTTTGGTTATCTCCTTATGGTCTTGGATAATGGCCTTGTCGGCATAAATATCCATATCCCAGCTGTTTTTAGAAATCTTGACGATCATGTCTGAGTGTTTATTTGTACTCTTATCTATTACAGAGGAGGAAACACTTATGGTCATTGATTTTAGTACATATTATGATCTGCCAAGGAATCTCGATACTTTTTTTGAAGAGTTGTGGAGACCAAGTTCTTTAAGTCAACGACGCATTTCCTATCCGCCGGTTAATATTAGTGAATCTGAAGGAAACTTTATTGTCAGATCTGAAATACCAGGAATGGATGTTCAGGATGTAGAGTTGACGCTTAATGAAAAATCATTGGTTATCCGGGGTACTAAAAAAAGTGAAGTTGGCAGTTACTACAGGCAAGAACGGCCTACTGGAAATTTTCAAAGAATTGTTAATTTGAACGTAGCAGTGGAAACAGATGCGGTGAAAGCCTCCATGAAAGATGGGGTGCTTGAAGTTGTTTTGCCCAAGGCCAAGGAGTCCCGGCCTGTAACCATTACCATTGATGCCCAGTAGAGGTGAGTTATGAGCAATGAACTTGAAAAGAAAACACTCCCGGCTTTGCCTCGCTTTCGGCCCAATACTGATGTTTTAGAGCGAGAAGAAGGTTTTTATATTTTTATGGACATGCCTGGTGTGAATAAAGAAACCCTGAGCATAGATCTACGTGAAAATGAAATGGAAATTCGTGGCAAGGCTGTATATCCACGTGATGAGGATGCCAAGGCTTTGCATGTGGAATTTGGAGATGGTGAATATGTGCGTACCTTTACTATCTCTGATGGTGTGGACCGCGAAGGTATAAAAGCCAATCTTAAAAATGGACAGCTAGAACTTTTTTTGCCCAAAGCAGCCCGGTTTAAACCTCGACGTATTGAGATTCAGGCTGGTTAACGTCAATGAAACCATATATGCAAAAAGTCCGGATATCCGGACTTTTTGCATTATAAAGAAACAAGGACGGGGTAGGCAAAGAGGTATTTATTTCCTGGGTGGTGATGTGAGGGGTATGTTTGTGCCTGAAAATAGTTTTTCCTCGTAACTCTGTACACTTTCGGCAAAGATTACTTTCGCTTGTTCCACCGCAGTTTGCTCCACTGCATCAAACCATTTTTTAAATTTTTTTCGTAACTGCTGACCAGCTGCGGTGAGGCGATATCCCCCTCGCTTCGTGCCAGTGGTTTCTACCAGTACCAATCCTAAGGTTTCTTCTGTGGCTCGCAGTTTGCCCCAGGCTGCACGATAAGACATACCTAAGGATTCCGCTGCTTTGCGCAGGGAGCCGTGTTCTTCAATGCGATCAAGGAGGAGAACTCGGCCCATGCCAAAGTATACGCTGTCTTCTGATTCCAGCCAAAGGTGCATGCGTACAGTGGGTTTTGTCATGGATTTCCTCACTTTCCAAAAGGACATTTGGGGTAGGTGCAGCGTTTACATTGCATGCACAGTCCTCCATGCCCAAGTTCGGCAAGCTCCAAACGACTTGGTGAGAGTCCGGCCAACACTCTGGGCAAAACGATATCAAGACTTGTAGTTTTGAAGTAAAGAGCACAAGCGGGCACTCCAATAATGTCTACATCTCCAACATTAGCTAAAAGAGTCATGGCGCCGGGCAAAATGGGTGCGCCATAACGCATGTTTTCTACTCCGGCATCTGCCAGTCCCTGGCGAGTCACATCACCAGGATCAACGGAAAGGCCAGCCGTGGTGATAATGAGCTCTGCCCCTTGGGCGAGAAGAGTGCGGACAGCTGCACTGATTTTGTTGCGATCGTCCGGGACAATATCTGTGCCCACAATGGGACAGTCAAAAGCTTCAACTTTGGCGGTGATAATAGGAATAAATTTGTCTTCAATAAGTCCTTGAAAAACTTCTGTTCCAGTTACCAGGATGCCAACCTTTTTTTGGTGCAAAGTTTTGAGCTGGACCAGAGGTCCGGCGCTAAGGACATCCAAAGCGTCATCTAGGATATGTCGAGCGAGATATAAAGGAATGGCCCGGGTAGCGGCAACTTGCTGTCCTTTTGTTACCAAACTAAAGCTGTGACGAGTGGCACACATGACCCCGGGGATGGAATTAAAGGATTTCAGTGTGTTTTCGTCAATGGTCAGCAAGCCATTTTGGGCAGCGGTGAGGGTGATCTTGCCTTCTCGGGGCTCATCAGAAACATTGATACCATCTCCAGCCAGGGCTTTGCCCAAAAGTCGGGCCACATCATCTTCATGTACCCAGTTGGGATCTGTTTGTTCAGTTTCAACATAAATATCATAGCGTCCCATGCGTTGCAGCCTACAGACATCACCAACATCAAGTTGTTGCCCGCGATAAAAAGCCGCATCTTTGCTGATACCAGGTTCAATGCTGGTCATATCGTGCAAGGCTTTGCTGCCCACTGCTTCTTGTGCAGAGACGACCTGTAATTTGGGACCATCAAACCCCAGCTCGCGGCGATCATGGCCACCAATCCAACCTTCATATGGTGATTCCCCCTTACAGGAACGGCACACAGCACCATCTCTGGCCGGGTAGGCCTGGCTACAGGAAGGGCAGGGTACGATGGTGCCTTTACCACGGCCACCCATAAATTCAGGGCGGATGGTGATGGGAGTCACAGAACAAATAGATGCCCCGGCCATACGTATTTCTTCACGCAACCGATCACTGTCTTGTTCTCGTTTGGGTTTTAATTTGAAAAGCCATTCACGAATGGTTGGATAGGGCTCAAGAAGGGGCGTTTCCACGGCAACGCGCACTCCTTTACCTGTATGTTTGTCAAAAAGTGAAACCGCATAAAGTCCTAAATTAAAGATGCGCAGCCATCCATTACCCACGGTGCAGGGAGTGAGCATTTGTACAGCATCAGGTAAACACCAGGCGGTTTCGGAAATAGCATCAAAAAGTACGCCCTCTGGAATATGACTTTTGGCTTCATGGACCATAAAACCACCAAGAATAAGTCCTGGGGCGGCATAACCATGAAAACGGGTGGCAGCATCGATAAATTCATCAACAGTATAAGGGCCAATGAGGGAACTGGCGTAGCTTGAGGAAGAAGATTCTCCGGTGGAGGGCATGCTTACTCCGATAGGGTAAAATGTTTTATGAAATTATTGAAACCATACCATTCAAAACATCAATCACAAGATAAAATTTAAATACTTATACAAGATATGGTTCAATTATAAATTTATCATAACTACATGTTAATATTTGTTTTAAATATAAAAATATTATTTATAGAAATATAAGTCTTTTGTTTAGTATGTATATTATCTTTGTTTATTGGTATGTTACTATGTTTTTTTCAAATTGATTAAAATAAACATATATCTAGACAAGATTACATTTTGATATATAAATTTTCATTATATGAATATATTTTCCTTTAATTCCATGGTGTATTCTGAAAAAAGAGCATGTAAATTTTTGTTGGATTTTTGTTGGAAAAATCATCAACGATTTTGTCCACGTTGTAAATGTCGAGAATTTTATCGGCTAACGGATGGGAGAAGGCGATGTAAACGTTGTTTATACTCATTCCATGATTTTAGTCGTCGATTTTTAAATCGCGGAGCTTTTAGTTGTCAGCAATGGTTATGGTTTCTCAAATTTTTTGCATTGGAGATACCCTTGGCAAGTATCGCCACGGAAATGGATATATCGTACGCAACAGTGCTTAAGGCGGCAGATACTGTGCGACGGGCTATTCTAGCTCAAGCTCTTGATGCAGAAAAGATTTATGCTGCAGGCATTTGGCCTGGTCCTGGCAATCCTTTGCCAGACAAGAAAATTTTTGATGTCCCTGTTTTTGGCATTATTGAAGTTGAAAATATGGCAATTTGTGACTTGATGCCCAACCTCCAGGCTGAACATCTCTTACATTACAAGCTTAATTTTTACTTAAAGACTGCCAGTGTTGGTCAAATAGTGTATACTGCTCCATATCGGCACTACCAAGCTCTTATTTCTTGTGGGCCAGGGTTATGGCCCATGCCACATATTCAACATAAAGATCGGCGTTTGCCTATTGAAGGAACTGCTTTTTGGAGTGTGACCAAAAGAAGATTTCAGCAATTGCGAGGCATTTCAGCTTCTCATTTTGCCTTATATCTGAAGGAGTTTGAACTACGTTACAATGCTCATGGCCAGGATCTGTTTGCCATATTGGCCCAAGCCATGTGTGCTTTTGTACCTAGATTGGTTTTAGAAAAAAGATCATCGGTGGATTAGTCTTAATGCACCGATGATCAACACCAAGAAAGAGGATGATTATTGCAAAACTATGATGGTTTTTCCTGATCAAACCCAAAAACTGCCCAAGGAGCAGGAGATAAGGGTGTGTAACCCTTGCTTTGGGCAGCAGCATCAAGGTGGACCAGATTTAGAGCAGCCTGGTTAAAGTTTATTTTTTGAGAATTTTCTACTAAATTTAAACAGGGTAGATAGTGCTGACATTGTTCACAAGCATAGATGATTGTTTGTAAGGAATCTGGCATATTGAAGCGAGTTAGGCTTTTGTGGTCTTTGTTGCCACAGTTTGGACATTGCATGCGCACAAATCGCCAGCGATGCGTACAAGTGGGGCAATGATGCCATAGCTCTCCACTTTTGGAGACTAGAAATTCTGAAGGATCAGGGTGATTTTCCAAAGTAGCCAAATCCGGATCAGATCCACAGACAGGACAATAGGCTTGGCGCCATACTTCTATAGGAACGTTTTTTATGAGGTTGTCTTTTTGCACCGCAATGCACGGTCCATAGGCAGCACGTAGGGCAAGAAGCAAAAAGTCGGGAGCCACTATGGCTTGGGTGGCAGCTTGATCCAGGGCTTGAGCATTGCCGTGGGCAACAGCCTGCAAGCAGAGGTGTGCCCAGGATGTGTCTGTTTCTAGTTTTTGTCCCAGTGCTTTCAGGCTTTCAGCCAGTGGTGGAAAAATAATGGACAGCACAGGCCAAATATCTTTGGCTGCAACCTGAAATAAAGGTTCAAAGTCCTGGCTGGGCACAAAGCTTACTACAGGCTCGCCACCAAGAAACCTTTGTTCGTCAATGTTTTCCATTGACATGTCCACCGCTTCTAATTTTTCTTGCAATTCTTCCTGGCGACGAAGGAGTACACCAAAACGTTCAATAATTTTTTGGAATGCCTCGTGGTGGATGGTAAAATTGTTTACAGCGGATTCCTTGCTCGGAGTTCCGGTAGAGGTCATGCATACTCCTTACGAAAAAGCCCGCCGGATTTCCGGCGGGCTGTGTTAATGTTATTTAGCCCAGTATGTTTCTAAAGGGTTTGGTCACACTGGCCAAGAAGTCAGCCCGATTTAAGGGGTGAGTTTCTCGCTTGGCATACTCATGGTACATTTCGCGGGGGTGTGAAACCAGATAGATAACTCCAAGAAAATCTGCATCAAGGAGTTCAGCATCTGGGAATGTTTTCTGGACATAGGCCAAATGCTCGTCAGCGAGTTTGAGCATATCCTCACGCTCGCCAAAGTTCATAGCGCCAGTACAGCATGATTTAACGCACATGGGTACAAGGCCAGCATGCACGCGATCAATACACATGTCGCACTTGGTCAGTTCTTTGGTCTTTTCGTTCAGACGCGGGATATTGTACGGACAAGCATCAATGATTTCTTCACATTGTTCTTTTGTGAGTTCTTTGGTTTTTTCCGTGCAAATAACTATGCCCGTGCTTTCATCAATAATGATGGCGCCTTCCAGGAATTCATCTGCCGCGTCTTTACAGGGCGGGTTGTCCTGACAATGACGGCATTGTTCTGGAAAAAAGAGCCAATGCACACGTCCATCAAGTTTATGTTCGGAAAAACGAACCAGTTTGAAGTTATTGGGATTCAGATCCGGTGGGTTTTGATGGGTACCGGTCTGCAGGGTCGGTACAGCTTCATGGTCATGCCATTGCTTACATGCAACTTGGCATCCGCGGCAAGCTGTACAACGGGTAGTGTCAATGAATATACATTTTGGCATATTGTCCCTCCTACCTTGCTAATTCCGTGACCTTGTCGGCCTTGCGGATATTTACCAAACTCGCCTTATACTCCGGAATAGTCACATTGGGCTCACCAACAGATGGAGTCAGGCGGTTCGTGGCATCACCCACACCAGGTGTGGTCCAGCCAAAGCAGAAAGGCATACCAATAAGATGCACGGTCTTTCCTTCCACCTGGAAAGGAGTGATGCGTACCGTGACCATAGCCACAGCTTCAACCTTACCGCGAATACTTTCTACTACTATCACATCACCATTTTTAATACCTTTTTCCTCAGCCAACTCATGGCTCATCTCCACATAGAGCTGAGGCTCAGCTTCCAGGAGATACGGGGTATTACGGGTATCTCCACCACCGCACCAATGCTCGGTCATACTGTAGGTTGTGAGCACAATGGGGTAGTTGGGATCGCCTGGAGCTGCCAGCAAGTCCAGATCGCTCTTGGGCAACTTGACGCAAGGGTTGCTCAGTTGTGAGGAGAATGGGTTCTTGGTCAAAGGTGTTTCCACAGGCTCGTAGTGTTCCGGGAACGGACCATCTACTCGACCAGGACCAAAAAGTTGGCCATGACCTTCAGTGTGCATGATAAAGGGGTACTTGCCTCCTTCCATAGCCATGGGCGGAGCCGGTCCATCAGGAACGTCGCCAACCCATTGTCCATCCTGCCAGGCAATTATCGGTAGTTCCGGGTTAAAAGGATTACCGTTCACATCCACAGAAGCACGGTTGTACAGGATGCGGCGGTTGACGGGCCAAGCCCAAGTGTAATTGGGGAATAAGCCCAACTTGGCCTGTATCGGTGTTTGGGTATGCTCACGACGTTTGGCCAGGTTTTGTCCTTCTGCAGGGTAGCAGCCTGTATAACACCAGTTTAAGCTATAGGTAGAACCATCATTTTGGAGAAGGGTGAAGCTTGGGACCATCTCACCTTTTTTGTAGGTTTTGTCATTAATGGTCACATCTTTGGTGAAGCGGCCATTGATACGCATGGCCATTTCTTCAGCATCGTATTCCTTGAGGAAATCATGAGCCAGGATACCTTCAGGGAAAGCACCTTTTTCTTTTTCGTACAAAGCACGTACACGATTCATGATCTCGATCAACATCCAGCCCATGGACTTACTTTCACCCAGGGGCTCTTGTCCTTTAAAGTGCCATTGATGCCAACGACCGGAGTTCGATGTGGTACCGTCTTTTTCACCACGCTGACAAGCGGGCAGTAGGAAGACTTCAGTTTTCACCTTTTTAGGATCCACACCGGGCTGACGCCAGAAGGAAGATGTTTCTGTGTCGTGCAATTCACCCATGACCAGCCAATCCAGTGTTTGCAGAGCTGCACGTACTTTATGAGTGTTAGGGAAGCTCATGGCCGGGTTATGACCAAAGATCATGCCGCCCTTGATGTCTTTTTTCTGATACATGCGATCATACACAAACATCATGGCGTAATCCACACCAGGCTCAACTTTGGGTAATAAATTGTAACCAAATTCATTTTCAGCAGTGGCCTTATCCCCAAACCAACCCTTCAAGAGGCTGACCATATACTTGGGTCGATTTCCCCACCAGTTCACGCTCATGGGGTCATTGCTGACGGGAGTGTTGGCTTTTTGGTAATCAGCCAAAGTGGGCCAAGCTGAAGTAGGAACTGCGTTATAACCAGGAATGATGTGCCACAGCAGAGCATGGTCTGTGGAACCCTGAACATTAGGCTCACCGCGCAGAGCATTGACTCCACCACCAGCTACACCAATATTACCCAGCAAGAGCTGAATCATGCAACCCAAACGAATGTTCTGGACACCTACAGAATGCTGGGTCCAGCCCAGAGCGTACATCATGGTGCCAGCCTTGTTGGGCTTGCCTGTGGAGGTATAGATTTCATAAACTTTGAGCAGATTTTCTTTGGATACACCGGTTATAGAAGAAACGGTGTCCAAATTATAGCGTTCATAATGTTTTTTCAGGAGCTGATAAACACAGCGAGGATCCTGCAAAGTTTTGTCACGTTTGGGGATACCCTTGTCGTCCTTGGCAAAAGCCCATTGGGACTGGTCGTATTTGCGAGTTGCTGCATCGTAACCCGAGAACAAACCGTCTTCAAATTTATAGCTATCTGCAATAATGAAGGAGGCATTGGTGTATTCAGTTACATAATCTTTCTGGATAAGATCATTGTCCTGAATATACTTTACCAGGCCGCCCATAAAGGCAATGTCTGTTCCTGAACGAAGAGGAACATGGAAATCACTTCGAGCGGAGGTACGTGAAAATTTAGGATCCACATGGATAACAGTGGCTCCTGCGTCCTTGGCCTTTAATACCCATTTGAAAGAAATGGGATGATGCTCGGCAGCATTACTGCCCATAATCAAAACAACGTTAGCGTGTTTAATATCAATCCAAGACTGGGTCATTGCGCCGCGTCCGAACGACTCTGCCAGAGCCGGTACAGTCGGGGAGTGTCAGACCCGGGCCTGATGATCAATATGTACACCTCCTAGGGCTCGACACACCTGATGCGCCACAGCACATTCTTCGTTGTCCATTTGTGAGGTGCCAAATTGGAAATAGGATTCCCAACGGTTGACTTCAACGCCTTTGTCATTTTTGAGGATGAAGTCTTTATCACGCGTATCTTTAATTTTACGTGCGATTTTATCCAGCATCCAATTCCAATCCTTTTCTTCCCATTTGTCGCTGCCAGGGGCGCGATATCGAGGTTTAAGGACACGTTTGTCACTGATGTGCATGCTATAGAAAGCCGCACCCTTGGCGCACAATGCACCTTCACTGATGGGATAATCTGCGTTGCCTTCGGAGCTGATCATTTTGCCATCTTTAATGTGCATGATGATTTCGCATCCGCATGAACAAAAGCCGCAGACCGACACAACTTCCTTGGCCCCTTCGATCTTCAAGGCCTTGGCATAAGCATAGGCGGGTTTGAGATCAAAGCCCAGTTGACCCAGGGACATGGCTGCGACACCCGCCCCGGTAATTTTCATAAACCCTCGCCGTGTAAATGTAGCCATCAAAACCTCCATGGTTTATGTTTCTGCGCCTTGCCTTCACTTTGTCTTTGCACAATCAAGAGGCAAAGTGGACACCTTAGCGCGAGGCTAATAAATATCCTATACCATGCTGAGAAATTTCTTCAATATGTTATGAAAAGCACATATAATTTTTTCTGAGAGTAGTTTTTTGTTGGTACAAGCCGTGTAATATATTATTCTTCATGTTTTTCTTGGAAAATAGCATGAAAGGAGATATCGGGAAGCTTGTCACGCGTTATTTTTTTTTCGTGACCAGTTTGCAGCCTGTAAATAAAATAATCTAAGAGAATGTAAGTCTGACAGCCAAATAAACTACGTATTTAGAAATCTATGGATACAAATTTTTTCTTTCCAATCCAGCTAAGTCTTCGTGTTGCGTTCCTGGCCACCTTGGTCTCTTTAGTTTTGGGGTTATTTCTGGGCTGGATTTTTCATCGTCACCGTTTTCCCGGCAAGGAACTTCTGGATTCCATCTTGAGTTTGCCCCTGGTTTTGCCGCCTACAGTTTTGGGGTATTACCTCATTGTTTTGTTGGGACGTAAAGGGCTGGTGGGACGCTGGCTGGAAGACAGTTTTGGGGTGACCTTGATGTTTAGCTGGCAAGGGGCAGTCATTGCCGCCGCAGTAGTTTCTTTTCCTTTGATTTTTAAGTCAGTACGCGCGGCCCTTGATGGTGTGGAACGCAAGTACGAGGATGCAGCCCGTACTATGGGTTATCCGGAATGGCGAGTTTTTTTACGAGTGAGCCTGCCTTTGGCTGGGCGAGGTATTTTGGCTGGAGCCATGTTGGCTTTTGCCCGGGCCATGGGTGAATTTGGGGCCACCCTTATGATTGCTGGCAATTTGCCGGGACGTACCCAGACATTATCCCTTGCTGTTTACAGTGCTACCCAAGCGGGTAATGATAGTTTGGCATCCCAACTTGTGCTCCTGATATCCATTTTATGCACCCTGATTCTTTGGATTTCAGGAAAGTTGCTCACACCAAAATGGCAGGCCTGAGCATGTTTCTTATGAGCCGAATTTCAAGCTTACGCCATACTTCACCCCAGTTATCGGGGGTATCTTCTCCCATCGTAGCTTGTGATTTTGATCTTCGCGTACAAGGTCCGGGAGTAGAGTTTTGTTTGCAAACCAAATTTACAGCCACATCCAAACGTATTGCCTTTTTTGGACCATCTGGTTCTGGCAAGAGTCTGACCCTGATGGCTTTGGCCGGACTGCTTAAACCGCGTTTGGGCGTTATTGCAATTCAAGGTCAGACTTTTTTTGATAAAAAATTGGGTATAAATATTCCAGCTCGCAAACGAAATATAGGCATGCTTTTTCAGGACTATGCTCTATTCCCGCACCTCAGTGTGCGAGAGAATGTCTCTTTTGGTTTAAAACCATTTTTACGCCCTTTAACTGTGGCCCACCGTGAGCGAGTTGATCATCTTTTGGCTTTGTGTGACCTCGACTTACTAGCCAGTCAGTTGCCCAGCCAGATTTCAGGTGGTCAACGTCAACGTGTGGCTCTGGCCAGGGCTTTGGCCACTGAGCCCGCGATTTTGCTGTTGGACGAACCTTTTGCAGCTTTGGATCAGCCATTACGCAAAAAAATGCGTGCAGAACTTTTTGCCATTTTAGAGCGCTTTGATCTGCCCATGATTATGGTTAGCCACGACCTTGAGGATGTTGATCATTTTGCCCAAACCTTGGTGGCCTTTGGGCCTGGTCGTGTACTGGATGTTATTGACTATGACCTGCGACGTAAAAAAGAAACGGCCACGCAAATTCTTGACCCGCTGTTTGTGACAGAGGGAATATAACTGGTTGTGTATATTCGTTTTTTGACAATGGAGCATGGCCATGGGCCTTTATCTACAAATATCTAAGCACTTGCCCCTTTTTGACCTGCGCATGGAGTTGTTTTGTGCCCCGGGGGAAGTGACTATTATTGTTGGCCCTTCGGGTGCGGGAAAAACTACACTTATTCGTCTGGTGGCTGGCCTGGAAACTCCGGATTGGGGCCGTGTACAACTTAATGGCCACGTGTTTTTTGATCAGGCTACCGGGACGGATATACCCACGCGTAAACGTTTTCTGGGCATGGTTTTTCAGGACTATCCATTATTTTCGCACTTGAGCATTGAAAAAAATGTGGCTTTTTCCTGCTCTGATCAGACCAGAGTTTATGACCTCTTGCATCGTTTTGGCATCGAGCACCTGGCTCATTGCAAACCCGGAACCATCTCCGGCGGTGAGCGTCAACGTGCAGCCATGTGTCAAGCCTTGGCCAGGGATCCGCAAATTTTGCTTTTGGACGAACCTTTTTCCGCTTTGGATGCGCCTACCCGTCAGGATCTGCGTAGTGAACTTTTGTATCAAACCAAAAAATTAAATATTCCCGTTATCCTGGTGACCCATGATTTGCGTGAAGCCTTTGAATTGGGGAGCTCCATTGTACCCATAAGTGACGGACAGCATGATCCTCAATGGCTTACCGGGGCTTTGGGTGGAGTGCGAGAAATGACCAATTTTCTTCACCAAGATTTTGCGCATGAGGATTGGATATGAAAAAAATTTTGTTGATTTTGTTTGTCGTATTTTTGGTTAGTCCTGTCAGGGCTGGTGAGATCTTGCTTGTGGCTTCGGCTGCGGGATATAAAGTGGTCATTGAAACCTTGCTTGATGCTTATACGCAAAAAACCGGGTCCACGGTGGAGCGAATTTTTGGTAATATGGGTCAGGTTATTGGACAGGCCCAGACTAGTGGCAAGGTTGATCTGGTCGTGGGTGAGGAAAGTTTTTTGCGGAAGTCATCTTTACCTTTAGGTCCAAGTACTACTTTGGGTACAGGACGTTTGGTTCTGGCCTGGCCCCAGGGAAAAGGTGAGCCCGAAGATTTCAAATCCTTGGCCATCACCCGTATTGCCCTGCCTGATCCTGCAAAGGCGATCTATGGTCAGGCAGCCATGGAATACCTGAGCGCCAGTGGTCTGTACCAGGGACTCAAGGATAAGCTGGTCATGGTTGCCACTGTACCCCAAGTCTTGACTTACCTGATTACCGGAGAAGTGGATGCGGGCTTTATCAATCTGGCCCAGGCCAGGGCTGTGACGGGGAGCTTGGGCGGATACAGGGAAATAGACCCAGACCTCTACAACCCCATTGTGCTTTCCTGCATCCCCTTGACAACATCCCCCAGCCCTGAGACTGCCCAAGAATTTCTTAAATTTCTTACCACCTCTGAGGCCCAAGCCATTATCAATACCCACGGTTTATAACCATGCTGGAGTTATTTGTGGACCCCAAAACCCTGGGTCCTTTGTTTTTGAGCCTCAAGGTCCTGGCCATGGCCGGGATTATTCTTTTGCCTTTAGGAGTACTTCTGGCCTGGTATCTTAGTGGCAGAACCTCGGCCATACGCAGTATTGTGGAATTTTTGGTCACCCTGCCTCTGGTCTTTCCGCCCATTGCTACAGGTTTTATTTTGCTCATGCTTTTGGGCCGCCATGGTCCTTTGGGTTCTGTCCTACCCGTGGATATTGTCTTTACGTTTCAAGGCCTGGTTCTGGCAGCTATTATTTCTGGATTGCCTTTGCTGGTGAAACCCGTGGAAGCGGCCCTGCGTGATCAGGGGCCAGGTCTTAGGGAAGTAGCCGCGGTTCTGGGCAAAACACCCTGGCAAACCTTTTTGTTGGTTTTATTGCCCGCAGTGCGTAAATCCATCTTGGCCGGATGGTTATTGTCTTTGTGCAGATCTGTGGGTGAAGTGGGCGTAACCCTTATGCTTGGCGGAAATATCATTGGCAGAACCAATACCTTGTCCCTGGAGATTTATAATTGCGTCTTTACGGGCGAATTGGATCGGGCCATGATTCTTTGTGCCATTATTGCCATGATTTCCGGTTTCATACTTTTGGCCCTTAAACGTTTGTCTGTTATCTAAAAATGGAGATCGCTATGCATACTCTTGAAAAAGTACGCTCCTTGGCCATTGAGACCTGGAGAAAAGCCGGCCTTATGGATGAGATCATTGAGGTTGTGGCCGCACCTTTAAGTGTGGAACAAGCCATTGGTCATCCACAGGGAGATGATTTCCCCATTCAAAAGGGCAAGGAAAAGCTTATGGAAGCCCGTTTTAAAGGAGCTAAAGGTCAGGCGTTCACCGATACCTATGGCAATTATCAGGGAACGTTAGCTACGATTTCTGCTTTAGACTTGGCTGATTTACGGTCCAGGGCTGTCTTTGTGGCCACCTTGAACGCTGTTATGAGCTACTTAGATCAGGCTCAGGGCACTCTGCATTGCAAAGATCGTGGGCCGGGAGATTGTGCCCAGGAGATTGTTGGCTATATTCGGGAAAAATATGGCCAACCTAAAATTGGCATGATTGGTTATCAACCGGCCATGATCGGAGCCTTGAGTAAAGAATTTGTCCTCCGTGTTTTGGATTTGGATCCTGATAATATCGGTCAGGTCAAACATGGAGCTCTTATTGAAGATGGAATAGATTACCATGATGTGCTGGCCTGGGCAGATATACTTTTGGTCACAGGCACAACCTTGGCCAATGGCACCATTGACCAGTTTTTAGTGGATATTCCGATTGTTTTTTACGGAACCACCATTGCCGGTGCCGCAGCGCTCATGCATTGGGAACGGTTTTGTCCCTGTAGCAAGTAAGCTTACCCAACGGTTAAAATCACGGAGAAGGCCTTGACCATGGCACAAATATGACCACCAATTTTGAGGTCTAATTTCCTGGCTGACTCCTCGGTAATAAGAGCGGTAATCTTGGTGCCTTCCTGTAAATCAATCACAACTTCTGCCATAATCTGATCTGTACGCAGGGCTGAAATTTGTCCACAAAACATGTTTCGGGCACTGGTTTTAAGGGTTGATTCGTCTTTGACCAACACCACCCAGGGTGCTTTAATTATCGCCATGACCGTCATGCCCATGGTCAAATTAAGATTTGTGAAACTCTCTTGAGTAATGATGGAGACAACTTTGAGTCCTGTGGCCGTGGTTATCTCAATTTCACTCAAAATAGTGCTTTCACGGAGAGCACTGATTTGACCGACAAACATGTTGCGAGCCGAAGTTTTCATTTTTTTTCCTCATATATGAAGTGGTTCATGATTTACCAAGTATCTGCATCAGAGAAACGTATAGCTGAGATATGGTTTTTTGTTTTTCGTAAGCCCGCTCTGTTTTTTTAGTCAAATTGGTCACACTTTGCCAGACACGCGTGATGGTGCTGCTAAATCTTTATTTATGGCACCAAACCGAGTGCAACACAGAGAAAATGAATTTGCCAACAAGCATAGCCACATTAATGGGATAGAAAGCTTTTGGGCCTACGCCAAGACTCGCCTGGTTCGTTTCAGGGAGATGCAAAAACATACTTTCTATTTGAAGGAATGCGAATTTCGGTTTAATCATAGGCACGAAGATTTGTACAAAATAGTCTTAAAAATGTGCAGAGAAAACCCTCTGTCCTAGTCATGACCCTATTTTTATAATAACGTGGAGTTAACGTACCTCTTCAGCGCAAGTCGGCATGAGTTTAAGGATTAGCTTCTGGATGGTTCAAAATTTATGGGGAGATACCCTTTGTCGGTTGAGGTTGCCAAAGGGTTCAGGATGGATGACATCGCCTTTCTAACTCGGTAGTATTAAGCATATTTTATCAATCTTCACCGTAAAGCCCCATTTTTTGAGGGAGGGAAGGAAGCTAAAGTACATGACTACATTGCTTGATATTCAGATTTTAAAAATTTTTTTAAGGGAGGGATCCCGGCATCAGGGGCAGCCTCTTTATGAAGTGATTATTAATGCAGCACATACTCAGGGCATAGCTCATGTGGCAGTTTATCGAAGTTGTGCTGGCTTTGGACTTGAAAACTTATTGCAATCAGCAGGTTTTTTGCGCACTTCTCCCCCAGATCTGCCATTAGTTATGGAAATCGTGGACATTGCTTCGCGTATTGATGTTTTCTTGCCTACCTTACAAGATTTAATCCCTGAAGGTTCAATCATTGTTCAAAAAGGACAAGGTTTTTTTCACTTGCCAGTGTCCATTTCAGACATCATGACCGAGGCCGTAGCGACAGTTGATTTGGATGCTGCGCTGCCTGATGTGGTCAGCTTGCTCTTGCGCCGGGAAATTAAAGCTGTCCCGGTGATAAACGAGAATCGGGTGTTAGGCATTATTACTGGAGGAGATCTCCTTAGCCGAGCGAACATGCCTTTACGCTTGGATATGCAGGGACGTTTGCCAGCAACCTTACGTGGTACTCAGGAACATAGCCTGGACCTTGGTACCTTGGTCGCCAAAGACATCATGACCACTCCGGCCATAACTTTGAACATGAAAGCCACAATGGACGATGCTTTATCCATTATGGTTCATGAGCATGTAAAGCGTTTGCCTGTACTGGCTGATAATGGGGCCTTGGCCGGTATTGTCAGCCGGACAGATATTTTGAAGGCTCTTAGTCGCCTGGGGGCTGTGGCTGCTCATTTGGATATTTTGCCCCCCGGGATTACAACTACTGCCCAAGAAATCTTGTATACCAATGTCCCTGTAGCAGGACCTGATGAGCCCCTGTCCTCTATCCTTAATATGCTGACTGGATCATTTTTGCGCTTGGTGGTGATTATTGATGCACATAAAACCATCATGGGTATTATTCATGATGGGGATATGTTACGAAGAGTGGTGGAGAATGATTCACCCGCAGTAGTTGCTCGTTTGGTGACCGCTTTGACGCAAAGAGAAAAAGTTGACAATTTTTTGGAAGGAAAAGCCAGTGATGTCATGCAGGTATCTTTGGCTACAGCAGGCCCAGAGGCGACCTTGGCTACATTGATTGATATTCTTGTTGAATCTGAGCAAAAACGCCTAGTTATCGCGGATCATCAGCATCGACTCCTGGGTGTTGTTGATCGTGACATGCTCCTACGAAGGTTAGTTGCATCGTAAAATTATCCTTACAGACTTGTACCCATCAGTTCTGGAGCAGGTAGCGAATCTCCGGCAGAGACTTGGTCAGCTTTTTCTTCATTTTTGGTTTCTTCTTCATCGCCGAGTTGAAAGCGTTCCTTAATGCGTGCCAAAGACACCAGCTGTCCGGTACGTTCGGCAGGAGTGAGAAAAGACTTGAGTTTGACCTCCAAAATTCTGGGATTGATTTCACTTAAAATAGCCTTGATACCTTCTGTAATAATTTTTTGCAGTAATAACTCATGATCGGTTACTTCCCTGATGCGTGCAGCCATGGGGAGCAATACGAAGTTGGCTAAAATAATACCATACAGGGTAGAGGTCAGGGCAATGGGTATGGTGGCTACCACAATAGCTGTATCATGAACACCTGAGAGCATACCAATAAGACCGATAACACTGCCAGCCAGTCCAATGGCTGGGCAGATTTCAGCCATAATGCGCAAAACACGTTCTGACTCATCGCGACGCTGACGGAAGAAAAACGTTTCAGTATTTAAGATATCCTCAATTTGAGCCTTGGAGTAGTTGTCAACCAGAAGGCCTAAGGCACGTCGTAAATAGATAATGGAGATTTCTCGTTCATCTTCTACCAGAGTGTGCAATCCCTTAATTTTGCTTTTTACGGACAGGTCCACCAAAATTTCAACAATTTCGGAGGGTTCTTTCATTTTGGCCCGGTAGGAATTACGCAGTACCTTGTACACCAGCATGAGTCGAGGCATACGAAAGCTGGCAATAGCAGCACCAAAACTGCCACCCACAACAACCAAAAGTCCGGCTAGGTTAAAAAAACGAGTCACATCCCCGCTTGCTGCAAAGCCAGCAGCAAAAATTATAGCACATAAGATAAGCCCAACGAGAGATTTTCTATCCATTGTTATTCTCCTTGAGTCGAGGCTGCCAGCCATTGCCTAAACCCCTGCTCGGATTCTTGAGGATGCGGGAGCGGGGCTGTCGTATTGACAGTGCTTAGTACCAATTCAACTCGACCATCTTCGTGGCCTTGGGCAAGTTCCACAGATGTGCCAAGGGGTCGCTGGTCCCCATAGCCCACTATATAGATACGGTGAGAAGGAAAACTTGCCTGTTGTGTCAGATAGGCAAGTACTGCGCTGGACTTATTGACAGATAGTGTCCAGGCATCAGTTTTTTTAGCTTGAGCTTCATATGGTGATGCGTGACCAATGACAGCGAGATCATAAGGTGAACTCCTCATAATCAGAGCCAATTCCTGCAAACAAAGATGAAGCGAGGTGTTATTTTTTTTTGCACCAGGAGAAAAAAGAGTATTGCCATGAATAATCAGGTGAATGGCCGAGTCTGGAACCAAGTGCAAAGTAAACATGGTTTCCTGTTCAAAGCGTTTAATGGTTGCAGCCAGCTGACCATATATACGGTCTAATATGGGGTCTGCAGACAGTAAGGTTTTTGCTGACGTTGCCTGAGCCAAGAGGACTGGATCAGAGTGCACGGGCAAGGATGTTTTGGGTATTTGAAAAGCATACAACGCTGCAAACATAATGAACATGGTCATCATTAAGTCAGACCACCAGATAGACCAGCTCGCTGAGCGAGGGGGTACAGGCCTAGAAAAAATGTCAAAATATTGGCTGTCGATAGAGGTAGCTTCCTTGAGGTCAGGAGGCAGTTCTGTTGCGTTTTCAGAAATATCTTGTCTCTGGCTTTGGGGATCCTGAACTAGAGCAGGGCTAGCAACACGCCAGAGGGCCTGGCGAATGACTTGTGGTTTTGGTTTAAGCATGGATACCTCCAAATAGGAATAAGCCAGATCCGTGCCAAAGTAGTAGTACTCATAAAGATATTTTGCCTTGATCCGGAGTTAAGATGGGTATAAAAAGAGAACTGAAAACATCAACCCTCGGAGGAGCTATGGCTATTGTTATTGATCATGATGAATGTATTGGTTGTGGATCTTGTGTGGAAGTGTGTCCAGACGTGTTTGCCATGATGGATGATGAGGAAAAAGCGATGGTTACCGCACCCGATTCCACCGATGATTGTGTTGATGAAGCTATTGATCTTTGCCCTGTGGAGGCTATTTCCAAAGAATAAGCTCATGGCAGGGTATCCTGCCATGAGCTTATGTGGTGTGGTGAGAAGTTGGTTATCCCGGAAGGCCGAACAATTGCAATTTCTTTAGATACCCAAGTTTTCCTTAAGATATTGAAAGTCAATAATGGAACTAACCAGTTGCGAGCCATGTTGAATTTTAATTACATCCCGCAATTTATGCCTTGAAAGGATTGTTTCCATTTTTTTGGCCACAGTAAAGGTGTCGTCACGCACAATAACAATGGGCACTTCCAGCACTTCAGCCCTGGTCATAATAATGTCGTTGGGATAGAGATTTCCCGTTAAGACCAAACATTGGCATTGTCCTTCCAAGGCGACCAGCTGCACATCAGAACGGTCTCCACCGACAATAATTGCAGACTTTTTATTTTTACGAAAATGGGTCATGAAGTTTTCAACCTGCATGGTCCCAATAAGAAAATTTTCTACAACTCGCCCAGATTTGTCCTGAGCAGTGACAATGCGCCCGCCGAGACGATCGGCCAAATCTGCCACCTTGATAGCTCCCATGAGGGGATCACTGGGGATTTTTCCCAAGACCTTTATCCCTTTACTTTCCAAAAAAGGATGAATCAATGTGTCCAGCTCTTCCTTGAAAGCGGGCGGAATATCGTTAAGGAGTACGCCCAAAAGGTGTTCTCCCAGCTGCTCTTTCATGGCTATTAAGTAGTCATAATTAAGCTCTTTAATATGACGATCTATTACAATGGCTTTAATGCCTAAAGCTTTGACCACATTGATGCCGTCCACATTGCTGTATTTTCCTGAATACATACTCCCAGATCCAGCAACAATCATCACATCTTTGTCTTTAGCCAATTGTTCATATGCTGTTTTTATACGCGGCATCAGGTCGTCACATTTGCCAGTAAAGGCCTTAATCTTAAAATCCTGATCTACTACCACTGGAGTGACCAAAGTTGGATCTTCATGTACCCCTAAAATTCCCTGGACAAAGAACGCATCTTCATCACCCATAATACCATCTTTTTCTTGGGGCAGGGCGCCTACAGGTTTCATATAGCCAACCCGATACCCTTCCTTTTGCAATTTAAGTCCAATGCCCATGGCAATCATATTTTTGCCAGAGTATCCAGACGTAGCTCCAATATAAATTCCAACCATATTTCCTCCTGATCAGGATAATTGTTGATTGGTGTTTGTGTCGTGTATAGGCTTCGCCAACTTAGTCTTTGGAGTCAAGAGTCAACCGGGCTCCTGCCACCCAAGCACCTCGAGGTGTAACCAAAATAGGATCAAATTCAAGAGTGTGAATTTCAGGGAAATCAAGAGTCAGCTGCGATATGGTCAGGAGTACATCTTCCACAGCTTGAAAGTCTAGTGAATTTCGACCACGCTTTTGTTTGACTCTGGAAAATAGACGTATTTCACGCATCATGCTTGCGGTATCATCCAATGATAAAGGGGCCAGACGTGAAGCAAAATTTTGTAAATTTTCCAGAGGCCCTTCTGGTACTCCAAAATGAATTAGGGGGCCAAATCTTGGGTCACGTTGCACCTGAATGCAGATCTCCAGGCCCACATTTTCTATCATTTTTTGTACCAAGCATCCAGAAATAAATACTTCAGAGCGTAAGCGTTGTGCTTGGGAAGTCAGTCTTACAAAGGCTTGGCGAATATCTTCGGGGGAATGTAGGTTACTTTCCACTCCATCAACATCTCGTTTATATTTTATAAAAGGGGATGCGATTTTAAGTACCACAGGAAAGGTTATGCGTTTAGCAATTTTGACGGCACTGCGGCTGGTGCGGGCAAGCTCTGTTTGAGGCACTTGTAGTTCATAGGCTTGGAGGAGCGGCAAAATTTCCAGGCCAAAAATTTCTGTTCGTCCGGTATCGCGGCAGTCATTCAAGAAATATTCTGCTTTGGCTTTATCCCGACGATAGCAGACTTCAACGGGATACGGCCTGGCCTGCCATTGAGTATAGGCAAACATTGCCTCCATACTGGTTAAAGCCGCTTGGGGGTTGGTATAACAAGGCAAACCATGGTGGTGGAAAAATTGTTTTTCTGTGGTCATAGCATCTTGGCCAAGCAAACAAATAGCTATCAGGCAATTTGTTGTTTCAGAAACAGCCACCAGTTTTTCAGCAATAGCAGGGATATTAATACCCAGTCCTGGGGTAATGACTACCAAGACCATATCAACATGTGGGTCTTGAGCGATATATTGTAATGCTCGTCCGTATTGGTCAGGTGTTGTGGACATGCCCAAGTCCACGGGATTTGTGGCTGAAGTATGTGCTGGGCAAATGACGTTAAGTTGTGCAGTAGTGTCAGTTGTCAGACGGGATAAGTTAAGCCGGGTTTGGGCTATATGATCAGCAGCCAAAATTCCAGCACCGCCCGAATTGGTGAGGATGACCACGTTGGGGCCTTGAGGCAAAGATTGGGTTCCAAAGATGCGGGCTAGATCAAAAAGTGAGGATAAGTTATCCACCAAAATAATTCCGGCCTGCTTCAAAGCCGTCTGATACGCCTGTTCAGATCCGGTCAGAGCTCCAACATGGGAAGAAATGGCCTTACGTCCTGTGGTGGTCATTCCTGCTTGGAGCATGATTACTGGTTTCTGACGGGTTATGGTCTGACTGATCCGGGCAAATCGACGGCCACTATTCATACCCTCCAAATAGCCAATGATTACTGAAGTGTCGGGGTCGTCAGCTAAAAATTGGAGCATGGAGGCTTCGTCAATAACAGCTCGATTTCCCAGGCTGGCAAATTTGGAAAAGCCAAGATTTTCATTTTTTGCCCAACTCAAAATAGCCTGACCCATGGATCCCGACGGAGAAAAGAAGGAGATACTTCCTTTTCCTGGTAGTTGGGAAATCAGGGAAGCATTCATGCCTATGGTCCAAGACACGATACCAAGACAATTGGGGCCAAGAAGGGTGAGGTTTTTTTGTTGGGCAAGATGGAGAATAGCTTCTTCCAGATAATAGCCTTTACCACCGATCTCTCGAAAGCCTGCAGAGGTGATAATGGCAGCCCGTACCCCTTGGGCAGTGCTCCAGATCAAGGCATCCAAAACTTGTTCTGGTGGAAGGCAAACAATGGCTAATTCATGAGGTACATTTACCAAGGATGTATTTTCAGTCAGGCCATCCCATTTGACGGGGATAATTGTACCCTGATAATCCCAATTTTTTAGATTGGACACAATGAGGTGGTCTGCGGCGGAAGAGCTTTCTCCATTTATCTCATGGAACGTGCCAATAACCGCAATGGCTTGGGGATTGAATAAGGCGTAAAGATGAATGTCTCGCATGGAGAACCTTGATGTTTCAGGAAATTCCAGAGGATATATTGCAGGCATTACAAAATGTAATCCATTATGAATTTGGGCAAGTCAAGCTTTTAATTCAAGCAATTACTCATACCTCTTATGCTAATGAACATGGCGGTGAACATAATGAACGCCTGGAGTTTTTAGGAGATGCTGTCTTGGAACTAGCAATTTCTCATGAATTGTTCCAGCGTTTTCCTCATGCCCAGGAAGGACATTTGACCAAAATGCGTTCTTCTTTGGTAAGCGAAGCAGCATTGTCAGGTATGGCTAAAAAGATTGGACTGGGACAATATCTTTTCTTGGGGAAGGGGGAAGAAAATCAGGGTGGAAGAGATAAAAATTCCATGCTCAGTGATGGTCTGGAAGCTATTCTGGGGGCTATTTTTCTTGATGGTGGCCTGGAGGCTGTCTCTCAATGTGTCAAGTTTTTGTATCAAGATAATTGGCCTCTGCCCCCGGAAACTTTTCGTCCTAGAGACTCTAAAAGTCGTTTGCAAGAGCTGACCCAACGAGTCTGGAAAACACGACCAACGTACACCTTATTGGGCAGCTTTGGCCCAGAACACGCCAAACAGTATAAAATTGGTCTGACTCTTCCCGATAACACGCAAGTAGAGTGGACCGAAAGCAGTGTACGTAAGGCAGAACAAGGAGCAGCTGCTCAAGCCATCATTCTCCTTCAGGCCAAGATTTTCGAGGAAGCAGAAAGTATAGATCAGGGCGAAAATTGATCTGGACTGAGGGGGAATAAAGCCGGAGCACAAGACTCCGGCCCAGTCTTTGATCATCGCCAATACCACTATTATCCCTGCATAAGTTGCATGGCCATTTGCGGCAATTGGTTGGCCTGGGCCAACATGGCCACTGCGGCTTGGGTTAAAATTTGGTTCCGTACAAAAGCAGTCATTTCCAAAGCCACATCCACATCAGAAATTCGGGATTCTGCTGCTTGCAGATTTTCAGCCTGAATGGACAGGTTGGTAATGGTGTTTTCCAGCCTGTTCTGAATGGCACCCAAGTGAGCGCGGATATTATCTTTGGAGACAATGGCTGCATTAATAGCATCCAGGGCTTGCTGTGCCCCTTCCTGGGTGGAAATGGAATGACCCGGCGTACCACCGTTGGCATTGCCTACACCGAGGGCTTCTGCCCGTGCATCACCCATGGTAATGTAGTAATAATCTTCGGCTGAGGAGTTGCCTGTGCCAAAGTGAATTTTCATTTTCCCCGTGGAATTTAGACCACTACCATCGTGAGTGAGGCTGGAGAGGTTGCCATTTAACAGATACATGCCATTAAAGTCTGTGGCATTGGCGATTCGGGTAATTTCCGAGGCCATTTGTTGATATTCCGAGTCAATGATCAGACGCTGTGCCGAACCATAGGTACCTGTGGCAGCCTGTTCAGCCAGTTCCTTCATGCGAATGAGTTTTTCATCAATGACCTGCAAGGCACCATCAGCGGTTTGGATCATGGAAATGGCATCATTGGCATTGCGCACACCCTGATGCAGGGAGGCGATATCTGCGCGCATGAGCTCGCGGATAGCCAAACCAGCAGCATCATCTGCAGCAGTGCCAACCCGAAGTCCTGAAGAAAGACGCCTGGTTGATACTGCCAGATTACCATAGGACTGGGACAAGTTTCTGGCGGCATTGAGCGCCATCAAGTTGTTATTAATGACCAAAGACATACGTTTTTACCTCCTTCAGTAAGTGTGTGAATATTAAAGCATACATGGTGCCAAATAAAAATAATATTGTTATCACAGCATGTTATATTAATGAACGGTACTGTTTTTAGATAAGGCGGTCAAAATTTCCGCACAATAATTTTAATGTAATGAGTGTGCCCCTAAAGTAATCTGTGCTTCTGCCGATTATTTGGTTGTAGTAAAATTTTTAGCGGAGGCTTCTGCCATGAAAATCGCCTCTCTTGTCCCTGAATCTTCGGACACGATGCTTCAACTGGAAAATGTCGATCAACATCGCGCCTATGTCGATAAAATATTTCCTGTTTTTCCAGGCCAGGATGTACCGGCACTGAACACAGGTAATCAGCACGCCACGACAAGTCTTTCTTTGCAAAAATTAAATAATATGACCGATGCAGTGGAAAATTATTTGGGGTCCTTGGGCGTCAATCTTAAATTCAATATAGATGAACAGACAGATATCATTCAGGTGGAAGTTCGAGATCCAAAAACAGATAAATTGATTAGAAAAATTCCAGCTGATGAAATGCTGGCCTTAGCAGTATCCATTGAGCAGATGGTTGGTCTTTTTTTGAACAAGGTCATGTAAGCAATAGAAAAGCCCGGATACATGGGTATTCCGGGCTTTAGGCTCGTTTGTTCGTGTAGTCCTGACTATCGCTTGAGTTGTATTAAAACAGTGAGCATCTGATCGACAGTAGTGATGGTTTTGGAGTTGGCCTGAAAGCCTTTTTCCGTGGTGATCATCTTAACAAATTCTGTGGCCAGATCCACGTTGGATTGCTCCAAAGAGTTGGAAGCAATACTGCCTTTATCACCGGTATTGGCTAGCCCGGTCAGAGCTGGCCCTGAAGATCTGGTTTCAGAAAAGAGATTGCCTCCTTCGCGATAAAGACCATAATTATTATTAAATGTAGCCAGAGTCAGGGCAAAAAGTTGTAAAACCTGGCCATTGGAGTATCGCCCAGTAAGTACTCCGTCTCGGCCCACAGAAATATTTTGTAAAAATCCTGCTGTATATCCGTTTTGTGATTGAAAAATAGTAGTGGATCCCGAAGCATAACTGGTGGTGGATAAAGCGCTGATTTCAGTATCTCCCATGCCAGGAATGGCATCAAGAGCGGCTGTATTAATATTGGGATCAGTAGGCAGATTAGCCATAGTAGTAGTAGGGTTAGACCACACTGTAGCTTTATTGCGCAGGCCAAAGTTAATTTCAATATTTTTGGCTTCATCACCAGTGACGACACTGGCATCATCAGCACCCAAAAAATTGGCTGTGCAGATGGGGTACCCATTTTGTGAAAATTCAGCTAATCTCCAATCATTCATATTAGATGGATTAGCTCCAGTATTATTAAGAGTAAAGGCAGACATGTTTTCTAACTCACCCGAGGCGTTAAAAATCAAGGTGCCTGCCATTAAGATGCCACGTTTTTCTTCGTTAGTTCCATCCCAAAATTCACGCTTATCTTCATTGGGAGGTACGGTAATGATATATTCCCAATGCCGTTTTCCTCCTGCTTCATTGGCAACATCCTCGTGATTGACTGGATCCATATAGACCGACAAGGTATGAGCAGTGCCATTTTGGTCATACACTTTTATTGTTGATTGATAGGCGTACGTCGAGTCACCTAAAGGTTCACTTTTTGTTCCATCATAGGTGGAAAACAAGGCTGTAAAAGGATTTATATCATCCGTAGATCGGTCTTCAGATTTGGAGTCCACATTGACAATCATATCAATACGGCTGGTTTCCTGTGGAGGAGACTGAAAGTTTTCCAACTTGATATCTGTTGGTACCCCTTTGATTTTTACTCCAGTACTGATTTCCTGCGTAGTACTATCTTGCGCCACAGCACTGGTACTTTCTTGTAGTACTTCCCAGCCTTGAACACGGTACCCGTGAGGGTCAATGAGATATCCGTCTTGGTCAAAGCGAAAATTTCCTGCACGGGTATAGTAGTTAATTTCTTCCCCTGCCGGAGAGACAACAAAAAATCCATTGCCACCAATGGCCAAGTCGGTTGCTTCTGTGGTTGTTTCCAAAGACCCCTGGGAAAAATCACCCATGACCGCACCCACTGCTACACCGCGACCAACCTGTCCTGTGCCTGCCGCAGTAGTAATGGCCTGGCTCATGGCATCTTCAAAATACATACGTGAGCCTTTAAAACCAATGGTGGATACGTTGGAAATGTTATTACCAATAACAGTCATGTCTTCACCATGGACTTTTAAACCACTGGTACCGGAATACATTGCAGCTGATAAACCCATATTTACCTCCTCATTCTAGCATGATAATGATCAATCCTGATCACTTACCATAGGCTGAACTACTTTTCTAATATCGTTAAAATTTATTTTACGTCCATCTGCGAGTTGGAAATATGTGGCCCCATTGCTTTGTTCCAAACCGGTGATGGTACCGCTAACCTCTGTGTCAACAAAAACAGCTGATCCTGTGGGGCTTTCCGCTCCAAAATACACATGGTATTGTCCGTTGGGTACCATCTGGCCGTTATAGTCTGTCCCATCCCAGGTGAACTGAAATTCACCAGCCTGCATGGAGGTAAATTTTTCTGTGCGGATCAGATTATTATTGTCATCATAAACATTGGCATACACCGTGGCGGCAGTGTCCGAGAGGGTGAAAAATACCGGAGTGGTGGCATTGCCAATCTTGGTCATGGTACTGCCAGAGGCCGTTACATTTTTACCAATATAGTTGACCGCACTAAGCATATCTTGCTGAGCTGTTTTTTCGGTCAGAGCTTTGATGCCATCAGCAACATTGGTCATTTGCTCCAGGCTGGAAAATTGAGCTAACTGAGCAATGAATTCTTTGTCATCAAGAGGATTTAATGGATCTTGGTGCTGAAGCTGGGTCACCAGAAGCTTTAAAAAGGCATCTTTGCCCAGGGCATCATTTTTTTTGGTCTGGTCTGTACCGTAAAATCCACCTTGTTGCTGTAGAATCTGGTCAATCATAATCGTTTTACCTCATGCAAAGATATCTAAACCATGTGGGGAAATATTTTCCCTATGTGGAGTACTTTGCACGTCCTGGACCAATTCTTTTGAGCGTCCCAACGAGCGTAAACGATTTGAGGTCAGGGACATTTCTCGATGTTCCTGAAACCTGTTGTGTTGCTCTGTGCCATGCCAGCCACTTTCTGTTTGGGAGTCCGCAAGCTGGGTCTGTACTTCTAGCCTTGATACCCTGAGTCCCTGGTCTTCCAGTTGGGTACGTAATTGGCCAAGTTGGTCCTGTAAGGCATGGGAAGTTTCTTGGTGAGTTGTGCGCAAGACAGCTTGCAACTCCTTGCCCCGAACTTGCAAAATGACGCTGACTCGACCCAGATCCGGGGGATCCAGGCGAATAACCAATTGTTTGTTGCCCTGGCCCAAATTTCTGAACGCACCGTTTTCCACTTGGCGTAGCACTTCGGCATGGCGAGCCTGTGGGGTTGGTGCTGAAGTGCTTTTTCCCGTAGTAGAATTTTGCTCTCCAGCGTGCTGTCCAGCCAGGGTTGTTTCTATAAAAGATTGGGAACTGGTCTTACCTGTATTACCCGTGCTGGAATCTGTATGTGATAAAAGACCATCTTTGGGACGTTCAAAGTTTTGGTTGTTTTTGTTCTGGGTAGAAGATTTCCCCGTTGTATTTTCATTTTTTGGGTTCCGAGATTGTATGTGCGGATTCAGGCTCGTCTCGTTTTCATGGTCCGTCCCTGCTCTCTGGGCACCAGGTAAATCTTTCCCTGTATCGCGAGTATGTTGCGTTGTCAGACCATGTTTTTGCGACGATGATGAGTTGGTAACAGTATTGTCCTGGCTGCTTTGACCCTGGGCCTGTCTTTTTTCTTCAGTTTGTATCTCTTTATGAGCACGGCTTACGTCTTTTTGTTCTACTTCAAAGACTGCGCTTCTTTTCAAATCTTCTTTTATATTGATGCTGGCTTGCTTGTTTTGTGAGGCTTTAGAAGAAATGCCCTCAGTTGATGACATGGTTTTTTGTTTTGGATTTACTTTGGAGTTTGCATCCTTGGTATTGCTATGGGCATCCAATGCTTTGTCGCCTTCCAAAGTTTTGACCAGAGCATGAAATTCGTGAATTACTGGTGCCAGGGTCTGCTTTTGATTAATAGTCTTAAGGTCAGAGTTCTCACTTTGGATTGAAGTATGGGCTGAACCCATGACCTTGGTGAGCTCTTGAACTTTTGTTGCCAGCTCCTGTTGCAAAGCTAATTTTTTTTCTGGTTCAGCTTGGGTAATTTTCTGGGCCAAGTCTTGAAGCTGGACCAATTGTGATTTGATCTGAACAGAACCAGCGTCATGACCATTTTTACTGTCCATGGCAGTGAGAATTCTCTCCAAGTTAAGCACCAGACGGTCCAGCTGCTCATTTCGGACTTCATCATGGCCCAAGATAGCTTCTTTCGTCGAACTATCTGAACTTGCCATGACGATATCTGTCTTTAATTTCTGGATATGCTCATTTTGGTTTTCGGGAGAAGCGGCAGAAATTACCGTTTGAGAGCAAGTGCGGTCGGACTCGTCTTCTAGGCATTCATGGTTTGTGCTGAGCTGAGC
The DNA here is from genome assembly GCA_012727715.1 of Desulfovibrionales bacterium. Lineage (GTDB taxonomy): Bacteria > Desulfobacterota > Desulfovibrionia > Desulfovibrionales > Desulfomicrobiaceae > Desulfomicrobium. The sequence continues at coordinate 2,787 of JAAYGN010000022.1, read as the reverse complement.
TTCTGTATTCAGCTCTTGATGAAGAGGAGACTCTATAGCCTGACCATTCAAGCTTTCCGGGTCTTCCCAAGGCTGATCATAGGTTGCAAGAACGTTCTTCTCCAATATTTCAGAATCATCCATGTAGCTCGTGAGCAGGCTGGAAAACTCAGAATTTTTCTGCTTTTCAGACAAAGCCGTAAGGTTCAGAAAGTCATGGGTAGAACGTTCCTGTCCAACAACGGGGGGAAAAAAGTGCATGATTATCCTCCTGATGGAGAACATAATCAAAAGGCGGGCCAAGACTCAAAAAGGAAATTTCTAGGAGAGAAAGGAAAGATGTTTTTCCGCCAAGAATAGTGCACGTTTGCGGCTGGAAAGATGGAAGTCATGGTTGGCCAGGTGTAGAGAAATATAGCCAGATAAAGGGCGAATCATGGGGGGCAAGGTATTCCAAGCATCCAGAGCTAATTGCGTATTACCGGTCCCGGTCAAAGATTTTAAAAAGGTTAAGGATATAACCCTAAAACTTGCTGCCAGCGGCTCATGGTTGGCTTGGATTTTTTTCCAAACCATGCGGCAAGATTTTTCTTGATCCATGCCAAAAGCTTCTTGCCAAAAATAATGCCAATAAGCTCCCAAAAGTTGCCCAATCTTGGCACGAGAGGACAAGAAGTCCAGATGAAACAGACCCTGGTTGCGACTGGTTAGAGCAATTTCCAACCCTGGTAATTGTAAACCAGCTAAACGCTGTGGCCCATCTTTAAGCATAATGGATAACACTGTTGCAATGCGAGCTGGTGTAAAATCCTCCTGACACCGAGGACTTTCAAAGCGACAATGCCAGCAGCCCACACAATCCCGTGCACTACGGATTACCACATGGCCAGGCTGATATGGGCCTGTTTCCCAGGCATGTACCGGACCCATGGACAGATTGAGAACTTTAAGACCAGACCAGGCTGCCAGATGCATGGGGCCAGTATCTGGAGTAATCATGGCTGCCAGTTCCTGACCAAAGAATGCTAACTTGTCCAGACTCAAGCGACCGCAGGCAGTGGCCACCGGGCGAGCGGACAAACGCTGTACTTCTGTGCATAAGTCGCGTTCTGCCGGACCTCCCAACAAAATAGGGACAAAAGCTCGTTTTTCCAGATCGTTGATCAGGTTTGCCCAAAAAACAGGAGTAGGTCTTTTGTCTGGTGCGCTAGCCCCCAAAAAAAGTCCGATTTGGTGTTCGTGGCGAGCCAGGGTTCGTGGTGGCGGCCAAGTGGTTTTGGCAATGGTGTCCAAGGAAATAACATCCAAAGCATTTAAATCAGCCCAATGGAAACGATTATGCCGGTTATTGTGTACCACAGAAGCCCGGTATTCTTGCCAGTTTCCGGCCACATGGGTTACACCATCACGGCTATATCTGCCCACAAGTTGTTCAGTATTGAGGCGACCTGCCAATATGTGGCTTTCTGGTCGATGGCTCAAATTAATGATCAGGGCAAAACCTTCATGCATAATTCTGGGCTGATCATGAGGGTGCAAATATACTACTTCTGGTCCAATAGTTTTGAGAGGCTGGGCAAATTGTGGCTCAGCCATGACCCACAAAGGATGGCCAGGATAGGTGCGCTGCAACCAGAGCAAGAGGGGGAAGGTCAAAATCAAATCCCCCATGCGCTGCATTTGGATAACCAAAATGGGTTTCATGGGTTAACGATACATTTCTCGCATGGTCTGGGTCAGAGAAATAAGGCGCTGGTCATAGGTATGTTCGGCTAAAATTCGTTTGCGGCCGGCCTGGATTATTTTTTTTCGTTTTTGATCATGGGCAAGGTAGTAACGCACCAGGTCCGGAATTTCTTCAACTTCATTATAGGTGATCATTTCCTGGCCCAGCTCAAAAAGTTGTTCCATTTGGCGGCGATAATCTGTGAGTAAAAATCCACCACACACCGGCACATCAAAGACACGCTGATTGACAGCCCCCTTCATTTGTTGGCTGGTGCAATTAAAGTTGATGCGTGTCGCTGGGTAAAAAATAGGCAGGTCACTATAATAGTTCAGTTCTGCATGATAGGACCAACCCTTTTGGGGCAGAAGCTCAAACCAGCCTGTATCGCCAACAATAGTGGGAGAAAAAGAAAGCAGGGCCTGGACTCGTTGTAAACGATACATAAGAGTGGCTTGCCAGGTGATCATAGCTTCATAGCCCAGGCGCGTTTCAATGTCTGGAATATCGGCAAAAAGACGATAGTGTTTGGGATAATCTTGCTGCAAAAAATCGCTCACAGAGAACACCCCACTTTCCATGAATGCCTGACCAAGGCGTGGAGTATCTTTGATAAGCAAGGGCGGAAACTCGTATTGCTCCAGCTTGTCACGCACCTTATAGACCATGGAATTGCCGACAAAAGCGAGATCCCGGGTTATGCTGGTCGGACGCATGGCAAAACGATGGGGATCTGTGGCCAAGGGTAAGTAAACAACATTTTTAAAACCCTGGTTGTGTAAAGAATGCAAGTTGTCAGCGTCCCAGGTAAAAATGCTCATCCAATCTGAGGCCAAATTTTTATAGAAATATAAGATAAGATGAGGATTATCCACAAACCACGAGGCTAGAGGTAATTCCAGTCGAGCTAAAAGATCGGTAAGCACCCCTTCTTTGTCCACGCCCAGGTGATTGATGGTCAAAACATAATCAGGCTTGAAACGCAGAACTTCAGATAAAATGGTCTCCACAAACTCCTGACTTCCTATTTCCTGGCTGGGCAACTGCACAAAGGAGGTGGCATATCCCAAACGGTCACAGGC
>JAAYGN010000206.1 GCA_012727715.1 Desulfovibrionales bacterium | reverse complement strand
GTAAAGAATGGTGCCCCAGGGCTTAGGGTGCTTGCACCTCTCATCATGCACGAATTATGTGAAGGAGGCGTGGCTCTGACAACCCAAGCTTTGAGTTTTTGCCCCTGGCTGGCCTGTAATCCCACATGTTCTTGAAATTATTTCTAACCTGGAAAAACTATGTCTTTCCTTGAGATCCTATTTTTGGCCATTGCCCTGGCCATGGATGCCTTTGCTGTAGCCTTGGGCACAGGGTTGACTCTTCAAGAAGTTTCCAGACGCCAGAATTTTCGATTATCCTGGCATTTTGGTTTTTTTCAGGGACTTATGACTATTTTAGGTTGGCTTGGTGGACAGACCCTGCACAACTGTTTTTTACGTTTTGGGCCCTGGATTGCCTGTGGGCTTCTTTTTTATATTGGTGGCCGAATGCTTTGGGAAAGTTTTCTGGGTTGCGAGCAGGGCACAGCTCAAGATCCAACCACAGGTAAGCGACTGATTATGTTGTCCGTGGCAACCAGTATTGATGCTTTGGCTGTGGGTTTGACCTTGGCTATTTTGCACATCCCGGTATGGGGACCAGCGTGTATTATTGCTCTTGTGGCCTCCCTGTTCACCACTACAGGTCTGTACCTTGGTCGTAGCATTGGACATCGAGCATGTCTGGCCCCTAGAGCTGAAGCCCTGGGTGGACTCATCCTCTTGGGTATAGGTATCAAGATTGTATGGCAGGCTTTTTAATTTCTTTGGCAGCAAGGGGTAGCTCCTTGCCAATTTTTGGGTGAACTTCCCAAATTTGTCACAAAAGTTCTGAAAAGTGTCTTTTTTTTAGAACTTTTTTCTTTTCTATTATAACAAAAATATTTTTGTAATAGATTTTTTGTCGTCATTGTAGTAGGTTAGAGCTATTTCAATTCTTTTTTTCGTTTGGTCACTATCTTGCAGTAGCTTTCACTAGCTACTTGTGTCTTAGGAGAGCCAGATGAAGGATACGTCAGGTTTTACTCTGATAGAGCTACTCATTGTGATTGCCATTCTTGGTATTTTGGTTGCTATTGCTATTCCATATTTTGGTCAACATAAGCGTCAAAGTGTACTGCGTCATACTGAAGCCAACCTTAAGAATTGTATGCTTGAGGCTATCAGCCAAGAAATTGTCAATGGCGTCCAGTCCTTAAATTGTTCTTCCCCCAATTGTACGGTTATGGTGCATGTCAATAATGGGACCATGTCTGTTTCTATTCCTTGCCAGTCCTTCTATGAAAGCCTTGCCATTGAATGTAGCATTGTAAATAACCTTCCACGCTGCACCTATTGATTTAACTTTTGTTTCAAGACTGCCCTGATTTGTCTATCTTTTGTGGTGTGTATTTTTTTTGCCTAAAAGGGATAGGACAGGCTTGAGATTTCAGCGTCTATAAAAAACTATTTGACAAAGCCAAGTACCATCTCTAAGAACATCATTCGGTCAACGGGATGTAGCGCAGCTTGGGAGCGCACTTGAATGGGGTTCAAGGGGCCGGAGGTTCAAATCCTCTCATCCCGACCATAAAGCCCACATAGCTCAGTAGGTAGAGCGCGTCCTTGGTAAGGACGAGGTCAGCAGTTCAATTCTGCTTGTGGGCTCCAGAAAGCAAAGGGTGGACTAGGATATTCCTGGTCCACCCTTTTTTGGTGCTAGAAGTCCTACCTGTGCATCTTTTTTACCCAGAAGTATTCATAGTTTTTTGTCTTGTTTGATTGCTTCTGTTTTCTGTCAAAGAGTTGTCATCTCTTCTCGCCTGATTTTGTATTATTGAGGTGGTAGGAGCGTTAAAGATTATTGGCCCAAGGATTGCTTAGCTGTGTTTCAAAGTTATTTTTTGACGATACTGAATTGCTTGGTTCACCTTATTTGAGTTGCCCGCCAACAGGTTCAGTATTGTTCGATGTCATGTTGCAAGGAAGGTCTGCATGTCTGTTCCCCTTACCGTAGTGGTTGCTGTGTATAATATGCAACAATACCTGCCGCGTTTTGTACAATCTTTACAGTTGCAAACCTTTAAAAATTTTGAAGTGCTGTTTATTGATGATGCTTCCACCGATGATAGTGCAACAATGCTTGAGGGATATGCCAGTACAGACCTTCGTTTTCATGTCCTTCATAATGCTCAAAACATGGGGCTTGGACGTGTTTGTAATCTAGGTATTCGCTCGACAAGAACTGAAACAATTTGTTTTGCTGATCCTGATGATTTGTTGCCAGAAAACTCCCTGGAAGTTCGTTTGGCAGCCTACAAAAAACACAATGCCATTGTCCGTGCTTGCCATAATGAAATTACCAGTGATGGTTTGCTGATCAATCATGAAGTACGACCTGATCTTCCAGAAATTTGCAAACCCAGTGCATTGGCCCAACGCATTGGCCCCAATCCTTTTTTATGTGCCCATTGGACCTGGCTGTTTCCCACAGGACTTTTACAAAAAAATAATATTTTTCATGGCGAAGATATGCGTACCGCTGATGATATCTATATGCTTACGCATTTGTTTTACCATATACAACGCCTGGTCTGGTTACCAGATACAGTGTATCATTGGATAAAAAGAACAGATTCGCTGTCCACCACACGCTATACCCCAGAGCATTATGAGAATTATTTTCGCTGCTGTAATGTGTTTTATCAGGAGTCAGTAAAAAATAACAATATAAAACTGGCTGACATATTTTATGACGGCTATCTTTTTGCTTATCTTCTTCATCTTCTTAAGCAAGTACAAGACGGTAAAAGCATGGAAGATGATGTACAGCGCGTAGTACGTGATGCCGCACGAGTGTGTACTCGGCATAAAGGATTTGAGCGTTTGCTGGCAGATGAAAAAAACATGGCTTTCAAGCATCCCGGTTTTTTTCTTTTGTGGCAAACACTTCGAAGCACGGCCCCAAGCATGGTGCAGCGTTTGGCCAGCAGTCGTCTTATCTTGAGTCAACACCAGCAAATCCTGCACTATGAGAGGATTCGTCAGCAGGGCTGGGATAAAAATGTGCGCTTTGATAAGTTTGACGTTGAACAAAATCTTGTACGAGCACGTTATTATTTTTGTGATACGCATCCAGAAGAAAAATATATGTGCGATGGTGCTTTGAATGAACCTGCCTTTACCAAAAATTGTAGTGTGTTTACAGGGAAAGATTACAATATTTTTGAAAGAATTCTCTGGCTGCAATTGCCTGCAAAAGATGAAGATCATTGTTCCTTAACAGTTGGCGAACAAGCCACTGCTTTGAATCATAATGTGGGCCAAATTCGCGATTCTTTCACTCCCAAGCCTCTTGATGATCGAAATTTTCCTGCTGATGTGCGTGCCTTACGCCATCTGGCTCAGTCGTCTGCCATGCAAAAACGTTTTCAAAATGCCTGGATGTTTATTGATCGCGACACACAAGCTGATGACAATGCAGAGCATTTATACCGCTGGATCATGCACAATAAACCGGGAATAAATGCCTGGTTTGTCCTGAGGGAAGAATCAGCTCATTGGCCGCGCTTACAAAAAGAAGGCTTTCGATTGATTCCTTTTGGCAGCATGGAGCATAATATTTTGTTTTTTAATGCAACCAGGCTTATTTCCAGCCAGATGGATATTTATATCTATGCCTGGCTGGAAGATAGGTATTATGGAGATCTTAAAAAATTTAAGTATATAAGTTTACAGCATGGAGTAATAAAGGAAAATTTATCACCCTGGATTAACACTATTGACATGGATGTTTTTGTAACAACAACAGTGGATGAATACCATTCCATAATTGATGACAGCACTGACTATGTGTTAACTCGTAAAGAGGTTATTCGTTCTGGCTTGCCCAGACACGATGCTTTGCTCGCAGTGCCCCGACCGGAAAAAAGATTTTTTATCATGCCCACTTGGCGAGCTGATCTTGCAGGCTCTTGGGATGGTAAGGGACAACAACGTGAATACAACCCTAGATTTATTCATTCACATTTTGCGAGAACATGGAATGCACTGATTTCTTCATCTCGTTTTAAAGCTTTGTTGCAAAAATATGAGTATGAAGCAGTATTTTGGCCACATCCAGGTTTTGCCGATTACCTGAATGAATTTCAATTGTCTGAAAACATTCGAAGACCTAAAAATGAGTCCATTCAAGATCTACTTAAAACATCTATACTGTTAATTACAGACTATTCTTCCATTACATTTGATATGGCTTTTATGCATCGACCAACCATATATTATCAATTTGATAGTCTTGCAGAATTTTCGTTGAGACAAAATCGTAGGCCAGGTTATTTTTCTTATGAAAAAGATGGATTTGGACCTGTTTGTAATACAGAAGATGAAATTATTGAGTGGATTGAAGGCTACTTTAGTACAGGGTGTCAATGCTTTGCTCAGTACATGCAACGTATTAAAAAAATATTTCACATACGTGATGGTAAAAATTGTGAACGAATTTATCATGCAATTTGTTAGAAATAATATTTTAAATAGTATGAATCGTAAAATGTAAAGCATAATATATTCAGCATGTTAAATTGTCGCTTAAAATTGCAAGTTTATCTGCAATATTATGAGAGAGTTCATGCGTATGGTCTGGTAGTATGGTCTTTATATCATTTACATGTGTACCCCTAAAACAACACCATTTATAATGAGAGTTTTTTGAACGAAGGATGTTTTAGGGGAGGATTACATTAAGAAGTACTAAAAATAGGGAGACTACATATTGACACCTCCCATGAATATAAAGATGCAAAAATGGAATTAGAAGTGGTGCGCTTAAAAATAGCCAAGGGCGGTATTATTGTTGGCCATGACTATAGGACTGGAAGGTTTGTTCCAGAGAGTTGTAGTTTCTTAAAATACGCTGTGATCGAAGCTGTACATGAATTTATGATTTAAAACAATTTTAGGATGAAATTTTTAAGTTTTGAGCCAGATCAGTTTTATTCATTCGCACTTCAGGAGATGTAGTTTTTTTATCTGAGTTAGTTCGATTTGATCTGACGATTCTTGAGCTGTACCATCTTTTTTTTTCCAGAGCTGTTTCCCATGGTTTCAGGGACTCTTGATTATTTTCTTGAAAGGTAATAGTCAAAATTAAGTCATAATTCTTCCCCTAAATGGAGGGTACATGCAGTTATACTCAGACATCAAGCCTATTTCATGGCTCAAGAACAACGCCAAGCAAGTGGTAGAAACCGTTGCAGAAACCGGAAATCCGATAGTCATAACGCAAAACGGCGAAGCCAAAGCCGTGGTGATGAACGTGCGGGAATATGATCAGATGCAGCAAAGTCTGGCCATGTTACGTATGCTTGCAGATAGCACCGCTGCCACCGAAGCCGGAAAGCTCCATGATTCCGACGAAGTGTTTGATG
>JAAYGN010000021.1 GCA_012727715.1 Desulfovibrionales bacterium | reverse complement strand
TATTTTTTGTAAAAAACTCTTCTTGGGTACCTGAATTTTATCTCTATCACCTTGAATATTACTGAGTTCTCTATTTTCAGGATGTTGTAATTGTATTGTTACATATAATTCCATATTGGCATCCATAAAATAATCATATTTATCTGATAACACCAATGTGCTTCTATGCTTGTCTAAAATATGTTGTGCAGAAAACCTGGTTACCACATAAGCGTAGGATCCCCACACATAGGGGTGACTGAATGTGGATATTTTATAGAGAGGTAAAGACTTTACCTTTTTCCCACGTCGAAATTTGGAGATACTATCATTATATTGTAAGCCACATAAAAGTACGGACTGTGCAGGTAAAAATGAAGCCATGCTTTGAATTGCTCTGATATTCTCATCACTGCCCAGCACATCATCTTCTAAAATTAAGGCAAACGCTGCATTGGTTTTTAAAAAGTCTTCCAAGGCTTGTATATGACTCAAAGTAGCACCCAGTTCAGCTGGGGACATGGGTCGATTATACTTTTTGAAAAATGGTAAAATTTTGTTGAAATACTCGTCAGCAGACAGCTTTCTGCCATCTATAGCCTTGATTCGGATAAACTGGTCATAAAATAAAGGAAATTGTTCCTTGAGTATTGCACGGCGCTTTATATCTTGTTCAAGGGACACAACATAGACAGGTAATATCTTTGGATCATTCAATTTTTGTGAGCCAGGCAACAAATGTCTCATGGTATCCCCATGTTCCAGGTTAAACTTTGGTGCATAAACTCAGTGCCTGATACGCTTATGGGGCAATAACCAATCCAAAAATAAGCGTCCTTTTCGCCGCCACCGCACAGGCTCCCAAGAACTCAATAAAGATTGCCCATATGTATTCCAGCTTGTGTGGCCCTGTTGAACGGATGTACGGCAGGCCCGAAACCAGCGCCTTGAGATTTCCTGATTAAAACTCTTGGGGGAAAAAATATTGAGCTGGTCATTGGCATTGACAAGCTTAGACAACCATTGCTCTGTGGCCTGGATATATTTTGTATCTGCTGCCACGGGAGCTTGAAGACCAAGTCCCCAATGAAGAGATTTTTCCATTTCCGTGGGGTTAATTCCCAGCTGCTGAAGCTGACGCAATTGAACTTTCCAGGAACAGTCTTGCTGTTTTTTACGTTTACGCTGTGAGAGTTGACTCGAATGGATACGATATAACGCAAGTACTTCGGCAATATTATACAAATTGTATGTCCTCGCAATTCGTTCCCATAAATCATAATCCTCTGCTGGCTCAAAGCGCGAATCAAATTGTAAATGAGGTTGGGCCAAGATGGATGTACGCACCATAACAGTTGGCGCAGCCAGAGGAGAACCAAACAACATGCAGGCACGCACAGCATCAGGATCAGCAGGATATCTCCAAAGAGCATGTGGCCTTCGTCCCAAGATCTGAATCCATGCCCCACAACCTCCTGCCTGTGGTTGGCTATCCAATAAACGAACCTGCTTGGCAAATCTCTGGGGTAAACTTAGGTCATCGCTATCCATCAAAGCTATGTATTTACCTGTAGCGATTTCAAGAAGTGTATTGCGCGCCTTTGCCGCCCCCATATTTTCAGCATGAATAACAACCCGGATACGCTTATCACTAAATTTCTGTACAATTTCAATACTTTTGTCTTCTGATCCATCATCAAGGACAAGTAATTCAAAATCACGCATGGTTTGGGAAAGGACACTATGTATAGCCTGCTCAACATAGTCCTCACTATTGTACAGAGGCATAATCACAGAAATTTTTGGCATATCATGGTTTTCGAGTTAACAGGGTCTGCAAAAAAGTCCTAGCAGTTCTGGGATGGGCTCAGCCCAATAGAACGAAAATATGCAATGGTGTGCTGTAAACCTTCATCCAGGGCTACCTTGGGCGCCCAACCCAATTTTGATTTCGCCAAGCTGATATCGGGCTGACGCTGCCTGGGATCATCAGAGGGTAAAGGTAAAAAAATCAGCTTTGATTTTCCACCCACCAAATACAAAATCTTTTCAGCCAGTTCCAATATGGTTATCTCCTGTGGATTGCCAATATTAACAGGGCCAGTGAAGAGAGATGAACTTTCCATCAATCGAAGCATGGCCTCAATCATATCGTCCACATAACAAAAGCTGCGAGTTTGTTGACCATCACCAAAAATGGTCAAGTCGTGCCCCTGAAGGGCCTGCATGATAAAATTGCTGATTACTCGGCCATCTTGGGGATGCATGCGCGGTCCATAAGTATTAAAAATCCGCATAACTTTTATTTCTACCCCATGCTGACGGTGATAATCAAAAAATAATGTTTCAGCGCAGCGTTTGCCCTCATCATAACAACTGCGACTGCCCATGGGATTAACACGCCCCCAATAGCTTTCTGGCTGTGGATGTACTTCGGGGTCGCCATAGACTTCACTGGTTGATGCTTGCAAAATTCGGGCGTGCATGCGTTTGGCCAACCCCAGCATATTAATGGATCCATGCACGCAAGTTTTTGTGGTTTGCACTGGATCATGCTGATAGTGAATGGGTGATGCAGGACAAGCAAGGTTATAGATATGATCAACTTCAACATAAAGGGGAAAGGTAATGTCATGACGCATCAGTTCAAAATGAGGATGCGACAAGAGATGGATAATATTACTCTTGGTGCCAGTATAATAGTTGTCAACACAAAGCACCTCATGCCCACATTCTAGCAATCGATCACAAAGATGGGACCCAAGAAACCCTGCACCACCGGTAACAAGTATTTTTTTATTGTTCATAAAAATTATAAACCGCAAGCAATACACTTATCTGCTGAGTAAAAAAATATAACATGAAATTATTAGGTCTTACTGGTAATAAAAACATAGATTACAGTTGAAGTATTGATTTAATCTTTTTTTTCCATGAAGCAGGGAGCAATGATTTTAGGATGTTGAAAAAAGTAAGATCAACTGGAGTATAATTTTTAAAAGGTGTCATTTTTAAATACTGCCAATACAACTGCTTATATGGATGCTTATTTCTAAAATGCCAAGGCTTGGATGAACCAATATAATGTATTATTTTATGATCTTTACCTTCATCGGCAAGAAGCCCAAAAGCATTAAAAGTGAAATCAAGCTCACCCCATTCTCCATCAAAAGTGATATTTAAAACGTCCTGATCCCACCAGCGAATATACTCATTATATTGAATGGCATTTTGTATTAACGTCCTGGACATGTTTGATGAACGCCATTTTTGTAAATTTATATACATCACACCTGCATTAAAATACTTTAAACCCTTGAAGCCAATTTTTCGCATCCAATGTAGATTATCCCCTAACTTGTGGTCAACTGCTAAGAGATAATATTCATCATCAGCAGTCAAATTTTGCTTACCACTATGAGATATTGCTCTGTTCTTTGAAAAATTGGAATGGACAATTTCCTCAAGAGATCCATTGACAATAATATCAGCGTCGAGAAATAAGACCCTGTCCATATCTTTCGGCAAGATTTCAGCAAGTAACAGCCTAAAATAAGTAGCTTTTGTTAAATGATGTGATATTTTAAAATTATCAAAAATAGTATCAGAGAGAGTAATTTGATGAATGAAGCACTTATATTTTTGATTCAAAAAATTTATAGCCTTGATAATATCAGTATTGCACTCCATATCATGCACTAAAAAAATCCGACCTAAATTTGGGTTGTTCTCCAACAAAGAAGTACAGGTAACACAAAAATGTTGAATATAGTTACGATCAATTGTAAAAACGACATTTAATTTATTTTGCATTTATGCCATTCCCATGCACCACTGTTAAGCAAATATTTCAGAGCCAAGGCATGGGCATTGGCAATATCAGTACCATACAGATAGTCTCTTATGGCTGTACCATCTGAATTATCATAGTCATTACCAAATATCCTCATAGAGTCTTGAATGCCCAGAACAAGAGGGATCAGGTGTGTTTCTGGATTATGATTTTCATCTATTACACAGGATGAGTCTGCAACAACTGCATTAAAATAGCGTAGGGAAACGTACGGTAACCCGTATGCGTGACAATAGTCACCAAGGAGATGGTCTAGCATGAGTTTGCTACGGCCAGAAGGATTGATCGGATTTATGTTTGAAAACACGAGTTTACGTTGAGCTATATTATTGAAATCATCTTCATTTAGCACAAAATCGCCCCACTTTACAGCATATCGATGGCCAGATATTAAATTATCATATACTAACGTCTGAAAGTTACTTTGGAATAACGCTTTATTGGTATGACTTCTTATGTAATCAGTCCCGCCAACTATTAAGTGCATTTGGGACATGTTGGCATTACAACCTGCAAAACTGTTTTAAATTGTTTACGCCAACCTGGCCATTTTTTGAAACCTCTCATTTCTCTCCAGTAATTGCTCATAGGTCCCCTGATCCACCACCTGGCCATGATCCATAAAATAGATAAGATCACAATGCTTTACTGTTT
>JAAYGN010000205.1 GCA_012727715.1 Desulfovibrionales bacterium | reverse complement strand
TGGCTGTGTATTGCAAACACAGCAGCGGGCAGTATTTTCTGTGCAACAGGGCGGGCTACATTGTCTGCATTGTCCACCAGGTCCAGGGCATAATATTTCCACTTCCAGAGAAACCCTGAAACTTTTGGATACCTTGGCCAGGTCTGGTCCCCAAGAATGGTCCACCTGGATACCTTCAAACCAGGTCCGTGAAGAATGCATGCACCTCATAGATGCTTTTGTGCAATATCATTTGGGCTTAATTTGTGATGGGAATCGTTTTTTTCAGTGCTAGGGAGGTGCTGATTAATTCTGTCATTGCCACAAACGTAGCGACGTGGCGCTTCGCTAATCTATAACTTACTGATAAGTCAATAATTCTGGACTACTTCACTCTGTTCACAATGACTTGTTTCGGTTTAATCAGCGCTTCACTAGTAAAGGAGACAGACCAAACCATGAAAAGTAAGGCAACCAGATCCAGCACTACTACATGGCCAATACAAAAAAAGAGATCTGGGGCCTTTGATGTGGATAACAATCTTGTACCATAAAATGGTTTTATAACAGACCTAACAGCATATATTTTATCTCTTTTATGTTCTACTTACCCTAAGAGTTAAGGAGTACTCTATGAATTTTCAGGATGTGATCAGGAACTTGCAACAATTCTGGGCCGACCAGGGCTGTGTGCTGCATTTTCCCTATGACCTGGAAGTAGGGGCAGGAACCTTTAACCCCTCCACTTTTTTACGAGCCCTGGGACCAGAGCCCTGGCGCGTGGCCTATCCTGAACCATCCCGCCGTCCTACAGATGGTCGTTATGGGGAAAACCCCAATCGGTTGCAGCATTATTTTCAATTTCAGGTTATTCTTAAACCTTCCCCAGCCAATATTCTTGACCTGTATCTGGATAGTCTGGGTGTTCTGGGCATTGACAAATACGTGCATGATATCCGGTTTGTGGAAGATGACTGGGAAAGTCCCACCCTGGGAGCCTGGGGATTGGGCTGGGAAGTGTGGCTCAACGGCATGGAAGTCACGCAGTTTACCTATTTTCAGCAGGTTGGAGGCATTAATTTGGAGCCCATTAGCTGCGAAATCACCTATGGGGTCGAACGACTGTGCATGTATTTGCAAGAAAAGGAATCTGTGTATGATCTGGCCTGGAATGATCAGGTTACCTATGGTCAAATCTACCACCAGGCTGAAGTGGAGCATTCCAAATACAATTTTGACCACGCCAATGTGGATATGTTGCTGGGATTTTTTAATGCTTGCGAGACTGAAGGACATGCCCTGTGTGCAGCCGGTCTGCCCTGGCCAGCCTATGATTTTTGTTTGAAATGTTCCCATAGTTTTAATTTACTTGATGCCCGGGGAGCCATTTCCATTACGGAGCGAGCCAAATACATTGCTCGGGTCAGGGCCCTGGCTTCGGCAGTGGCCAGGTTATATGTGGAGCAACGTGAAGCCATGGGCTTTCCTCTTTTACACCTTCCCAAGCTGTCTAGCACGCAAATTTCGTAGGGAGCATGCATGAAATATTTTATACTTGAGGTTGGTGTTGAGGAAATGCCGGCCAGGTTTTTAGCCAGCCTGAATCAGGAATTACACCAACGCTTTTCTACAGCCCTGATGGAGGCCAGGCTGGACTTTGGACAGGTGCACGCCCTGTCCACTCCCAGACGCTTGGTTGTGGAGATTACCGATGTAGCCGCAACCCAGACCTCAGAGGAAACAGAGATCTTGGGTCCACCAGCGCGTATTGCTTTGGATGACCAGGGACAACCCACCAAAGCTGGCTTGGGTTTTGCCAAATCCCAGGACATAAACTTTGACCAAGTCTATACCAAAAAAACAGACAAGGGTGAGTATTTAGCTGTAAAAAAAATGATGGGTGGCCGAGGTGCAGCTGAAATTCTGGCACAAATTTGTGCAGAAATTGTGTCCACCCTGACCTTTCCCAAAAAAATGCATTGGAGCCAAAAAGATTGTTTTTTTGGTCGTCCAGTGCGCTGGCTTTTGGCCCTCCTGGATAACGAGATAGTTTCTTTTTCCTTTGCTGGCCTGCACAGTTCCAACAAAACTTATGGACATCGGGTCATGGGACCAGGCCCTTTTACTGTGCCAGAAGCGGGCAACTATGTAGAAATCATCACCAACCAGGGCCAGGTCATTTTGGATGCAGCCAGACGCAAGGACATTATTCGCCAAGAGGGTAATGCTCTGGCCCAAGAAGTGGGCGGACAGGTGGCCTGGTCTGAAGAATTGCTGGATCAGGTGGCCAATCTCGTGGAAAGCCCCTGTGCCATTCGTGGAGAATTTGCAGAAAAATTTCTGGAGCTACCCATGGAGGTCTTGTTGACCAGCATGGAAGTTCATCAAAAAAGCTTTGGTATCCATGGTCCTGACGGAGCACTTTTGCCCTATTTTTTAACAGCAGCCAATATTTACTCCAAGGCTCCGGACATGGTGCAAAAAGGCTGGGAACGCGTATTGCGGGCCAGGCTGGAGGATGCCCGTTTTTTTTGGGAAGCTGACAAACAAAAAACTTTTGACCACTGGCTGGACAAGCTCGATCAAGTCACTTTTATTGGTCCGCTGGGTTCCATGGGTGATAAAACCAGACGTTTGGAAAAACTGGCTGTCTTGATTGCTCAACAGGTTGCCCCAGAGTTGGCTGCTGATGCAGCTAAAGCAGGCAGACTGTCCAAGGCCGATTTGGTCTCCGAAATGGTTTATGAGTTTGATACCTTACAAGGGCAAATGGGTGGGATTTATGCCCGATTACAAGGGGAAACAGAAGGAGTGGCCCAGGCTCTGTATGAGCAATATCTGCCCACAGGTCAGGATTCAAAACTTCCAGCCAGTGTTCTTGGGGCCATCTTGTCCATAGCAGACAAACTGGACAATCTGGTGGGCTGTTTTGGCCAAGGCATGATGCCCACAGGCACAGCTGATCCCTATGCCCTGCGCCGTAATGCCCTTGGTATCTGCCATATTCTTTTGGACCGGGGCTGGAGTCTTGATCTTCAAAAACTGCTTCAGGCCGCCCAAAAACAATACGTAGGGGTGAGCTGGAAAATCGCAGAGGATGAGGCGCTGGAAAAACTCATGGATTTTTTTGGACAACGCCTGAAAGCTCTGTGGAGTACCCAAAACATAGCCACTCTGGTCCTGGACGCAGCCATGGCTCCTGGATTTAACGATATTTTTGATACCTGGCAGCGGGTGTCAGCCCTGGCTGAATTTGCTAGGGCCGATGATTTTGCTGCGGCAGCCCTGACCTTTAAGCGTGCGGCCAATATTATTCGCAAGCAGGCTGACCAATCCCTGACCGGAAAAGTGGATCCTGCCTTGTTTGAACACACGGCCGAACAAGAGTTTTGGAACACCTTGGTCCAAGTCCAAAAAATCTGGCCAGACCTGACCGCCCAGGGTAATTATCCCCAAATGCTGGCTCAGCTTTGGGTATTGCGCCCAGTGGTGGATAATTTTTTTGATGACGTGATGGTTATGTGCGATGACGCGCGAGTTCGAGACAATCGCTTGAACATGCTTTTTGGTCTAACCACAACCTTAAGCCAATTGGCCGATTTTTCCAGGCTTCAGGTCTAGGCTTGACATTTTATTGGGGGTCCTCTAGCTTTCTTTTTTTTACAAAGTCATCCTCTCGACATGTTTTCGTATATAGATTTTTAAGGAGATTACCTTGGCACATCATAAGTCTGCCCTGAAAAGACATCGTCAGAGCCTTAAAGCTCGTGAGCGCAATCGAATCGTTAAAACCAGAGTTAAAAATGCGGTTAAAGCCGTGCGTTTGGCTATTGAAGCCAATGATGCCGATGCCACCGCCCTGGCTTTGCAAAATGCTACCTCAATTTTGGATAAAGCTGCCAGCAAAAAAGTTCTGCACTGGCGCACTGCAGCCAGAAAGATTTCTCGTTTGAGCATGGCTGCCAACAAGATTTAGTTTTTACACAAATAAGTACGCCCAAAAGCCTGCCATGTCCTCATGGTGGGCTTTTGTTGTTTCATTTTCCATTCTTTCTAGGTAGCTTTTAATCGACATTTGACAAATATGTATTTCATCTTCACCCTTTCATTCTTGAGTGGCAACAATAGCCAACTCAAGGGTCAAATTCATGCTATAAGATCAGAAAAAGAAGGAAAAAAATGCACGTCCAAACCACATCTCAGGGCAGATGGATTCATCGTTTTTTTATCCGCCTGCTGACCATTGTTTTGGGGGTACTGGTCTATTGGACCCTGGGGTTCATGGTCGATGATATTCGCACCATTCCTGGTCCAAAATATGAAGATATTGAGCACCAGCATGTGGATCCAGCTCTTGTTACGCAGCGTCTTCATTTAGAAAAACGTATTGCCGAACTTAACCGGGCGATTGAAAATCAAAGGGAAAAACAAAAAATTGTCGGTGATAGTTCCAATAATCTACAACAAACCATGACCCAGCTCCTTGAGCTGCAAACCTTGGGCTTACAAAAAAATATTCCTTTTTCTGAAACAGAGCAGACCAATTTTACCACCAGCTTAAATCTCTTTCTGGACAACCAAAAAAAATACCAGGAACTAAGCCAGGCCGTAGCTGAGATGCTGGAACAAAAACAGGATCTGCTCCTTGAAAAAGAACAAATAGAACAACAACTGGAGCAGCAACGCGAACCAGCCCGGAAAGAATACAATGCCCTGAACCGCAGCCACAAACTGCAAATGGCCTTTTTTCAGCTGGCCATTCTTGTACCCATTCTGGTGCTGGCCATGATCTTGATCATTAAAAAACGCACCAGCATATATGCCCACTTATTTTGGGCCTTGGGTGCAGCAACCCTAATCAAAGTCGCTCTGGTCATGCACGAGTACTTTCCCAGCAAATATTTCAAGTATGTGTTTATTGCTGCCCTGCTTGTGGCTGTCACCAGATTGCTTATGTACTTTATTCGTTCCTCTGCTTTCCCCAAAACAGAGTGGCTGCTGAAGCAGTACCGGGAAGCCTACGAACGTTTTCTCTGCCCTGTATGTGATTATCCCATTCGGATCGGACCCAGACGTTATTTATTTTGGACCAGACGAACTGTGAATAAAAT
>JAAYGN010000204.1 GCA_012727715.1 Desulfovibrionales bacterium | reverse complement strand
TCTGGTCGGGATGAGAGGATTTGAACCTCCGGTCTCTGCGTCCCGAACGCAGCGCTCTACCAGCCTGAGCCACATCCCGAAAAAAAATTTTTTAGCCAAGAACTGTGGCCTTGGCAAGGGCTAATTGCGTTGCGAGATAGAGAAATACCCAAGGACAGTGGTTTTTGGGGGCCTACACTCTACCAAAAAAATAATATTTTCGAGTTTACATGTATGATTTTTGACGCCAAGATAATTGCATATCAAGATGAGGGCTGAGTGCGAAGAGTACAGGTGCTGAAAAGGCCGCTGTTTTTTCTTGGCCCAAACTGTGCAAGATTTGTGGCCCAAGAGTGGAAATATTGTCACCAGAACATTGTATGCGAGTTGTTTTGTGCTCAAAATAGATGTGTTTACGCAGAATAAAGGGCAGCTGACGACCTCTGCTGCACCAGGACAATCCTTTTTGGATTTGTTTTTTCGGTTGCAACTTTCTTTTCATAAATATTTTTGTGCTGGCAGTGGACTTTGTGGCCAATGTGCCATGCAGTTTCTTTCCAATGCACCTATCCCTCATCAGGCTGATTTGGCTCGGTTTACTCCTGCACAAATTGACAATGGTTGGCGTTTGGCCTGTCGGCATGTAGTTCATAAAGCGTGTGCTGTGCGTGTTTTTGATGAGCTAGTAAGCGTTCCCTCTGTAAAGCCTGGAGAGGCATTGGTGGTTGATATCGGTACCACGCAAATTAAATGGGCAGCGATGAATGCTCTGGAAGAAGAGAGAGTTTATCAGAGCAGTAATCCTCAATTGGCCATTGGAGCTGATGTTATGTCTCGCCTTGTGTATGCCATGCAATCCAAGGCAGCACAGGCACGGTTACAAAAATCTCTGGTTCTGCCTTTACAAAAGATTTTGCAGACAGATTTTCAACCGAAATTCTTTGGTATTGCAGGCAATACGGTCATGATTTCCCTGTTACTTAATTTGCCTCTTCAGGGTCTGGCCATGTCTCCCTATCATATCTCCTGGAAGGCTGGGACCATGACCACCATGGATCGCCTGCCCCTACCTTTTTATATTCCACCGTTGTTTGGTCCTTTTATTGGAGCTGATGTCAGTGCTGGGCTGGCTTATATTCAGACCTTAAGCCCACCATATCCCTTTTTATTTATTGATGTGGGTACCAATGCAGAATTTATCTTGGCCCTCAGTCCTGGATCATATTTCGCATGCAGTGTGCCCATGGGACCAGCCATTGAAGGAGTGGGTCTTTCTTGCGGAGCGATTGCCGGGGATCAGGTTCTGACCAAGATAGACACCTCATTGCATGAGCTTTTGGAGAGAAAAAGTTTTGCTGATTGCGTGGGCATTTCTGGATCGGGCTATATTGCTCTTATTGCAGACCTGTACAGATCAGGAGCTCTTGATACCCAAGGGCATTTTATTTCCGGTCTAACTCCTTTGAGCAAACTCTTTTCTTCGCGCTTACAAACTAAGGACACAGGCCGGGAGCTTGCTCTAACTGATTCTTTGTTTATTTCCGAACGAGATGTTGAAGAAGTTTTGAAAGTTAAGGCTGTTTTTAGTTTGGCGGTCAAAATATTGTTGCAAAGAGCAGGAATTTCTTTTCCTTTTTTGCAAAAGGTTTATCTTTCCGGGTCTTTTGGTAGCAATATCAATATCAATGACTTGATTACTGTGGGTTTTTTACCCCTTTTTGCCCAAGAAAAAACTGAACAAATTCCCAATACCGTGCTCAAAGGACTGTTTCTTGCCCTGACTCGTAGTGACACCCAAGCATGGCTGCATACCTTATCGTCACAGGTCGCTGTGGTGGATATTGTCTTGGAAAAGGATTTTAATCAAAAATATGCCCAGTCCATTGGTCTGGGCTGGGCATAATGCAAGAAATTATCTAAGATTTGCTCTGATTTCTTCATGGATTTTTCTTGATGCCACTTCATCACCAAAATAACCAACTCTGATGGATACTTCTGTGGTCGTTGAGCTTACCACTGTAAAAGTTATCCAAATATCTCTGTCCCCTTCCTTTACTCGTAAAGAGGCCTTGCTCAGTTTTTTGTCCTGATTCATGATCATTAATTGTAATGATGAGCATGCTTTAAGCGCTGCTTGGTAGGTATTATCCAGGTTCCCATTATGGGTGTACTTGAGTTGTCCGGCAACGTAAGTGTACGTGCCTACTGCTGCAACTCCGCCCACAACTGCTGCTGCACACCCACTTAAAAATAATACCAGTAAAATCCAGACTGCTTTTTTCATTGGTTTTTCTCCTTAGCTATGGAAGTTGGATGCATAACACCGGGTTGGTCCTGCATAAAAATGTCACGAATAGTTAACTCTAGCTGGTGTAGCCCTTGGTATTTTGAAATTTTGGGGAAATATGTAATAATAATCACTTGGTCTTGTAATGGAATATTCTTCCATTGTTCGCCTTGACGCCAAGCTACGGCACGCATGTGGCTCCCATTTTTGAGATCACTTAAATATAATTCAAGGTGCTGGTTATGGGAAAAAAAACGATATTTTTTTACCCATACTGGTGGAGAAAGAAATATGGGACGAGGATTGCCTGGGCCATAGGGCTGTAAAAGTCGCAATTCCTCCACAAGAGAGGAAGATATTTTGGAAAAGGGCAGTTCCAGGTCAACTTCAACCACTGGTTTGCGTAAAAGATCTCCAAGTTGTTTTTGTATGGCTTGGCTAAAGGATTTTTTAAACCTTGCCAATTGAAATGGTTCCAGTTTCAGCCCAGCAGCTTGTTTGTGGCCCCCAAAGGTGTACAGGTGTTCCTGGCAGGTCACCAGAGCTTGGTATAAATCACAGGCAGCAGTTGCGCGGCCTGAACCTTTGAACAGTCCTTTTTCTTTGGTCAGCATAATGCACGGGCGATGGTATTTTTCAACAATGCGTGAGGCGACGATACCAATGATTCCTGGATGCCAGTGTTCTGAATGCAAGACGAATCCCGGCAGGTGCAATTGAGTCTGAACTTGAAGAAGAGCCTCTCCAACAATTCGGTTTTCTTCAGCTTTTCGATCAGTATTTAATTGATCAAGTTGGTGGGCAATGCTCATGGCTTTGGAGGAGTTTTTTTCCAGAAGAAGATCAACGGCCAAGTTGGGGTCGCCAATACGTCCAGCAGCATTAATGCGTGGGGCAAGGGAAAACCCAATGGCATTGGAGCCCACCGTCTCACCAGGGGCAAACCCACTGATTTTTTTAAGGGCTTGAATACCAGGGCGATGAGCTTCTGAGAGTACTGTTAGACCATTTTTGACTAAAATGCGATTTTGTTCGTCCAAGGGCACGACATCAGCAATGGTGCCCAAGGCGACCAGATCAAGATATTGTCGAATATCCAAAGGATTACCTGGAAGCATTCGATTTAAGGCCCCCATAAGCAGAAAAGCGACACCAACCCCAGCTAAATGGGAACATGGCCAGCCCTGAAGTTTGGGATTAATAATAATATCTGCCTCAGGAAGCCTGGGGCCTGGCAGATGATGGTCTGTGAGGACCACCTTCATACCCAAGGATTTAGCTTCTTGAATTTCACGGATATTGGCTATGCCACAGTCCACAGTGAGCAATAACTTGATGTCTTGGTCAGCCAAGGAGTGGATTTTTTGTATATCCAATCCATAGCCTGATTCTAATCGATCAGGAATATGGTGTTCAATCTGGATATTTCGTTGGGAAAAAAAATCCTTGATAAGGGCTACAGCAGTGATGCCATCCACATCATAATCACCCCACAGGGCTATTTTTTCTCCTTGCTCAATGGACTTTAAAATATAACGGGCCCCGTCTTCAATATGTGGCCATTGGTCCAAGGGAAGTAAATAGCGCAAACTGGGTTTAAGATAGCGATCCATATTTTCTACGGTGTCTATCCCCCGTAGAGTCATAAGTTGGACCAAAAAAGGACTGACTTGCAGTTTGGTTGCAATGATGGCCAGTTCTTCTTGATTAAGGCAGGCAGCACTGGATTTGAATTGCCAGTGTGGGAGAGAACAGTATTTATTCATGATGGATGGAACTTTGACAGTATTGATCTTTAAGCATACGCGATCTGGTCTTTAACACCAGCTAGATTTGTCTAATCTTTTATAATGTAATATTTTTTTGTTTTTTATCTAAGGAGCAAAGATGTCCTTTCAGTTTCAACCCATTTCGTTAAATGGTCAAGACGAGTATAATCGACATTTTTCTTTATGTGGCCAAAAATCTTCAGACTATAGCTTTGCAAACCTTTGGGGTTGGGGAACAGAATATGGCTTGGAGTGGTGTTTTTGTGATGGGTATATTTTATTGCGCCAAACTATTCCATCATTGATGTACTGGGCTCCAGTTGGGGACTGGAGCACGGTTGACTGGGATTTGTTGCGCAATAAGCTACCCAGGGATGTCTTGTTTATTCGAGTGCCTGAAGCCTTGAAAGTGTTATGGGAAGTTCGGTTGGGCGGAATTATTGTTGAAGAAAGTCGTGAGCATTGGGATTATTTATATAATATTGACGAATTAATCACTCTGCGTGGGCGAAAATTTCATGGTAAAAAAAATCTGCTCAATCAATTTTTGCGTGATAATGACGTACAATTTGTCCCTTTGGATGAAAAAACAGTAGAACAAGCCCTTTTATTACAGACAGAATGGCTGTTATGGAGAAACTCAGAAAATGATGACACTTTAAACTCAGAAAATCGTGCTATTGTTAAGGTTTTTCATGATTGGGCGCAATTACAAGGGCTTATGGGGGCAGGTTTGGTGGTCGATGGTAAAATGATTGCCTACACAGTGGCCGAAGTGCTGGATGAGCATAGTATTGTTATTCATTTTGAAAAAGGATGCCCACAATTCAAAGGGGTGTATCAGGCCATCAATCAAATGTTTCTTGAAAAAAGCTGCCAGGGTTTTGCTCTTGTCAATCGTGAACAAGACCTGGGTGATGAAGGTTTACGCAGGGCAAAAATGAGCTATAATCCCATAGGATTTTTAAAAAAATATAAGATTCAGCTCTAGAAGCTATTCGATTTTTTCCCAGAAACCGCACTCTTTAACCGGACAGGCCAGGTGCAGGCCGCGTGTCTTGCTTTCCTTGCGTACTAAAATTTTTGAAGAGCATAAGGGGCATGGTTTATCTACTGGTAAATCCCAGACTGCAAACTTACACTGGGGATAGGTACTGCAGGAGTAAAATACCTTACCCTTGCGGCTGCTTTTTTCTACCAATTCTCCAGAGCAGCCATCTTGGGGACAGGCAACTCCAGTGCTAATGGATTGTGCATGCCGACAGTCCGGATAGTTGGTGCAAGCCACAAAGCGACCACCAGCCCTGGTTTTCTTAATGATTAACGTTCCATCGGTACATGATGGGCAGGGCCCCAGGGTTTGGGGTGCCTCTTCCAGAGCCAGATGGATTTTTCCTTGGTCGTCCCGGGTATAGTTTCCCGTAAAGGAACAATCAGGATAGTTGGAGCAACCAAGAAAGGTGCCATTTCTGCCAAACTTGACCACCAATTGACCATTATCGCACTTGGGACAGTTGAGTCCACTGTCCATGCCTGCCTTGACCTCGGTCATGGTTTCGCGAGCTTTTGTCAAAGTAGGATAAAAGTCTTGGGCAAAGCTTTCCAAAACATGGGTCCATTCTATTTTTCCATCAGCAATCAAATCCAATTTTTCTTCCATATTGGCGGTGAAGCCAACATCCATGAGTTGGGTGAAGTGTTGAACCAGTAAGTCGCAGACAATAATCCCCAAATCTGTGGGTGAAAAATATTTTTCTTCCAGGTGTACGTAGTCCCGGTCCGTTAGGGTTGAAAGAATAGCTGCATAGGTAGAAGGCCGACCAATGCCCAGTTCTTCAAGTTTTTGTACTAGAGAAGCTTCTGAAAACCTGGGCGGAGGTTGGGTAAATTTTTGTTCCTTGTGCAGTTTTTCCAGGCCCAGAACTTGTCCTGGCTCCAACTTGGGTAAAAGTACAGTTTTGGGATCGGGATTTTGTGACCAGACATGCAAAAATCCAGGAAAAATGAGGCGCTCTCCTTTGGCTCGCCATTGGCATGGACCATTGGCTACCGTGATGATGGTATCCCAAAACCTGGCTGCTGCCATTTGTGAGGCCATAAAGCGCTGCCAGATAAGGCGATACAATTTATATTGTTCCAAAGGTAAAACATCTTTGAGGGTTTCTGGGGTCAGGGCAGGATCAACAGGGCGAATGGCTTCATGGGCGTCCTGGGTGCTCCCTTTGCTTTTATAGCTTCGTGGTTTTTCAGGATAAAAATCAGGGCCCAAGGTATCTATTATCCATGCGCGAGCAGTATCTTGGGCCTCTTGGGCAACACGCACAGAATCGGTGCGCATGTAGGTAATAAGGG
>JAAYGN010000203.1 GCA_012727715.1 Desulfovibrionales bacterium | reverse complement strand
TCAGCTGCGATCTTTACGTCGGGATTTTCAGATTGTTTTTCAAGACCCTTTTGGCAGTCTGAGCCCACGGATGACTGTGGGACAAATTATTGCAGAAGGTCTGGATGCCCATAGCTCTTTGTCAGACACGATACGTCAGCAGCGCATCGCAGATATTTTAGAGGCAGTGGAGCTGGATCCAAAAGCCATGCACCGTTATCCCCATGAGTTTTCTGGCGGGCAGCGTCAACGTATTTCCATTGCCCGGGCTTTGGTATTACGGCCTAAATTTATTGTTTTGGACGAGCCCACTTCCGCCCTGGACAGAACAGTGCAGTTTCAAATTGTAGAGCTCTTGCGTAGTTTGCAAAAGAGTTTTGCTTTGACCTATTTGTTTATCACTCATGACCTTGCCCTGGTCCGGGCTCTGTGCCATCGGCTTTTGATCATGAAGGAAGGGCGTATTGTGGAACAGGGAGATACAGAGCAAATTTTTACCCGGCCTGGGCATGAATATACTCAGACCCTGCTGGCTGCTGCCTTACATGGATAACTTTTATGCACTGTCGCATCAGCCATAAATTATTTTTATCGGATATACCGCAGCCCATACTGGACCAAGTTATGGCCGAGTTGACTCTGGATAATCCCAAATGGTTGGAAAATATCAAAATGGGCCGCTCCACTTATAAGGTGCCCAGAAAGTTAAAATTTTATTCCACACGAACCAATGGTGGTCTTATTCTTCCCCGTGGCTATGGTCAAAGATTAGCGCAAATCTGCCAGGGTTTGAGTCAACGTATTGTCTATGATGACCAGCGTCGAACATTACCAGAAGTGGATTTTCATTTTCAGGGCACCCTTCGAGATTATCAGGAATCTGCCTGTGCCCGCATGCTGGGTCGTCGTTTTGGTACCCTGTGTGCTCCCACTGGAGCGGGTAAAACCGTGTGTGCTCTCTACCTCATAGCCCAACGACAACAGCCGACCCTAATTATTGTTCATACTCGCGATTTGGCCAGACAATGGGCAGAAAGTATTGAACAGTTTTTATCAATTCCCATCCAAGATATTGGCATGATCGGTGGTGGACGAGATAAAATTGGAGAATGTATTACTGTGGCCACAGTGCAGTCAGTGTATAGCCGCTCCAAAATTTTAAAAAAATATATTGGTCATCTGGTTGTGGATGAAGGTCATCGAGCCCCAAGCCGCACCTTTACTACAGCTGTAACGGCCTTTGATTCGGCCTATTCCTTGGGCCTCTCGGCCACACCCTATCGTCGTGATGGGCTGACCCAACTTATTTTTTGGTATTTGGGGGAGATGCATGCCAAAATCAAGACCGAGACATTGATGGACAGTGGAGCTATTTTGCGCCCCAAAATTCATATTGTAGAAACCAGATTTTGTACCAAACGAGACCAAAGTGAAGAATATTCTCAAATTATTGCAGATTTAACAGAAGATGCGGAGAGAAATCGTTTGGTGGTAGATACAGTGGCCAGTGCAGTACAAAAAAACGCTGGTATTGCCCTGGTGCTTTCTGACCGTAAACAACATTGCCTACGGTTACAGGACATGCTTTTGACCCATCATGGAGTGTGCAGTCAGGTGTTTACAGGTGATCTTTCCTGGTCTGAACGCAAAAGTCTTGTGGATAATATCCATGCTGGAAAGGTGCGTATCGTATTTGCAACGGGGCAGTTAATAGGTGAAGGCTTTGATGCTCAAAATCTGACTGCTCTTTTTTTAGTGACCCCCATCAAGTTTGAGGGACGTTTGACACAATATTTAGGCCGGGTACTACGTCCGGCTCC
>JAAYGN010000202.1 GCA_012727715.1 Desulfovibrionales bacterium | reverse complement strand
TTGTGTTCAGGCGGATTTTACCCAGTTATAGGAAATCATCGTGTCTTCCAGAAAACCTTTGGCAGAATCCCTTCGTCCGCAAAGCCTGGATGATTTTATCGGCCAGAGCCATTTTCGCCAGCGTTTGCGGACCTTGATGCATTCGCCGACCTTGCCCAGTCTGCTTCTTTTTGGGCCGCCTGGTTGCGGTAAATCTACTGTGGCCCTGCTTTTGGCTCGTCATAGTGGGAAATCCTATGTGCGGGTCAGTGCCCCGGAAGTGGGGATCACGGCCTTAAGAAAACAGATTCAGGATCAGGAAATCCTGATTTTGGACGAGTTGCATCGCTATTCCAAGGCCCAGCAGGATTTTTTCTTGCCCCTGCTGGAAACCGGGGACTTGACCCTGATTGCCACGACCACGGAAAATCCCTCCTTTAGTGTCACCAAGCAGCTTTTGTCGCGGTTGCATGTTTTGCGTTTGCGCTCTTTGAGTCTGCCTGAACTTTTGGATGTGGGTAAGCGTGGGGCAGAGCGTCTGGATGCTCTTATTCCGGAAAAAAGTCTGGAACTCCTGGCCAAGCTGGCTGGCGGAGACGCCAGGACCATGCTCAATTTGGTGGAATTTGCCTCGGCCCTGGACAAGGAGGAACTGGCCCCAGAGCATTTAAAAACCAGATTACCGGAAATTGTCTTGCGTGGGGATCGGGATGGAGATTCACATTATGAATTGGCTTCCGCCCTGATCAAATCCATTCGAGGCTCAGATCCTGACGCCAGTTTGTATTATCTGGCCTGTTTGGTGGAGACTGGAGAAGACCCGCGTTTTATTTGTCGTCGTTTAATTCTTTCGGCGTCCGAAGATGTGGGCCTGGGTGACCCCATGGCTTTACCCCTGGCGGTGGCCTGCGAACAGGCTGTGGACCGCATTGGCATGCCTGAAGGCTGGATTCCCATGGCTGAAACCACAGTGTATTTGGCCCTGGCTCCCAAAAGTAACTCGGCCTATGCTGGCTATCTGGCAGCAGTCAAGGAAGTTCGTAGCAATGGGGCCAAACCTGTGCCCCTGCATTTGCGCAATGCTTCCACCAGCCTGCAAAAAGAATGGGGGTATGGGCAGGGCTATAAATATCCCCATGCCTATCCCCAAGCATGGGTGAACCAGGAGTATTTGCCGCCAGAATTGCAAGGCCGGGTTTTTTATCAGCCCAAACAAGAAGGGTATGAGGAGCGGCTTAATGCCTGGTTACGCAGGGTCAAAGCTCAGGGACCAGTAAAAAAGCCCAAGGGTGGCCGGTCCTGGAGTGATTCATCCTGAGGCTATTTTGATGGAAGTAACAGTTCGATTTTGTTAGAAAGTTTTAATTTTTGAAAATTAAAATGTAGCAACAGTTTGCAATATATATCTTTTGATTTTTCCAGCTATTCTCCGAGCTTTCCAATATATAGAGGGTGGATACCATGAAAGGTACTTCAATTTTTGTGAGGGTAGGATGATGGGGGAAAAAAAATGATCATAATAGAATTTATAAATTTGTGAGTGATGCAATCCTGCTTCCAATCCAGAATATACTAGACCTAAGTCTTGATCAAAAGGACCAAACCTACATACATAAGTATTAATTTTAGGAAAAATGGCCTGGGTATAAGCAATGGGTCCAGTAACCCTCAATACACCAATTGAACTTACACCAAAAGTCCAGGGTGAATAATTCAGGATATTGGCTATGACTTTGTCGATAACTAGCTTTATAAAAGGAGATTGTGGTATGGCAATAATATGCCATTGTTGGAGTTCACCATACTTAGACCAGGTCAATTCTTTCCAGCCTCGTCCGTAACCCGAGTCCGGACTCCAAAAACTTAACAAAATTTCGTCATCCTCACGAATAATATCTTGTAAGGGCTGAGTACAAAGACTTTTAATATCAAAATAGGCTCCCCCATATTTATAAATAACTAAGTAACGAAAAAAATCAGCTCTTGCCGCACCATAGCAAGGATTTATACGTTGGTATAAATAGAGGTATTCTTGTCCATATTCCTGGGCGATGAAAGTTTTAACATCTTGGTCATCATAAAGACGGTACTCCCAGTCTGGATTTAAAGCTTGTAAACGCGTAGTTATGGTTGCAAATGGATGGGGAAGATCTTTAGTAGGGTAAGTTTGATGTATGATCTTTGGAATTTTTTGCATAATTCAATGTATGTCAACTAACTTGTTATTACAGCTGGTGCAAAGCATGGATCTTTATTTAAGCTATGGCTTGAAAAAAACTATGTAATTATCCAGAATATTTTGCAGAAGGGGCACCAAAGAGCATGTGTTGTACATCCAACAGTCGTCCCCAGCCGCTGGTTTTGGCTTCGGATGTTTTAGGGTGAACCAGTGGGCTATAACCCAGATTTTGGGCTTGTTTGCGGCGTACATCATGGCCAAAAACCGGGCGGATCTGGCCATTTAAATCTACCTCACCCCAAAACACAGCTCCTTCGGGCAAGGGCCGATCATAAAGGGAAGACAACAGGGCAGCCACAATACCCAGGTCCATGCCGGGATCTTTCATGCGCAGTCCCCCACCGATCTTGGCATAGACATCCATTTGTCCAAAATTGACGTGCAAGCGTTTTTCCATAACCGCAATGAGCAAGTGCAGGCGGTTGGCATCAAAGCCCAGGGCAGTGCGGCGGGGAAAGGCCAAAAAGGTTTTGGTGACCAGAGCCTGGACTTCAACCACAAAAGGGCGCTGGGATTCCATGCACATGACCAGGGCCGTACCACTTAAGGCTGTGTCCCGGGCCTGGAGGAAAAAAGTGGATGGATCTTCAATAATACTCATGCCCTGGCCGCGCATTTCAAAAAGTACCAATTCATTGGCCGGGCCAAAACGATTTTTAACCACCCGTAAAATCCGGACCTGTAGTTCTTTATCACCTTCCAAATAGAGGACCGTATCGACCATGTGTTCCAGCAGCTTGGGACCAGCAATCTGCCCATCCTTGGTCACATGGCCAACCAAAACTACAGTCACCCCAGATTGTTTGGCCCGTTCGACCAAAGTCGTGGCCACAGCTCGCACCTGGGCCACGGAGCCGGGCAAGCCTTCGGCCTGGGAGGAAACCATGGTTTGGATGGAATCCACAATAACCAGGGCTGGATGCTGATCCATACATGCCAAGATATCTTCCACGGCATTGGTGGTCATGGCCAGGAGCTGGTCATCAAGCATATCCAGCCGGTCAGCGCGGCTGCGGATTTGGCTTAAGGACTCTTCTCCAGAGACATAAATAACCTGTTGACCAGTCTCACGCATGGTTCCAGCAACTTGTAACAGCAGGGTGGACTTGCCAATGCCTGGTTCACCGCCCAGCAAGACCACTCCACCTGGGACAAAGCCACCGCCAAGCACGCTATCCAGGCTACCCATGCGTGTGCTGGTGCGATCTTGAACACCAGTCTCAATAGTTCTGAGATCAACAGGCTGGGTGATGGTCATCGTTGAAGAACGAAGAGGGGTGGAGACAACGGCTTCCAGGGAATTCCAGGCTTGGCACTTGGAGCATTGTCCCTGCCAGCGTGGAGCTGGGGCATGGCATATCTTACAGATATAGGAGGTTTTATTTTTCATGAACATGGTCCGGACAGGAAATATCCTGCCCGGCGGTACTTGGACTATTGAGCAGGAACGCTGGCTTGGATAACTTCCAGGCCAAATTCTTCCACTGTTTCTGGTGCGTCAAAGAAAATAACCATGAACGGTACTGATGCACCCGGCTGAATATTGGTGTTATTGGTTAAAATACCCACTTTGGCGGTCAGGGCTGCTTCAATATCCTGACGTGAGGCAACTTGAAGTTGATACAAGGACACCACATTACCGCACATAAATTCCTGGGTAGTCACTTCTGAACCTTGCTGGTTAAAAAGTGAAGCCTTGAGGCGAATCAATTCCCGGGGTTCTTCAAAACGGTTAATGGCCTGACCTTCAATGATGAACAGCTGTCCTTCTTTTTCATTGGGTACAAAATATTGGCGAACATTTTCCAGACCAATATTGGCTACTCCTTCCTGGATGTCCCCTTGCGCAGTAAGGCTTGAGGCAGGTGGTTGGAGTTTGATGCCTAAAAGTGATGGTTTTAAGTAGTAAACCAGTCCAAGAGCCAAAGCCACAACCAGAACTATGGTCAAAAGGAGCATGCTCCACACACTTCTTTTCTGGTTTTGCTGGCGATCTGCTTGAGATGAAGAGGATGATTCTTGTTTTTCAATGAGTGGTTGTTGGAAAGCACCTTCTAAGTCAGCCAGCATGTCCTGATCCACAGCAGCTTTGGGGGGCTTTTTATGTTCATTAAAGAAGGATGCAAATTCCTTTTCAAAAGCATCCATGGAGTCAGGGGCAGATTCCGGGGGAGTTGCAACAGGCTGGGGCTGATCTTGGACCTTGGGCTCAGGTCCTACTACAGTAAAAATATGTTTACACCGAGAGCAACGAACCTTGCTTCCCTCGGGGGTAATTTTGCTTGCATCTAAATTATAGGTCGTAGTACACTCAGGACATTTTATAAGCATAGGATACCCTTGGAGTTTTTTTGGTCAAGTATCTTGTTTTTCTGAGAATTGTAAATCATAAATACCGTCTAATTCTCTGTATTGCTCTGCGTAGTCAAGCCCATAGCCAACAATATACCCTTTGGGAACAGAGAACCCTTCAAAATCAACGATAATGTCCGCATCGCGGCGTTCATGCTTGTTAATCATGGCTGCAATTTTAATGGACTTGGGACCTCTGGCTTCAAAAACCTTGGTCAAAAATTTCATGGAATGACCAGTGTCCACAATATCTTCAACAATTAAAACATGTTTGTCAGTAATATCAATTTCTATATCTTTGGAAAAAACCATTTTTGTTTGCCTGGAAGTCTGGTCAGCATAGCTGGATAAACGCACAAAATCCATAATAGGATGGATGGATAAATTGCGCATCAAATCTGTAAAAAAAGCATAAGCACCTTTGAGTACACAGACACAGATCAGGGGTTCTTGTCCATAATGTTTGGAAATTTCCTGGCCCAGCTCTCGGGTTCGTACTTCAATTTGAGCACGATCAAACAAGGGTACAAATCTCATAATTCTCCAGCCTTTACGCCTATAATGCAATCATCATGGCTACTTCATCACAATCGGGAAATTGGGGACATTTGAGACAGTCTGCCCAAACTTTTTGGGGCAAGATGTCTTTGCTGACTTCAGAAAAGCCCAGTTTCTGAAAGAAATTCACTTGATAAGTTAAGGTAAAAATCTTGTAAATACCAAAGGTCAAGGCATCACTGATACAAAATTCAACCAGTTTTCGGCCCAAACCCTGGCCCTGGGCATCTTCTGTCACAACCAAAGAACGTACTTCAGCAAGCTCCTCCCAGGTTATGGTCAGGGCACAACAACCCACCACAACTTCCTGCCGGCGATCTTCAGCCACTACAAAGTCCCGCAAATGGGAATAGAGTTCATTAAAGGAGCGAGGTAAGAGTAAACGCTTGTTGGCGCAATCCATCAGCAGTTTATGGATACACTTGACGTCAGCAATAGTTGCTTTTCTGAGGATATATCTGTCTATGGTCATGACTACCTCAATATTTTTATTGGGCTATTTTGGCACACAAGGCCGTCGCAACACGGACCGCAGCCACAGCATCATCAGCATAGCCATGCGCACCGATGCGATCTGCAAAATCCTGGCTGACCACAGCTCCACCGACCATGACCTGGCAAGGTAGCTTTTTTTCTTGGAGCAAGAGCACGGTATCCTCCATGCGTACCATGGTAGTGGTCATGAGGGCAGACAAGCCAACAAGGGCAGCCTTGTGTTCTATGGCAGCGGCAACAATATCCTGGGCTTTGACGTCTTTTCCCAAATCAATGACCTGATAGCCATAGTTTTTGAGCATCAGGCAAACAATATTTTTACCGATATCGTGAATATCTCCTTCCACTGTGGCCATAATAATGGTGGCTTTGGCTTCTTGTTCTTGCCGGGAGAGAAGATGCTTGATGGACTCAAAACCCACTTGCATGGTTTCAGCACAAAGGAGGAGTTGTGGGAGAAAATACTCCCTTTTTTCGTATTTTTCTCCAACTGTGGTTATGGCTGGAATCATTTCTTCGTCCACAAGAGCAAAGGGGTTTGCGCCCTGGTCAAGCTGTTCCTTGAGCAGGTGCACGATATCATCCTTTTGTCCCTTGATAACTGCTCTTTTTATGGCTGACCCTTCTTCTTCACTGGTTTGCTGAACCAGGGGACGCATGGTTTGACCAGGGGTCCACTGGGCATATCCAGCAATAAAGGACTCTGCCTGATGATCCCGACCCAGAACAACTTCACCACTGGCCAAGGTTTCTTGAATACGCGTCGAACTGGGGTTGGCAATACATGAAGCCAACCCAGCACCCATGGCCATGGCCAAAAAAGTGGAGTTAATGAGTTCTCGTGCGGGCAAACCAAAGGAGATATTGGACAGGCCCATGGTACACGGGATGTGCCATTGTTCTCGACAGTACCGAATAACCTCCAAACAGGCCAGGGCTGCTTGAGGTTTGGAGGAGATGGTCAGAGCTAAGGCATCAATGGTAATGAGGTGTTTGGGAATACCCAGATCTTGGGTCTGGCGGAGCAAGGCCTCAATAATAGCTAGACGTTCAGCAGCTGTGACCGGAAGTTTTCGTCCTTGTAAGGGCAGAAGAATAAAGGGAGCACCGTAATCTCGGCATAATGGTCCCAGCTCTTCCATGCGTCCGTGTTCACCGCTAATGGAATTGACCAGGGCTGAACCGGGATAGGTTTCCAAACCTGCTTGCATGGCTTGGGTATTACTGGAATCAAGACATAAGGGCACTGTAAGGGCCCGACTAAGTTCTTTGATGGCCAAAGGGAGCATGATCGGTTCTTCGACCATGGGTGCTCCCACATTGACATCCAAAATATGGGCACCCAGAGCAATTTGTTCCTGAGCCAGGGTCATGAGCTGGCGTGTGGCATATTCTTGGAGTTCAGCCGTGAGTTCTTTTTTCCCTGTAGGGTTGATGCGTTCACCAATGAGCTTACACGGGAGATCACAGCTCAAGGCGACCTGCTGGGCCCTGGAAGTTACAACCACCTGGGGCAGAAAGGTTTTTCGAGGCCCAGGGGGAGCTTGAGTGCACAAAGTGTGTAAGACCTGGATGTGCTCTGGGGTGGTGCCACAGCAACCGCCCAGACAGGTGACTCCCTGCTCGACGAGAGTGGCTGTGGTGGT
>JAAYGN010000201.1 GCA_012727715.1 Desulfovibrionales bacterium | reverse complement strand
GCACTCTACCACTGAGTTACTCCCGCCCAACGAAGAAGTGTGTTTATAAAGCTGTTCCTAAACTGTCAACCTTTAAATTTATTTTTGCTCATTGTGCTTTATGATAAAATAGTTGTTCTCAGATTGTAATAGCCGTACAGTCGGGTCTTTACTTTTTTAGTTCAAGTTATTACTAACACAGTCCCGCAATAAAAGATTTATGAGGAGGAGACATCATGGAAGCCAAGGACCTCGAATTCTTCCGAGAATACCTGACTAAAATGATTGAAGATATCCAGCGACAAGGTGAAGCAACCATTGAAGATATGTCGGAAAATATGGAATATTATTCCGATCCTGCTGATCGAGCTTCTGTTGAATCGGATAGGACTTTCACTTTGCGTCTTAGAGACCGAGATCGAAAACTGATCAAAAAAATTAACGATGCCCTGGATAGAATCGATGATGGCAGCTTTGGGGTATGTGATGATTGTGGTGAAAATATTGGGATTCCGCGCCTTAAAGCTCGCCCTGTAACCACATTATGTATTGAATGTAAAAGTCGTCGAGAAGAGGAAGAGCGCCTCCGTGGCGACTAAAAGAAACTTTCGGCCCTGCTGATAAAGGCGCGTACCGTCTGCGGCACGCGCCTTTTATTTTGGAAAAAAAGTGGATGCCAGTATATTTTATTTTGTAGCTCTAGAACTTGCCAGTAAAATTCAAGGGCTGCGTATTGAAAAGGTTTTTTCTCCGTTGCCAAAGTGCTGGACCATTGCCTTGGGACGGGCAGGATTTTTAGTTATCTACATAGGTCGGCCACAGCCTTTTTTCTTTTTGTCCGAGGAAAAGCCTGAAAATCCAGCCCAGCCCAGTGGTCAGGCTATGTGGCTGAGGAAACGACTCAAGAACCGCAGAATTGTAAATGTTGTTCTGGATTGGCCACGCCGTCGCATGGCCTGGGAGCTTTCCCCAGGTGAAGGATCGTGGCTGGTTCTGGGGCTTCAAGCATCACCAAGTCTTGTGGACACTCTACCGACTGATTTTGGTCTTCCTCCACTTTGGCCTGATGTGGAGACCATTATACATACACCACGTATTTGGGAAACCCATCCACATTTGAGTTCTTTCTTACGCCATTTTTTGGCGAGTTTGCCTTTGGCTCAAGCCCAAGATTTTTTATCCAGATTGCAAACAGGATCATTTGAGACTTTTTATATGGGAGAAGATTATAAAAAACGTTTACAGCTCGCGTTATGGCCCTTGGCCAACGGGCAACATTTTTTTTCGGCCCTTGAGGCTGCAAGACATTGGGGCCAAGGAATTTTGGCTGATCTTGTACAACTTCGTTCTGGTCAGGACACGGCCCAGAAGAGAACTTATCGGCGCATTGAGCGCAATTTACAACGCTTGCAGGACGATGAGGTGCGGCTCCAACGCATGATTGAGCAGCGAAAAGACGCCTTGGATCTACAAAACATACTTTACACTATAGATAAAAATAGTCGTTTTGCTGAAATTCCCATTAGGGATATGCATGGACAAACACAAATCTTGACATTGGATCCTGCCTTGACGGTTTTGGAAAATATGACTCGACTTTTTGCTCGTGCTGCCAAGGGAGAGCGCGGTTTACCCTTGGTTGCTGCACGCAGAAAAGCTTTGGAGGATGAACTTAAAACTGTGCGCAGCCAAGAGCCGTCCCTATCTCCTCTTGTAGCAGACCCAGCGCCAGATAGATCCACTATCATGTCTATTCCTGCCCGGTATCAGGGCATAAAGGCCGTTTGCTTTCGTTCTTCCGATGGGTTCTTGCTTTTTCGGGGTCGAAGCGCACAAGCCAATCATCAACTTTTAACCAGGGCCGCAACTCCTTTTGATCTGTGGCTCCATGCTCAAAATGGGCCAGGTGCTCATGTTATTATTAAGCGGGATTTTTCAACCCAAGAGGTGCCCGAGAGGACCATCTTGGAGGCTGCTGGTTTGGCTGCCTTAGCCAGTCATTTAAAAATGGCAGGTTCTGGTGATGTGGTAATAAGCATGGTACGCGATGTGCGTACCATTAAAGGGGCAGCCCTGGGGATGGTTGATGTAACCAAAGTTTTACGTGTGGTGCGCGTTCGTATTGATCCTGCCCTTGAAGATAGATTGCAGCTTGTATCGTGACTTTACATCCAGTTGTTCAAAGCATACCTAATGTGTATTTTAGAGTGTAAGAGGTGATAAAATGTTGGTAGATTCAAATGGCCGCACAGTCAGTTATTTACGTTTAAGCATCACGGATCGTTGTAACTTACGCTGTTTATATTGCCGACCGGCCGCCAACTGGGTTGGTTTGTCCCATGAAGATGTACTCACCTATGAAGAGATGTTTAAGCTGGTTAATGCTGCCAGTCAGGCTGGGATAGAGAAGGTACGCCTGACAGGTGGTGAGCCCTTTGCGCGTAAAGATTTTATTCCTTTTGTGGCGAAACTGCATGCTGTCTTTCCTCAGCTTGATCTACGTATTACTACCAACGCTACATTACTTCAGGATCAGGCCCAAGCGGTGCGTCAGGCAGGGGTAACTTGTTTGAATATTTCTTTGGATACATTGCAGCGCAACAAATTTGCCCAGATTACAGGTGTGGATGCCTATGCATTGGTCCGGGCCGGAATTGATGCTTGTTTAGAAGCCGGGTTGCGGGTTAAGATCAATGTGGTCGCTTTAAAGGGTGTCAATGATGATGAACTGCCTGGCTTTGTTGACTTTGCTCAAAAGTATGGCCTCGACGTGCGCTTTATCGAATTTATGCCTATTGGCTATGAGTCACGCTGGAATAAGGATAATTATTGGGCTGCCCAAGATATTATTGCTCACTTACAAGAGATGGTGTCTTTGGTGGAGGAGGCGAGAACATCGCGTAATAGTGGGCCGGCACGTATGTATCGTATTGATGGAAGCTTGGGACGAATAGGTGTTATTTCTGCTGTTAGCCATCATTTTTGTCATTCCTGCAATCGTTTACGTGTGACCTCAGATGGAAAATTGCGCACCTGTCTTTTTTCGGACCAGGAGTACGATGTGCGTTCTATTTTGCGTGATCCAGAGCAGGGGCTGGAGGAGCTATTAGCTCTTTTTCATCGGGCTAATTTAGAAAAACCCATGGGCTATCGTTTATTGCAAGAAAGAGGCAACAAGGCTGTTTGTGACCGGGTTATGACCGCTATTGGTGGATAGAAAATATTTTTTGGGATGACCTCGCGGTACGTGATCAGGGAACTGTGAATCTGAAGGCTCATTACGGAACACTCAGTTCGGTGTGAAGTATGCAAATGACTTGAATTGTTGGTCAATTTTTTTTCTTGACGATCATTTCATCTACATCTTCGGGTTTGGCCGGGATGGATAAAGGCGGGGCACCTTCTTCCAGCACTCGATCCAAATCCAGGGTTTCAATGCGAATATCCGAGCCAAAAGCATCTTCTTGTAGAGCCAGATACGCTGTTTTGGTAAAAGCTCTGGTCTTAGCCCACCAGGCACTTCCCTTGTCTTCCCAAAATTTTTGTCCAGAACGATAGGCGTAAAGGCCGGAACAGGCCACAAACGCCAAGTTGGTCTTGATCGCTGTCACAATGGCCTTCCTCACCAAGCTTTTTGCTTCTTGAAAAGCAAGCTGGGTTTCCGGCTTAATGGCCGGAAGGTTGTTTGTTTTTTTAGTCATAATAGAAATTGTATCTAGCTTAATCAATGAACCGGCAAGCTACTGTATAAAATATCTTAAAGAATGCCTATTACGGGACTCTGCATGAATTTGCAAATAGGCTCAGAGCTGGATACAAGCTGAAAAATTATTTGGGTGAGGGTGGATGGAAGAACAGATTATTACCTTTGAAAATGCTGACTTTGCTCGTGAACTTTTTGGGCCAAACAATGCACATTTAGCCAGTGTTGCTAAAATAACAGGCGTGTGTCTTGACAGTCGAGGATGCGAATTGTCCATCATGGGACAAGATGCGGCCATGGTTGCTTTGGTTAGTCGTTTTTTTGCACAAGCATATGCATTGATTCGAGCAGGACATCAGCTTTTTAATAGAGATATTGAACAGGGCCTGCGCATTTTATTAAAAGATCCCGGTGCGTCTTTGGAAGCATATTATCGCCAGGCTTCATTTTCTGTTTCGCCCCGTAAAACCGTGTGCCCTAAAACAGTGACCCAGCGCGAGTATATTCATGCCTTGCGCGAAGTGGATTTGACTTTGGGTATTGGCCCGGCAGGTACGGGCAAGACCTATCTGGCTGTAGCCATAGCTGTCTCCTTTTTTTTACAAAAAAAGGTTAAACGCTTGATTTTAACTCGTCCGGCTGTGGAGGCAGGAGAAAAACTTGGGTTTTTGCCTGGTGATCTGGTGGAAAAAGTCAATCCTTATTTGCGTCCATTGTATGACGCCCTGCATGACATGTTTGAGCCCAGCCGAGTGCAGGAAATGATTACTGCCGGAACCATTGAAATTGCACCACTAGCCTTTATGCGTGGTCGAACCTTAAATAATGCTTTTATTATTTTAGATGAGGCCCAGAATACATCCCCTGAACAAATGAAAATGTTTCTGACCCGTTTGGGATACGGTTCCAGGGCAGTGGTAACAGGGGACGTGACCCAGATTGATTTGCCAGCCCATATGCCTTCTGGTCTGGTGCAGGCCATGGAAGTTTTGGCTGATGTGCCTGGAGTATCCATGATTCACTTTACTGAAGATGATGTTATTCGTCATCCCTTGGTGGGGCGAATTGTTAAGGCCTATGAGCAACATCGTCAAAATATGCAGCGTTCATCTTTAAAGAAAGCACATGATACGTATTGAACGATCTGTCTTTGCTGATCCGCGTTTCCCTCTGTCTAATGCAGAACTAGAGGAAATTTTTTATGGTCTCGCTCAGGTTTTTGATGTGCAGGAAGGCGAACTGTCTTTGCGCCTTGTGAGTGATAAAGTTATGGCTGCATTGAATCAGGCGATAACAGGCTGCTTGGGCCCCACCAATATTTTGAGTTTTCCCGGGGAAGAGTCTGGTTGGCTTGGGGACCTGGTTCTTTCTGTGGATACCCTGGCCAGGGAAACCTTCCTCTATAATCAAGACCTACATCAGTACACCATACGTCTATTGGCTCACGGATTTTTACATCTTCTTGGCCATGATCACGGGCCGGAAATGGACAGCCTGACGGATTTGGCTGTCTTGTCCCTGGCCCAGGAAGATCCTTACGTCATGCCTTGAAGTACTGAGCGCCAGATGCGCGGACTGATGCGAGAAAATTGGTCAAAATCCGTGGCTATTTCCAGGCCAGGAACAAGACAACGATAGACAGGCAGCCCTACTTCTTTTTTGGTCAGATTGGCATACAGGGGATGATAGCCCTGCTCTTTGAGGAGTGCTTCTAGTAAAAAGAGGTCACCTCGGGCTGAGCCTGTAGAGTAGTCTGGCAGATCTTCCAGACTACGCATGGGCAAGTCAGGGCCTTGAGCCGAAGAGGGGCCGTGAGGATAGGGATAGGGGGTTTCTGTTAGGGCAGATAAAGCTGCACGTTGACCTGACAAGCCGGCACCCGTGGCCTTGATGAGTGTTCCTTCCTTGGTCCGGACAAAGGATTTATAGCACGGCACACCTATTTCAGAAGTCAGGTTTTGAAAAATGACATCAATACCTTGAGCTTGGTGTGCAGCTAAAAGTTCAGCCGCCTCAGGATTACGACTGGTGAGCCGAAAACATTGTTGATCAGTAAAGACACTGGTTAATTCACAATCGCGTTCAATAATTTCCGTAAGCCCACTTACTTTCGCTTCTTCAGGGGTATTGCCTGAAGCAAGACCTGTGGAACCTAGGGCACTAAAGAGTTGAATCTCATCTAAATTACTAAAAAGATATACACATTGCAGTGGAACCAGCACGGTTTGCTCGTTGGTGTCCATTGCTTCCATCCAATATAAGGGCTGGTCAGCATAAGGTACTTCCATACACAGCGTATGGAGATCCAGGGCTGGTGTTTGCAGTTTACTTGCAGGGGCGAGGGTGATCTTGTCCGGCCCCCGATTGTTGGCAATGGTCATATCTTTGATACTGGCAAAGGAGCTATAGCGCTCGATCATTTCCATGGCCAAAGAGGCTCTGGCCTGGTTTAGGGTAAAACCCCGGCCGTAGCCTGTGAGGATGCCGTCCAAGCGATAGGCAAAGGAACCACAAGAAATAGTTCGGTTAAGACGCCAGCGTCGAAGTAAACCCCAGGGGGCAAGGGATGCTTGGTGACGCATTTCTGGGCCATCCACAATCCCCAAGCCATAAAGTTTTTCCATGGCTAAAGCATAGGTTTCCTGAACAGGCCGGCGGGGACAGGGCAGGGGAATGGCCAGATCTGCCTTGATCTTGGCGACATCATTGGGGACCATGGCCTTGGCAGCTAAAAAGGCATGACGGGATAGTTTGGGTAGTGGAGCATGTTCAAAAATATTTTTTCTTATGCTGGCACTGGCTTGGGCATGGACATGGTGGTCAGGAAGAAGCACACTGGATAAAAATCTCTGAGGAGTACTTTGAGCCAGGGCAGGACCATCTTGTTGCAGGACTTTTTGAAATTCTACCCACAGGTGTTTTAAGGTCGGGGTTAAAAGAAGTGTTTCCAAAATAAGTCCACGGACAATGGTCCCCTGTTGATCAAACATGGCGCGTAGGTTTGCTTCGTCTGTGTGCGCCAGAAGTTCTCGGAGGTGACCACGCATAAACTCATCCAAAGGATGGTCAACAATATATTCCAGGCATTGTTCCTGGGTCATGGTTTCAGGAGGGGTGGGAGAAAAGTAGGCTACTCCCAATTGGGTTTCCTGATGCTTTAAGCTATAGTGCAGCAGGGTATTCACAATCTTCTCCTTGTGTTGGTTGTGTTTTGGTATTTATCTTGCTTTGTTAAAGCTGCCAAGGAGATATCATGCGTAAAAATATTTTTATCCTGGTTATGGTCATGCTTGTGAGTGGGTGTTTGCCCAGCCATTATGACGGGTATTTGCATGGAGTTCGGTATCATGATGATGCCCAGGTCAAATTGAGTGATCTGGTGGAAGCTGTGCACCCCATATCTATGCCCAATGCGCCGTTAAAAGCCTTGATTTTGCCCTTTGCCATGAGTCAGGACCTCGCGGTGCGCAAAGATGTGGCCAGGGAACTCACAGATATTTTTCGGTTGACCTGGCTGGAACAACAGGTCTTTGAGGTGTTGGAATATGATTCATCATCAGCATGGCCAGGTTTGGAACCAGCTTTGGGCATGGCTTGGGCCAAGGGTGCCAATATTTTGATTTCTGGAAACATATCTCAATATTTTGAGGGAGGGGCAACAGGCCGCACGTCCATAGCTCTGACTGTGGAAATACGTTGGATTCCAGATAATACGCTGATTTGGTCTGCCGCCCAGGCTGGAGTTTTGGAAGGTGGGCTGGATAAAGACTATGTTGTGGTGCGTACCACCAGGCGTTTGCCAGACAATCCAGTGTATGCAGTTATGCATAGTTTGGCGACAAGCATGGCCGATGGCTTTGCCAGCCATGGATTATAGTACTTACAATCTATTTGCCACAATAAAGCCGGTTTGCCGGCTTTTTTGTTTTCTGACAACTGGGGACTGATACTTTACAAAGCTGGACCTTGGCTTGTATCAACTCAATTTTTGTATGCAGTTACCCTGAAACGTGTTTTCTGAATTGTTGGAAGGATATTATGAAACATTTTTTGTCCATAGCGAGTTTAAAGCCTACCCAGGCCATGGATCTTGTCCTGCGAGCCAAGGTCATGAAGCAAGAAAATCATCGTTCTTCTTTACTTAAAGATAAGGTTTTGGCTCTCATTTTTGAGAAGGCATCCACTCGCACTCGCGTATCTTTTGAAGTAGGTATTCGTCATTTGGGTGGGCAAACAATCTTTATGACCCCAGCTGATTCTCAATTGGGTCGCAGTGAACCCCTAAAAGATACAGCTCGGGTTTTATCACGTTATGTGCAGGGCTTGGTGGTACGCACCTTTGCCCAAAAAAATATTGAAGAATTGGCCCGTTTCGGCTCCATCCCGGTGGTCAATGCTTTGACAGATCGTTATCACCCCTGCCAGGTCATGAGTGATATGCTGACCATTTATGAGCGCACAGGCACCTGGAGTGATGTGGTCATTGCCTGGGTTGGTGATGGCAACAACATGGCTCATTCCTGGATCAATGCCAGTGCTTATTTTGGCTTTCATCTGAATATGGCTTGTCCTGAAGGCTATATGCCCAATACAGACGTTTTGGATCGAGCCTTAAGAATGGGCGGCAAAGTTTTTGTCACTGATGATCCCAAAGCGGCCATGGCCGGAGCTCATTTTGTCAATACCGATGTATGGGCTTCCATGGGTCAGGAAGCAGAGCAGAAGAAACGTGAACAAGCTTTTGCTGGCTTTTGTGTTAATGATGAATTGTTGGCTCTGGCAGATCCGGAGGTCAAGGTAATGCACTGCCTACCAGCGCATCGCGGGGAAGAGATCTCGGAAGCAGTTTTAGAAAGTGAGCGATCCATTATTTTTGATCAGGCAGAAAACCGGCTACATATGCAAAAGGCCATTCTTGAATGGGTCTATAGCTAGGTGCCGTTGTTTTACAGGAGATATTATGTCCAAAATAAAAAAAGTTGTACTGGCCTACTCTGGCGGTCTTGATACTTCAGCCATTTTGAAATGGATTAAAAAGACCTATGAATGTGAAGTCATCACCCTGACTGCTGACTTGGGTCAGGGAGAGGAATTGGATGGCTTGGAGGATAAGGCCCTAAACACTGGGGCGAGCAAGGCTTTTGTTCTTGATTTGCAGGAAGAATTTGTCGCTGATTATGTTTTTCCCATGTTTCGAGCTAACGCCCTCTACGAGGGAGGATATTTATTGGGGACATCCATTGCTCGGCCGCTTATCGCCAAGAAACTGGTAGAAATTGCTTTGGCTGAAGGTGCGCAAGCTGTGGCTCACGGTGCCACGGGCAAGGGCAATGATCAGGTACGTTTTGAGTTGTCCACCTTGGCACTGGCCCCACAGCTGCATACCATTGCTCCTTGGCGGGAGTGGGATTTAAATTCCCGGACGCAACTGGTGAGTTTTTGTCAGGAAAATGGCATCCCCATTCCTGTGACCAGAGAAAAACCGTATTCCTGCGACCGTAATCTTTTGCATTTAAGCTTTGAAGGCGGTGAACTGGAAGATCCCTGGACTGAACCAGGTCCTGGAACATATCTTATGAGTGTTAATCCGGAAGAGGCCCCCGATACGCCTGAGATTATTCTTTTAGATTTTGAGCAGGGAAATCCTGTGGCCCTTAATGGAGAAAAATTGTCTCCAGCCCAGATGTTGGCCAGACTCAATGCCTTGGGTGGGAAGCATGGTATTGGTCGCCTGGATTTGGTGGAAAATCGTTTTGTGGGTATGAAGTCACGTGGAGTCTATGAAACACCTGGGGGAACCATCTTGCACCGTGCACATCGGGATTTGGAAGGCATTTGCATGGATCGAGAACTTATGCATCTGCGCGATAGCCTGGTCGCCCGCTATGCAGCCATGGTGTATAATGGCTATTGGTTTGCTCCTGAACGGGAAGCCTTGCAAGCTTTCATGGACAAGTCCCAGGAGACCGTGACCGGGACAGTACGACTCAAGTTGTACAAAGGTGGAGTTTATCCCTTGGGCCGCAAGTCTCCCTATTCTTTGTATAGCCCGGAATTGGCCACTTTTGAAAAAGATGAAGTGTATAATCAGGCTGATGCAGCAGGTTTTATCAAGTTGCAGGGCTTGCGCCTTCAGGCCAGGCAACCTTTTTTAAAGCAGATTATAAGTTAGATAGACAGACTATGACCAAAGAAAAAAAATTATGGGGGGGGCGTTTTCAAGATAATACCGCCCCTTTGGTGGAAGACTACACCTCTTCTGTGGCTTTTGATGCTCGCCTTTATGCGCAAGATATTGCTGGTTCCAAGGCTCATGCCGCCATGTTGGCCCAGCAGGGGATTATCTCCGAGCAGGATGGCCAGGCCATTATCCAGGGACTGGAGCAGATTTCCCAGGAGATTGAGGCTGGGGAGTTTGTGTGGAGCAAGGATCTGGAAGACGTGCACATGAATATTGAGCATCGCTTAACAACCCTGGTGGGGGTGCCTGGACAAAAGCTGCATACAGGAAGATCCCGTAATGATCAGGTTGCTTTGGATTTTCGTCTTTATGTACGTGACTGTCTTCTGGAGTGGTCTCAGCTTTTGCGTGGCCTTATTGCGGCCCTGGTGGGCAAGGCCATGGAACACAGGGATACATTACTACCTGGGTGCACTCACTTTCAACCAGCACAACCCATTAGTCTGGCCCATCATCTTTTGGCTTATACCCAGATGCTTCGACGTGACCATGAGCGTTTGATGGATGCTGTCAAAAGAGTGAGCATTTCTCCTCTTGGGGCGGCAGCTCTGGCTGGTACCACCCATGCCCTGGATCCAGATCAGGTAGCACAGACTTTGGGTTTGAATGGAGTATTTGCCAATAGTTTGGATACTGTCTCTGACCGAGATTTTGTTCTGGAAGCAGTCTTTTGCGGCAGCCTGATTATGATGCATTTATCCAGACTATGCGAGGAGATTATTATTTGGGCCAACCCGCAATTTGCCTTTGTACGCCTGTCTGATGCTTATGCCACCGGGTCATCCATCATGCCTCAGAAAAAAAATCCTGATGTGGCTGAGCTTATGCGGGGCAAGACAGGGCGGGTTTACGGTGATCTGGTAGCACTTTTGACGCTGATGAAAGGACTACCTTTGGCCTATAATCGGGACATGCAAGAGGACAAGGAACCCTTTTTGGATACCCACGATACAGTGGCTCCGTCTTTGGCCATTATGGCCGGGATGCTTGGTGAGCTGGAGTTTTGCCCTGAGATCATGGGTCAGGCCCTGCGATCCGGATTTTTAAATGCTACAGAATTGGCCGATTATTTGGCTGCCAAAGGCATGCCCTTTCGCCAAGCCCACCATGCAACAGGTGCAGCCGTGGCCTATGCTGAAGAAAAAGGATGTGGTTTGGAAGACTTGAGCCTGGAAGAGCTGAGGCAGTTTTCTGACCTTATTGCCCAAGATGTCTTTGTTGTCCTGGATTATAAGTCTGCTGTGGCCAGAAGAAATGTGCCAGGTGGAACAGGGCCGGATTCTGTGGACAGGCAGATTGCTGACTGTACGTCTTGGCTTGATTTATAGCGGAGTACTTCTCACCTCTAGGATGTTGTTTGTTTTGGAGGAGCCTCTTGGACAGGGTATATGACCCAAAGATGGGCCTCCTGCTAATAAACAATCAAACAATGGATTTTTTTCAAAAATAGTGTCCTTTCTCCCCTTGCCCATTCTTGAAAAAATACTACATTAAGAACCATTCCTGTTTGAATGCTAAGCCTTTTCTTTGGAAGGCAGAGTGATGAGTAAAAGAAAGAGTGTGGTAACGCTGGCATAGAGAAGGTTGTGACGTTGTCCGACTATCAAAGTGCATCTTTTGGGCAGATTTATGGTGTCCTTATTGAAGAGTTACGGCTGTTGGCCCGAGCAGTATTTG
This sequence comes from Desulfovibrionales bacterium, assembly GCA_012727715.1. Lineage (GTDB taxonomy): Bacteria > Desulfobacterota > Desulfovibrionia > Desulfovibrionales > Desulfomicrobiaceae > Desulfomicrobium. The sequence goes on along the minus strand of JAAYGN010000201.1, from coordinate 8,398 downwards.
TGATTAATACTCAGGGGCTAATCACTTATGCTCAAGTTGTACTCGAATGAACGCATGAGCCAGACTATGACGCTGTATTACAGGCTGTGTGAACAGAACTTTAATTTAAAACCTATCAAGAGGTGTGTTATGTTGAGTCCTAAAATAGAAAAAGCCTTGAATGCACAAATTAATGCAGAACTTTTTTCTTCATATTTATATTTGGCCATGGTCGCCTACTTTCAGGATACAAATTTAAGTGGTTTTGCTCATTGGATGACCCTACAAAGTCAGGAAGAAACAAGCCATGGCATGAAATTTTTTCAACATATCATTGAGCGTGGCGGGCGAGTCACATTGGAGGTCATAGACAGGCCTCAATTTGAATGGAAAAGTCCTCTGGAGGCCATGGAAGCAGCTTTGGAACACGAAATATATATCACCAAACGTATCAATGATCTGGTAGATTTGGCTATGGATGAAAAGGATCATGCTACAGCCAGCTTTTTGCAATGGTTTGTGGATGAGCAGGTCGAGGAAGAAGATAATGCCAATGGTATTGTTCAGAAGCTACGCATGATTGGGGACCATCCTGGAGGATTATTTATGCTAGACCGGGATATGGGTTCAAGGGCGTAGGCTACAGCACTTGCCGGGGTGGATACTCGCCCCGGCTTTAATTTTTTTAAGCCTGGGTTACATTGACAAGAGAGTGCGTCCAACCATAATCCTGACTGGGCTGTCTACGCAGTGTCCTTGGGCACTGGCCTTATTATCTACAAAAAATTTTATGGAAAGACTTTGGACTAAACTTGCTCGCTGGGGCAGATATTTTTATTTGCGTGTGGTGCGGATCAATGCCCCTGCTGAGTCCATTGCTTTAGGACTGGCACTAGGTGTTTTTTCTGGAGCACTGCCTTTTTTGTCCCTGCAGATGGTTATTGCTGTATCTCTAGCTTTTGTTTTTCGTGCCAATGTTATTGCTGCAGCTTTGGGGACCTGGTGGACCAATCCCTTTAACTGGGCTATTATTTTCCCGCTTTTTAACTTGTTGGGCAAGGTGTTTGTGCCGGGTGAGGTTGTTCCTGTAACCATGCAGGAGCTTGTGCAGGCTCCTTTTTTTGAACTTATTGAACGTGGCCGGCAGTGGCTGCTGATCACCTCTTTGGGGGGGATCATTGCGGGTCTTCCTTTGGCCATCTTAACCTATTTTGTGTCCTTGCGTCTTATCCGCGCGTACCGTTTGGCTTTGGCTCAACGTAAAAACCAGCGCTTGCGCCGAGAGATTCATCGTGACTAGGGGAGCCTTTGTAAGTCCTAAAAGATCGCTGGGACAAAATTTTCTTGTGGACCCCAATATCTGCCGTCGCATTGTGCGCACCCTTGGGGCTCCACCTGGTGGACCTATTTTAGAAATTGGTCCAGGACGAGGGGCTCTAACCAAGATTTTGATTGAAGAACATAGCCTGGTTATGGCTTTGGAGAAAGATCGTGATCTTGTATCTTGGCTGCACCAAGAATTTCCAACTTTAGGCCTTATTCATGGCGATGGTTTGACTTTTTGTTGGGAAAAAAGTGTTGCTCTCCCTGGACTTTTTATAGTTGGCAATCTTCCATACAATATTGCCTCGCCCATGATTTGGGAAATGGTCAGCAGATGCCAGCACTGGTCAGCCATGGTGTTTATGGTTCAAAAAGAAGTTGCTCAGCGTTTAACGGCTTCTTCAGGAAGTGGAGCCTATGGGGCGCTATCAGCATGGGTTGGCAATTTTGTCATCCCTTGCTATGAGTTTTCTGTACCAGCGCATGTTTTTCGGCCCCGGCCTAAAATTGAGTCAGCAGTGGTGCGATTTGTACCACATCCTGATCCAGCTTGGGCTGTGGCTTCAGAGTTATCTTGGGTGTTAAAAGTACTTTTTCAACAGCGGCGCAAACAATTGGGGAGTATCTTAAAAGCCCATTGGTCTTTTGCTTTGGAAGCATGGTGCGCCAGGTGGTATGTGGACCGCCGAGTGCGCCCTGAAGATTTATCACCTGAAGTGTTGCGAGATTTAGCCAGAGTAATTGGCCCTAACAGCCAGGCTTTGAAATGATAATGGTAAAAAGTGCTTGGGTTGGCTTATCTTTTGAGAAATTAACTTGACTTTGTGGCCTAAATTCTGTTTGCCTTCCCACTGAATGTTCGTGCTTATGGTGATAACAACTGATATTTAAGATGTTGCTATCCTTTTTTAGCGCAGCGATATATTGTTGCGATCGGCTAGAGTTGGACATTGTTTACGGATCGCGATTTTTTGAAGGTTGCTGGAGGACCTTGCGCATCTGTTGTTAAATTACTGCAAAGGAGGAGTACTGATGACCAAAGCTGAATTGGTTGCAAAAATGGCGGAAAAAGCTGGTTTGACAAAGGCTGATGCTGAACGTGCCCTAAAGTATTTTCTTGAGTCTGTTCAAGAGACACTTATTCATGAGGGTAAGTTAACTCTGACTGGATTTGGGACGTTTCTTGTTGAAGAGCGTCAGGCTCGCACTGGACGTAATCCTCGTACTGGTGAAGTATTACAGATTCCTGCCTGCAAAGTAGTTAAATTTCGCCCGGGCAAGGACCTCAAAGACGCAATTAAGTAAGACAAGAAGGGGGATCTATGTTACACGGGGAAACTGTTCACAGCCCATTGCCCCAGGATCTGCCGTGGTGGCAGCCCGATCATGCTATTTTCTTCGGAGTTCTTTACGCAGTGATTTTTATTATTGGCAGTGGCCTTGGAGTCGTGGTTCTCAAGTCTATCGCCGATACGCTAAAAAGCAAACACTAATGACCTCTTTTGCTGAGAACTCAAAGGGGTGCGCAGGCACCCCTTTTTTCTTGCTTTTAGAAAATGCGTGTGTTAGCTAAACAAGTTTCCTACTTCATGGGCGGGAGGTGATCCGTTTGCCAGGTGTATATATGGGTGACAGCGATACCTTTGACTATTCTCTTCGGAAATTTAAAAAACAGGTTGAGAAGGCAGGTATCCTTTCTGAACTGAAAAAGCGTCAGCATTTTGAAAAGCCCAGTATTCAGAAGAAAAAGAAAGAAGCTGCAGCAAAAAAGCGGCTGTTTAAGAAAATCCGTAAACTTCAAGTAATGTAATGCCTTGTGAGGCGCTTTGTTCAGGGCTTAAGGCTGGTTCAAAGCGCCTCACAGGAAGAGTGGGCTTAAAGCTATCACAAGAGAGCAGGTGAGCCCGACATAATTCAAATTTTGATCAAAACTCCGGTAGTTAATTTTTCCGGCTTGTTTACAGACTTCCTTGATTATTTAAGCCAGTCTAGTTGGATACACATCCAAAGTTGGGGACTGGCTTTTGGTGTCTTATTCATCAAGCACTTTCTGCCAAGGAGTTGTCCTTCATTGTCCAAACATAGATTGCAAGAACAGTCTTGCACTCATTAACCGGTTCAGCCTTGTGTTGTAGCATAGGCAGCTATTATATATATGGACTCAAGAACTCTCCAGTTGCTCGAATTTCCCAAGGTATTACAGCAACTTTCCACTTTTGCAGTTAGTGAGGCGGGCAGGGATGCCTGCCTTTCGCTTTTGCCCCACACAAGCTTGGAGCGTATCCAAGAGTGTGCGGCATTAAATCGTGAAGTATTGAGCTTTACGGAGCATACCCCTCTTCGCCTGGCCAGCTTTCCTGATCTTACGGGAGTTTTTACTTTTTTGGCTAACCCGTTGGCTTGTCTGGATGAAGATGGCTTGGTGGGATTTTTGGCCATGCTGCAGGTTGTGGCGGACATAAAAAACCTGGTGGCCATGCCCGAGCAGGAATTCTATCCTTTGCTTGGTAACGTTGCCGCCAAGCTCATTTTACCTCCCAAAACCTGGTCTGGTTTATCCCGCTGTCTAACGCCTGATGGAAATATTCGCGATGAGGCTTCTCCAGAGCTTTATTCTGTTCGTCAAGAAATTCGGCATATATATCAGATGTGTACACGCAAGGTTCAGGAATTTATTCAGATTAAAGAGCTGCAACATATGTTGCAAGATGAATATCTGACCATTTCCTCAGACAGGTACGTGCTAGCTTTAAAAAGCAACTTTAAAGGACGTCTCAAAGGTATTGTGCATCATTACTCCCAAACCGGTGAGACCTGCTATATTGAGCCTCTTTTTTTAGTAGAGCTCAATAACGATTTGCAAGAATTCCGTCAGGAAGAACGGGCTGAAGAGCAAAAAATATTGCAGCTATTGACGGATTTTATTCGTTCAGAAGAACCATCGTTACGCGATATTTTTGATCAAATGGTGCACCTTGATCTGCTTTTAGCCATTTGTCATTTTTCCCGTCACTTTGATGCCCAAGTTGTTACTGTGCAAGACTCAGGGCGGGTACGCTTGATGAATGCCCGTCATCCTTTGCTGGTCATGGGCCATGAGCAGGTTGTGCCTGTGGATATTGAGCTTCAAGATGGGCAGCGAGTTTTGGTCATCACCGGAGGCAATGCTGGTGGGAAGACAGTTTGTTTGAAAACTTTGGGGCTTTTGGGGCTTATGGCCCATGCTGGCTTACCTATCCCTGCTGACGAAAATAGCGAGCTTCCTTTTTGGGATCAGTATGTGGTGTCCATTGGAGACGAGCAATCCATTGAGCAGAGTTTATCCACTTTTACGGCACAAATTCGAAATTTCAGTGAGGTCTGGCCTCACATTGGTGCACGTACTTTGGTTATCTTGGATGAGTTTGGCGTGGGCACAGATCCTACCCAGGGTGCTGCTTTGGCTCAGGCTGTGGTGGATGGACTTATGGAGCGTAAGGCTTGGGTGGGTATTGCAACACATTTCCCAGCCTTGAAGGCCTATGGATTATCCCGTGAAGGAGTTCGAGCAGCGTCTGTGATTTTTTCTCCAGATACAAAAAGGCCTTTGTTTCGTCTGGGCTATGATCAGGTTGGAGCGAGCCGAGCTCTAGATGTGGCGCGAGAGCAGGGATTGCCTGAAGAGATTTTATCCAAAGCCCAAGAGTATCTTTACCTGGACTCTGGGTATTCTGAAGAAATCTTTGATCGGCTTAATCAATTGTCTGTGGCCAAGGAGCAGGAGCTGGTGCGTATTACTGCTCAAGGCCAAGCTTTGGAGCAAAAGTATGCACAAAAGATGGAAAAATTGGAGCAAGAAAGAAAACGGGTAACCATTGAAGTGCGTCAGGCTGCTCAGGAGATTATGCGTCAGTGGCGTGCGGCACGATGTGAGCGTAAAGAAAGTCTGAAAAAATTGGCACAATTGCGCGAGGCTGTGGGTGTGCACACAGCCGAAAATATACCCGAAGAAAAACTTTGCTTGACAACCATTGTTCCCGGACAGGTTCTCTTTTATTTGCCCTGGAAAAAAAATGGTGTGGTGCGGGCTGTAGATATCAAGAAAAAACGAGTTCAATTGGAGTTAAGTGGAGTGAGCCTCTGGGTTGGACTTGAGGACATTGCTCCTATGGCTGAGCAGGCCCAGCAGAACACAAATTCTTCTGTTATTCGTCCTTATTCTGCTTCAGTTCTTCCTTTGCGTCTTGACTTGCGTGGTTTGCGTACCCATGAAGCAGAGATGGAGTTGGATCGTTTTCTGGATCAGGCCCTGCTTGCCGGGAGAACCGCAGTCGAGATTATTCATGGCTTAGGGAGTGGGGCCATGCGTCAGGCAGTGCATGAACATTTGCGCCGTTCTCGGGCGGTACAAAGTTTTAACTTGGGCAATGCTGATGAAGGTGGCGACGGTATAACCAAGGTAGTTTTGGCCGAATAGACGAGGCAAGATACATGGCTACCTTTGATCAGGGACTCATTGCAGAAATTAAAGCTCGTTTGTCCATAGAGGATGTTGTTGGACAATACGTGGCTTTGCATACTGTTGGAAATCGATTGGTTGCCCCGTGTCCTTTTCACCAAGAAACCAAGCCGTCTTTTTCAGTAAATCCGGAGCGAGGTTTTTATTATTGCTTTGGCTGCCAGGCGTCAGGAGATATTATTGATTTTTATCGGACCATACATGGCGTAGATTTTAGCGAGGCTGTAGAGGCTTTGGCCCGAGAAGCTGGTATTGACTATCGAGGCAGGGTGTCTCATGTCCGTCCGGGAGAAATCACGAGGTCGCGTTGCTTGGATATGCACGCTGAGGCTGCTACTTTTTATCAAAAAACACTCCATAGTTCTGGTGGAAAAAGAGCCCAGGACTATGTGGCGCAGCGAGGGCTTACTCCAGAAATTATACAAAAATTTACCTTGGGCTGGGCACCTTCTGGTTGGAATGGTTTACGTGATCACTTGCAAAGGTGTGGTTTTCGTCCTGAGGAAGGAGAAAAGGCCGGGCTTATTAGTCAGTCAGCACAGGGAAGTTTTTATGACCGTTTTCGGGAACGACTTATTTTTCCCATTATGAACTTGTCAGGGCAAGTCATTGCCTTTGGTGGTCGTGTCCTGGACGATGAACAAGGCCCCAAGTATCTCAATTCCAGTGAAACACCTATTTATACCAAAGGAGAGCATCTCTACGGACTCTATCAGGCACGACGAGCCATGTCCCATGCAAAAAGCGTGTTGTTGACTGAAGGCTATGTGGATGTGTTGAGTTTACATCAATTTGGATTTGAACATAGCTGCGGTGTGTTGGGCACAGCTTTGACCGCACATCAGGTGCATCGGCTTTCGGGCTTGGTGGGCCAGGTTGATCTTGTTTTTGATGGGGATCAGGCAGGTTTTAAGGCAGCCTTGCGCAGTGCTGAAATGATTTTGACGCAAGGACTAAAGTGCCGGGTACTGCTCTTGCCTTTGGGTGAAGATGTGGATTCTATTTTGCAAAAGCAAGGTGCGCAAGCTTTGGAAACTATGATTCATAATGCAGTGGAGGGCCTTGATTTTTGTTTGCGCTTTGTTGGAGAACACCTCGCTCCTAAAGATATGCTGCGTTGGGCCAAGAACTTTGCTGCACAATTACAAGCCCATGATTTGCAGTCCTATTATCTGCCCAAGCTCGCAACTGGACTTGGTTTGTCCGAGAGTCAGTGGCGTCAGATGCTGCAAAATTCAGAAGCAAAACAGGACGGGTTCACTGCAAAAACATTGACCCAAGGTAAACCCTCCCAACGAGACAGGCATTTATTGGCTTTTGCTGTGCGTTTTCCAGAGTACCATGATCAAATGCGTGAGCTAGGTTTTGCTGATGTTTTATCTACACAGCGAGGCCAGATATTTTGGGAGAAAATTTTTGGGGCTGATCCTCAAACTATTTTAAGTGGTTTGGATCAGGGAGAAAAACAATTTTATGTTCAATGTCAGATGCGTCCGGATATTACTGACATTGATGCTCAAAAAGAATGGGAAGAAATTACTTTATTTTTAGAACAGAGTATCCAGCATCGCGAACTCGAAAGTCTAAATGAAGGTTTGCGTCGGGCGCGTAGCCAAGGTGATTTTCAAGAAGAACTGCGTCTTTTGGGCTTGATTCAGGCTAAAACACAAGCCTGATGTCCATTTTGGCGGACACTTTTCAATTTTGGGGGAGAGTGGATGAGTAATATTAAAGATGTTCAGCAAATTCAAGACCTTATTGCGGAAGGCAAGAAAAAGGGTTTTTTGACCTTTGACGAACTGAGCAAAGCCTTGCCTTCGGAAGTGAATACTCCGGAGCAAATGGACGAGATAATTAGTATTTTTGACCAGCTTGATATTGATATTGTGCATGAAAAGCTGTCTCGCCCCATTGAAGTTGCTGAAGATGATGGCGAAGAGATTAAGGACGAGGAAAAGCTCGAACTATCTGAAGATGAAGATGGTGATGACTATTCTGCGCGCAGCAATGATCCGGTACGTATGTATTTGCGGGAAATGGGGGCTGTGGGGCTTTTGGACCGGGAAGGTGAGGTCTATATTGCCAAGAAAATTGAAGCCGGAGAGATGGAAGTCATGTATGCTCTGGTGGAAGTGCCCGTGGCTGTGGAAGAATTGGTGCGCGTGGGTGAAGATTTGAAAAAAGGGCGCATCAAGCTCAAAGACGTGGTGAAGACCATTGAAGAAGATGATCCTTCTGAAGAAGAGATGAATCAGCGCGAGAGGGTCATTAAACTTTTGGAAGAAGTAAAAAATATTTATCGCAAGAAAAAGCCCTTGTACACTCGCCTGGACGAATGCTCAACACTGGCCAAGCGTGTTTATGGTGTGCAGAAAAAGATTTTGGAGTACAAATTTGATGTGGTCCAATGTCTGCGGGATATCAAGCTGGAAAAAACCCTTATTGATCGCATTATTGAAACTGTAGGGGACTACGTTCGCCAAATGCATAATTGCCGACGGGATTTGTCCGCGTATATTCTGTCTTTGGGCAAATCTCAGGATGAAATCTTCGGTATTTTTCAGCTAATGGATGAGCGCAGTATCTATCCTGTTGCTG
>JAAYGN010000200.1 GCA_012727715.1 Desulfovibrionales bacterium | reverse complement strand
GAAATATTGGAGTTGTTGGCGAAAACCGTGAAAATTCTTTAATGGAATATATGAAATTTCAAGGTGACCTTACTTTTGTATTTCAACGCGAAGTTATGTTAGATTTTCCTTTTCCTGTGATACCAGGTGAATGTTTTGTTCCCGAATTATATATTTGGAACTTGATTGGTGACCAAGGAGATATTCTTTATTTCCCAACCAAAAGTATTTATTTATGTGAATATCTTGCTGATGGGTATTCAGCTAATTTTGCAGCCAATTTTCAACGTAATCCCCAAGGTTTTCTTCTTTTTTATGTTACTCAAATACATCGAGAGCAGCAATGGCTGGGTAAAGGAAAGTGCTTGGTGCGTTGTCTGCAATGCTTGCTTCGTCTGGGTTTCAAGGGAGTGTCACAATAAAAATTCTTTTTGTCATTACCAATCTAGCCACCGGCGGAGCCGAGACCATGCTTTTTAAGCTTTTGGAGCATTTGGACCGCCGGCGCTTTCAACCCACAGTAATTTCCCTCATGGGTTTGGGGGAAGTGGGGCCGCGTATTCAAGCATTAGATATTCCTGTTTATACTTTGGGCATGAGTCGGAGCCTGCCCAATCCTTTTTTATTTTTTAAATTGGTGCGACTTATATATAAAATTCAGCCTGATTTTGTGCATACTTGGATGTATCATGCTGATTTGTTGGGTGGGTTGGCTGCTCGTTTGGGAGGCTGTTCCAAGGTTGTCTGGGGTATCCATAATAGCGATCTGGACAAGGATAAAACCAAAAATAGCACTAGAATGGTGGTTAGTCTTTGTGCCAAGGTTTCTTCTTGGCTCCCCACAGGTATTTTGTCCTGTTCCAAGCAAGCGCAAATTGTCCACTCTGCCTTGGGTTATCGGGCTGATAAGTTTTATGTAATCCCCAATGGAATTGATATTGTTAATTTTATTCCAGACCCACAGGCACGTCAGTCAGTACGTCAAGAACTTGATCTGGATGAAGATACACCCTTGGTTGGACTGATGGCTCGCTATGATCCCCAAAAAAATCATGCAGGTTTTATTCAAACTGCGGCCATGATTCACGCTCAAAGGCCAGATGTACATTTTGTGTTGGCTGGTGCTGGGGTGGATAAACACAATGCTATCTTGCAAGAGCTTATGAGTGCTCACAATTTACACTCAAATATGCACCTGCTGGGCCGACGCCAAGACATGCCCCGTTTAATGGCTGCCATAGATGTGTTAGTCACAGCCTCAGCTTATGGAGAAGCCTTTCCCATTGTTATTGGTGAAGCCATGGCCTGTGCAGTGCCGTGCGTGGTTACGGATGTAGGAGATTCTGCGTACATAGTTGGTCAGACAGGCCGGGTGGTCCCTCCAGGTGATATGCGTGGTTTGGCTGGAAATATTTTGGAGCTTTTAGCTCTGCCTCAAGATGAAAAAAACCGACTAGGGCAACAAGCCCGGCAAAGAATTGAAGATAATTTTGAAATTGGACATATCAGCAGACAATATGAAGAGTTTTATGCCCGCATGTTAGGATAGGCTATGGCCACGGATAAGTGCGGATGACATAGATGAAAAAAGGCAGAATCAGACCCCTTTGACAAGCTCAGGGCAGGCTCTGCGACTTACGCGCAGAATGACATTGGTGGATATTTATGCATACTTTGTGGGGATGACTACCAGTTCAAAGGATTATCCAGCAGTCGCAACTATCACAACGTTACAGGCCTAGTATCTTTATCAGGCGCTCATTGACCTGGCGAACATCAAATTTTTCCACAGCCAGCTTATGACTAGCAAGCCCCATTGTGGTGATTTCTTCAG
>JAAYGN010000199.1 GCA_012727715.1 Desulfovibrionales bacterium | reverse complement strand
GGATTAATAGTCACTTTTAGGGTCCTCTTAATACAGTATATCGGTCTTGGTTGAAATTACTTTAACCAAAAGAACAATATTTTTTATCAGGACCAACTAATTGCTATAACATTTCGTAATAGCGGGGAAAAAAAGAGATTTGGATTTCTCCACTCCTGCCACACGCTGCACTTCGTTTGCGGTCGCAGTCGGTCGAAATGACATCAGAGGTCAAAAGTCATTCTGCGCGTAGTCGCAGAATCCATGTCTTTAATGAATTGCTGCACTTCACCTTATTTTACGCTGAGATCAGAACTCAACAACCACCCAGCGTTTTAGTCGCAAGCCCACGCGATTGTTTTGTCCTTACTACCGCACTTCATTCGCAGTCAGTCGAAATAATGGCTTGCTTACAGACTTTGGGCATCCTCCTCTACCTGGGCAATCATTTTTTGTCGTGCTTGCTCAATTCGTTTGCTCAGGTCCTGGTCCTGGAGAGCCAAAATTTGTGCGGCCAGCCAGGCAGCATTGCGGGCCCCTACCTTGTCCAAGGCCAAAGTCCCAACCGGAAAGCCGGGCGGCATTTGCACTGTGGCCAAAAGGGCGTCCAGTCCACCCAAAGGCGAAGCAGTAATGGGAATACCCAAAACTGGGCGAATGGTTTTGGCAGCCACAGCTCCGGCCAAATGGGCCGCCAGACCTGCCGCGCAAATAAAGACCTGCACTCCAGCTTCTTCCAATTCCTGAACCAAACGTGCCGTGCGTTCTGGGGTACGATGGGCAGAAGTAATGGTGAAGGTATAGGAAATTTTCAAAGAATCCAGAATATCAGCACAAGGACGAACCATGGCCTCATCAGATTTGCTGCCCATAAAAATAGCGACCTGGCTCATACGGTTCTCCTTAAGCCTTTAACGGCAATATCGGATCGATAAAAGCTCTGATCAAAATGTATGAGTTTTACAGCTGCATAGGCCCGGTTGCGTGCTTCTTCCAGGTTGTTTCCTGTGGCAGTTACCCCGAGCACGCGTCCACCTGTGCTGATGATCTGGTCATTTTCTTTGGCTGTACCGGCCTGAAATACAGCGACGGCTTCAAGTTTTTCAGCCTCTTCAATACCTGTAATAGCCATGCCTTTGGGATAGGAGCCGGGATAACCCTGACTCGCCATGACCACGCAACAACTGGTTTGGGAAGAAAATTGGACCTTGATCTTGTTGAGACGGCCCTGAACACAGGCTTGCATGATTTCCACCAAATCCGTTTCCAGGAGCACCATGAGGGGTTGGCATTCAGGGTCACCAAAACGGACATTGTATTCCAGGATCATGGGACCGTTTTTGGTCATCATAATTCCAGCGTAAAGAATACCCACAAAAGGATGACCTTGGTCAGCCATGTGTTGAAGAATAGGGCGGATGCATAGATTGGCCATGGTTTCATATTGATTGGGACCAACTATGGGGGCTGGGCTATAGGCACCCATGCCTCCGGTATTGGAGCCAGTGTCATTGTCGCCCACGCGCTTGTGGTCCTGAAGAGAAGGCATGGCCACAATATTTTGGCCATCACAAAAAGCCAGAAAAGAGGCTTCTTCACCGACCAGGGCTTCCTCAATAATAACTTGGTCTCCAGCCGCACCAAAAATACGCTCAACCATGATTTCGTGGAGAGCATTTTGGGCTTCAGCTAAGGTAGTGGCTACAATGACACCTTTGCCTGCGGCCAGACCATCAGCCTTGATAACCACTGGCAGGGGCTGGGTGAGGACATAATCCAGGGCTTTTTGATAATGCTCAAAAACTTGAAAGTTGGCTGTGGGTACTCCCGCAGTTCGCATGACATTTTTAGAAAAAACCTTGGAGCCTTCAAGTTGAGCCGCAAAAGCATCCGGGCCAAAACAGGGGATTGAAATTTGAGCCAGGGCATCTTTAAGTCCCAACACCAAGGGGAGCTCCGGCCCAGCATCAACCAGATCTATGGACTCTTCTTTTGCAAAAGCAACCAATCCAGCAATGTCCTTATC
>JAAYGN010000198.1 GCA_012727715.1 Desulfovibrionales bacterium | reverse complement strand
GCGACTAAAGCGCAGGGTGACATTGATGCACCAGCGTCATTGCGAACAAAGTGAAGCAATCCAGGAAATCATAAATACAGAGGCACTGGATAGCCACGCCGGACAAGCCCGGCTCGCTATGACTGGATGAACTAACGAATATCACCTTGATCATTGCGGTAAGCATTGAAAGCAGGAAGTGCAGCAGGTGGCGGGATGAAGCAATCCAGAAAAGGCAGAAGATGGATCGCCACGCTTCACTCGCCATGACTTGGGTAGAGTTACAGGCAAGCCACGGATAAACACAGATACCGCGGATGATAAAAGGCATGAAGGACCTGGATGCTGCAACTACGTGCAGCATGACATTTGTGGGGATTTTGTCTCATGGGAACTTCATAACTCCGACGTCATTCAGCGGGCCACGTAGTGGCATCGCAGAATCCAGGAAACAAGCCACGATGAAGACAGATAACGCGGATGATAAAAGGCATGAAGGACATGGATGCTGCAACTACGTGCAGCATGACATTTGTGGGGATTTTGTCTCAATGGAATGGCCCACCATGAATCATCAACTCTCAACCATAAATCATAAACTATTAACCAACAATATCTCATGTTTGCCCTAATCAAAGAACTCTTTTCTCTCCTTACTCCCAGCCAACGCCGACGATTCTGTAGCCTGCAGATTCTGGTTATTCTCATGGCCATTATGGAGCTCATGGGTATTGCCTCCATTGGTCCGTTCATGGCTTTGGTCGCTGATCCTGCTTTGCTTGATAAGCATATTTTTTTAGGCAAATTATATGCCTTCAGTGGTCTGGCCAGCCCCAACAGATTTTTATTTGCCACAGGAGTTGGGGTGTTGATCATGTTGGGTCTGGCTTCGATTATTTCCATTGTCACTACCTGGCGCATGTCTCTTTTTGCTTTTGGTGTGGGCACAGAAATAGCCGATCGCCTGTACCAACATTATTTAGCCCAACCCTGGCTTTTTCATGCCCAGGGCAGCAGCGCCCAGTTAACCAAACAAATTTCCACAGAAGCAAATCGGGTTACCCAACAAATTATCCAGCCTCTGATCCATTTTAACTCTCGTCTGGTCCTGGCGGTGTTGATCAGTGGGGCGATATTACTCTACAATCCCATTATTGCCTTAAGTGGTCTGGCCATTTTTGTCAGCGGCTATGTGCTTATTTATACCTTGGTTCGCCATCGCATCGCCTATCATGGTCGTAAAGTATCCAGCACCAATACCCAGCGTTTTAAGCTTATGAACGAGGGTTTTGGAGGGATCAAAGATGTGCTGCTTTTGGGCCGAAGCCGGTATTTTATTGAACAATTTAACAAAAGTGGGAAAGTTTTGGCCCGGGCCCAAGGGGTAAATAGCGCTTTAACCCTGGTACCACGCTATTTTATGGAGCTTTTGGCCTTTGGAGCCGTCATTGGTTTGGTGTTGCTCTAGCTTAAGCTGCACCACGGTGTTCTCAGCCAAGCCTTGCCCATGCTGGCAGTCTATACCTTGGCTGGTTTCAAACTGTTGCCGGCTCTACAACAAATTTACGGCAGTGTAACACAAATCAAGGGGAATATGGCTGCTTTTGAATCCATTAAAGCAGATTTAGAAGCATCGATTCAGGATAAGACCATGGTGGCCAAGGATAGTATTGATGAACATGGCCAAATACAGCTTTCAACCCATCACATGATCCATCTCCAAAATATTACTTTTACTTACCCAGGAAAGGATATCCCTGCTTTAAATAATATCAATATTCAAATACCCATTAATGCTATTGTGGGTTTTGTGGGTGAGTCGGGATCAGGAAAATCCACAGCAGTGGACCTGATCTTGGGCCTTATTGAGCCGGATCAGGGGCAACTCATGTTGGATGAACTGGTTATTGGGCCGCAAAACAAACGTGCCTGGCAAAACAATATTGGCTTTGTGCCTCAAAGTATTTTCTTAAGTGAAGACAGTATTGCGAAAAATATTGCCTTTGGCCTTGATCCTCAAGCTATCAATATGGAGCAAGTTGAAAAAGCCATGCGACTGGCTTCACTGGAAGAGTTGGTCCACAGTCTGCCCCATGGCCTGGATACCAGGGTTGGAGAGCGGGGGGTGCAGCTTTCTGGTGGTCAGCGCCAACGCATTGGTATTGCCCGTGCATTGTACAACAATGGTCAGCTTTTGATTTTTGATGAAGCCACCAGTGCTTTGGATGGCATTACAGAAAAGGTGATTATGGATGCCATTCATGCCTTAAGTGGCCAGCGGACCATTGTACTCATTGCTCATAGGCTAAAAACAGTAAAGCATTGTGATCTTATCTATTTTATGGATCATGGCCAGGTGGTGGATCAGGGGACCTATGAGCAATTACTGGAGAGAAATGAGAGGTTTCAAAAAATGGCCAGGTTGGCGTAAACAAT
>JAAYGN010000260.1 GCA_012727715.1 Desulfovibrionales bacterium | reverse complement strand
TTGCTGTTGGACTAGGAGCGGAAATCCGGGCTGGCGCATAAGCTTGCAAGCTGTCGATCGACTGCAATCCATGATCGAAGCCAAATCTTTGCTCGTAAGGATCTCGGGCCAGTCATCAAAATGTTTATGCTTTCCTGTTTGCATCTGCTCCTCCGGCTTAACTTAAAGATAAGTTTGATCGCATAAAAAATAGAGGCCTCAAACCTTGATCATATCGACCGGGATCTTGTATAAGTCCGCCAACATTGCTAGGTTTGCCGCGTCTATCTGATGCTTTCCCTTTTCCCAATTTACAATGGTTTGCTTCGACTTCCTCATGATCTTCGATACGTCTTCTTGTGTAAGTTCTGCGTTAACTCTTGCCGCAGCCAGGCTAATTTGTGTCCCCATGTTTTTCTCCTTTCCTTAACTTTAAGATAAGTTTAGCACTAGAGAATCAGTAAGTCAACACTTAAAGATAAGTATTTCTAAAATTAGTCTTGTAATAACTTCTCTTATAGTTTATTATTATAGTGAAGGGAGGTGATGAAATGAGCATAGATGATTACAAGCGAATATTTGCAGATAATTTGAAGTACTTCCTTGACCTCAACGATATGACACAAGCTGAACTGGCTCGCGCTTTAGGTGTCAGTGAAGCAGCCATTCACAGCTGGATAACAGCTGAAAAATCTCCCCGCATGAAGAACGTCGAAAAGATGTTAGATATTTTTCAAATCGAACGTAGCGATCTGATTAATTCTAGAAAAGAAGACAAGTATTATCTAGATGCAGAGACCCGTGAAGTTGCTGATGAAATCTCAAAAAATAAAGATTTGCGACTTCTTTTCAAGGCAGCACAAGGCGTCAGTGCAGACGACTTGCAGTCCGTTTCAGAGGTTCTGAAGGCTTTAAAGAAAAAGGAAATAAGAGATGACGCTTGATGATATCAATTTGCAGCTGGTGAAAATGCCCTGCAATATCGAAGCAGCCGTGACGACCAACAACGATGGCAGCTATACTGTGTTTGTGAACAAGAACATTTCAGTAGAACAGCAGAAGGAAGCAATTCTGCATGAACTTCGCCACATAGAACGTGGCGATTTTTTATGCAACGAAGGTGCAGACGAGATCGAATATCAAGTGAGGAAGGAAAAATGAAAAAGATAACCGCAATTGTAATGGCGCTCATGATGCTGTTAATGACTTCGTGTGCAGCATCTACGGGGCCGACACCGTCCGAAGAAACAAACAAAGAGACTAAATCAGTCCAAGCTGAGACTAAGCCTACAACGGAAGCAACAACCACCACCTCGACGACTACAACAACGACAACTACTACGACTACGACGACAACGACCACAACAACAACTGAAACTGAGCCACTTGGATCTCGCAAGAACCCTGCCAGTTTTGGAGAAGGTGTTTTTGTAACTGGTAGTAGAGGCGATAGCCTAAAGTTCAAATATGGTATCATGCTAGAGAATTTAAGACGTGGCGAAGAAGCAAGGCAGATAGCCATGAGCAACAATAGGTTTAATGAGATCCCTGATGGTCAAGAGGTTATAGTTTTTGACGTCGCCTTTATGCTTACTGAGCATGATTCAGCTGATGACGATTATTTTCTTGTCAGTTACTTCGATTTTGATTATTACACGTCGAGTTTCGCATCGTTTCGCGGCGGAAGTATTGTTGGCGGTGACGACGAACTTTACGGAAAGCTTTACGAAGGAGCTTCCCTTTACGGTGATGTGATAATGCTTATTCCGGAGGGTGACCATGGCTATCTACAGTTCAAGGATTTTGCTTGGTTCGCCCTGCCATAAGGAGGTGATCCATGGCCAGAAGAAGTCCTAAAGGTAGTGGCTGTATAATCAAGACCGAGAGCGGCAGTTTCCGAGCCAGTTACGTCGCGCCTCCGGGATCCAAGCC
>JAAYGN010000197.1 GCA_012727715.1 Desulfovibrionales bacterium | reverse complement strand
TTTTTATGTGTTTTTTTCTTTTTTGGGAGTACAGTTTTTGCTGATGTGCCTGGCTCCAAAGACAATCCCTTGTTGAAGCGTTACGAGGGTTCCGAAATCATTGGCTATGAATATCAGGAGTTTAATCAGTTTTATTTAATTAGTGGCCCTTTGGCGGATTTTGATCTTCCACCAAAACCTGCCACCAAAGTGCTGGGTAAACATACAAAAATCTTGTATTTGCTGCCCATAGATCGATCCCCACTTGAGGTTTTGTTTAACTACATCCAGGAACTTGAGCAAAATGGGTACGAGACTGTCTTTACCTGTTCTGACCTGGAGTGTGGTAAAAAGAATGCTTTTTCTCGGGCACTTTATTCTCAAAGTCGTCGTTTGAAAAATAAAGGCCAGGTATCGGAGATGGCTTTTTCCTTCCCAGTGGATACCCAGTTTTTGGCAGCCAAATTGTCCCGCCTTGAGGGCGATGTGTATGTGTCTGTATTTGTGGCCAAAGAGACTTTTACTCATTTTCCTGAAACCTCTCAGCGTACTTTGGCTCTTGTGGATATTATTGAAACAGCCCCCATGGAAAAAAAGATGGTTACTGTGGACGCAGATACCATGGCTCAAAATATTGCTACTCAGGGGACCATTGCCTTGTATGGGATATTCTTTGATACAGACAAGGCTGACCTCAAACCAGAGTCTGGGCCAACCATGGAGGAGATAGTCAAGCTTCTTAAAGAAGACCAAGGACTCAAGCTTTATGTTGTGGGTCATACGGATAGTGTGGGCAGTCTGGAATATAATATGGACCTTTCACGCAGACGTGCGCAGTCTGTGGTACAAGCATTGATCAGTCAGTATGCAATAGGCAAAGAGCGGCTCAAAAGTGCGGGAGTTGGTTTTTTAGCTCCGGTAGCCAGCAATGAAAATGAAGAAGGACGGGCGTTGAATCGACGTGTGGAGTTGGTCAAGGATTCTGGTAAAAATTAAATTTTGTTTAGCAATGATACTCTTTTTGTAATATTTGCCCCATGGCTATGTGGCACACGAGTCATACACAAGAAGCACCTCACTCGTGTGTCACCTAGCCAAGCAGTAAAACAATTACTTTAGGCTCTTTTTACTTCCAGGGCATTTTCAAAAAAAGCCGTTAAAACATAAGTTCTTCCCTCAACAGTCAGAGATTCTTCCATTCCAGGAAAAAGTTCAAAGTTTGGTTCAAAACTATCGCCCACAAACACCGCTTTCGCCTCACCATTACTTTCCCAGCGGATCTCACTGCCATTATCCAAAACAAGGATTTCTCCATCAGCTAGACGTACTGGCAAGTCTTTTTCTGCGTATTGCATACTTTCCTCCATAAGTGTGACAAGGTGACCAAAAAGACAATTTAAGAAAAACATAGCAGAGCAGAAAATGAGGTCAAGGGATTAGGCATATTTTAGGAGAAATGATTTTGATTTGGGCAGCCTCTGTTTCTTGACTGTTTTATGGATCACGCCTAGTGCCCCAAGTCCCAATCTTGAATAAATTTGTAAGGGAGTTGATCATGAGTATTTCGGAACACGAGATACACAAGAATGTAAAGAAAAGAAGGACCTTCGGGATTATTAGCCATCCTGACGCAGGCAAGACAACCTTAACGGAAAAGTTGCTGCTTTTTGGTGGAGCTATCAACATGGCTGGTACGGTCAAGTCACGTAAAGCCGCCCGTCATGCGACCTCGGACTGGATGAAAATGGAGCAAGAACGCGGCATCTCTGTGACCACTTCTGTCATGAAATTTGAATACCAGGGCTATGAAGTTAATTTGCTGGATACGCCTGGTCACGAAGATTTTTCTGAGGATACCTATCGCGTCCTCACAGCAGTGGACTCGGCCTTGTTGGTTATTGATAGTGCCAAGGGTGTAGAGGTCCAGACCAAGAAACTCATGGATGTGTGCCGGATGCGCAACACACCGATCATGACTTTTATCAATAAGCTGGATCGTGATGGCTTAGAACCTTTGGATGTTTTGGCGGACATTGAGGCCCATCTGGGTGTTGAGTGTGCACCTTTAAGTTGGCCCATAGGTATGGGGAAAGAGTTTAGGGGTACATATTCTATCTATAAAAATCAGGTCCATCTTTTTTCTGCAACGCACGGGGGCCGTATTCAGCGAGGTGTGGTTATTGATAATATTCATGATCCCAGGCTTGATGAATTGGTAGGGCCTCAGGCTGAGGATCTGCGTCAGGATTTGGAATTATTGTCTGGAGCGGGAACTCCATTTTCCGTGGAACGCTACTTGGCAGGCGAACAAACTCCTGTGTTTTTTGGTAGTGCCATTAATAATTTTGGTGTGCAGGAAATGCTTGATACTTTTGTTGAACTCGCTCCCTGCCCTCAGCCGCGTCCAACGCAAAGTAGAGAAGTCAGTCCTTTTGAGACAGATTTTTCGGGGGTGGTTTTTAAGATACAGGCGAACATGGATAAGGCACACCGGGATCGTATCGCCTTTTTACGTATTTGTTCTGGAAAGTTTGTGCGAGGCATGAAGGTCCGTCATCATCGCCTGGGCAAAGATATCCAGATTGGCAATGCTACCATGTTTTTAGCTCAGGATCGGACTGGTGTGGAAGAAGCCTATGCTGGTGATATTATTGGGCTACACAACCATGGGACCATACGTATTGGCGACACCTTTACAGAAAAAGAAGAGCTAAAATTTACAGGTATCCCCAATTTTGCTCCAGAACATTTTCGCAAGGTAATTTTGAAAAGCCCCTTAAAGACCAAACAATTGCAAAAAGGACTGTACCAACTCGCTGAAGAAGGGGCCGTACAGGTTTTTCGACCACTTATTGGAAATGATTATATTTTGGGGGCAGTGGGTGTATTGCAATTTGACGTAATCATTTCTCGTCTTAAAGAAGAATACGCTGTGGACGCGTTATATACACCTGCTAATTTGTCTGTGGCGCGCTGGGTGGATGCGAAGGATAAATCTCTGATGGAACGTTTTCATAAGGATCAGGCTTCTTACCTAGCTTTGGATTTTGAGGGGAACCTGACCCTGCTTGTGGATAGCGCCTGGCGACTGGACTATATTGCAGAGCAGTGGCCAGATATGATTTTTTACACGACCAAAGAAAAACAGTAATAATATAATGATTTTATTTTTTGCTTTTCTTTTTATCTTTTGTTTTCCTCTGGATGCCTTGGCTTGGGGTCCTGGGGTGCACATGGCTATTGGCAACCATGTGTTAACCCATGTCCATGTCTTGGGTCCGGTTATGGCTACCTTGTTAAGTGCTCATTCCAGACGTTTTCTTTATGGTTGCCTGGCCGCTGATATTTTTATTGGCAAGGGGAGTGTTTTTACTCCCACTCATTCGCATAATTGGGATACGGGTCGTACGTTATTACGTCAGGCAGATTCACCACAAATGACGGCTTACGCCTATGGATATTTATCACACTTGGCAGCTGACGTGATTGCTCACAATTATTTGGTCCCAAATATGTTGGGTTTTTCTGCTGGACGGGGCAAGGTAGCGCATACCTACATAGAAATGCTTGCAGACTTGCGTGTAAAGGGGGCAAGGAGCCAGGCCTCTGGTATTTTTCAGGAGCAATATGTGCACGAAGATTGCGCATTAGTGGCCACAATGCAGCAAAAACAATTTCCTTTTACCATCAAGAAAAAACTGTTCTACCAAGGCTTACGTCTGGTGGAAAAGAGTTCCTGTCAGCAGTCTTTGCGTGTACTCAAAAAAATTGTACCACGTACGGACCAGGATGAACTGATGGATGAAGCCATTGGACTGGCGCGAGAACTGGTCATGGATTTTTTGTGTGATCCTTGTCACTCGCCAATTTTAGAATGTGATCCTATTGGCAGTGCAAATTTATTACAGATCCGTCATTTTAGGCGTAGTCAGCGTCGATACTATAAGCGGCATGAAGCTGGGATTATTTTCCCTTTGGATACGAGATTGGAGGCCCGGCTTTGTTCTTGGAGAAGAAGTTATGTATAAATTTTTACTCTTTTTACGTGAAAATATGGACCAGATAAAGGCGGCTGAAGCCAAAGCCTTGGAACTCTTACATGGAGCTGGTGACGAGCAGGGCTATCGGGAAAACATGCGTTTAAAAGCCCAAATCTTGGCTGACTTGGCAGATAATGCCCAGCCCTTTCTTGATGATGTGTCCTCAGTCCATCGACCCACCATTGAACATCGTTTGAATATGTTTGCCCAAAGTGCCCAACGCAGTCTGGATTTGGACAGTGTGTTTTATATGTCTGCCTTGCTCTATCCCGAGGATCATGAGCCCGGGCAGCCCACGACGTTGGAATTGTGGATACGTGATTTAGAACGCTTACAATAATGATATTGAACAAAACAAAGAGGAAAATATGGCTTTAACTAAAGGAACCAGGGCCTTGGTACATTATACTGGCACCCTGGATGATGGAACGCAATTTGATTCTTCTCGGGATAGTGAGCCCTTTGAAGTCATCATTGGCCAAGGCATGGTGATTCCAGGGTTTGAACAGGCCATTATGAACATGGAAGTAGGGCAGATCTTACAAGTGATCATACCTGAAGAAGAGGCCTATGGACCACACAATGATGAAATGGTCCTGCAAATTCCCCGAGCTTCTTTTCCCCTGGATTTACCAGCAAAAGTTGGTGAGCAGCTTATTTTACAAGCACCTGATGGTCAGGAAACATCAGCTTTTATTGTTGATGTTACCGATGAAGAGGTTGTTTTAGACGCCAACCATCCGTTAGCTGGTTTTGAGCTGACCTTTGAAATAGAGTTGCTTAGCGTGAGTCAAGAGTAGGTTTAAAGTGTAGGTTTGAGGAACAATCGCCAAATAAGTCAAAACCGTACCCAGGTCATGTCTTGCTGGTTACGGTTTTGACTGCATGGGAAGAAAATTATTTTTTGCCAAAAGATTGGGCAAAGAGATCAGCAATGGCTTGGTGACCATTGTCTTCAAGAAAACGGGTGCCTGTACCGCAAAAATGATGACTGGTAATGCTCGGTGTTGCACATCGTTCCCAGATTTCACCTGTCCATTTATGCCAGCTGTTGCGTACCTGGTCAAAAGCATACAGGGGTTTGTTGCAAATTTTTGCAAACTCTGTTCCCCATCCAGTGCCCCCCTTGACGGTTCCGTCTTCCATAATTGTACCCACCACAAAAACTTCGTGTCCGGCTTCAATTTGGTACATAATAGTTTGCAAAATTTTACGCATCATTGGGGCGTTGGTAAAGGTGCGGTTCAAGAGTTTAGATACATAGCTTAAACTGACATCCTTGCGCATCAACTCTTCAGCAGTAAGAACACGTAAGCCACGGGTGCGTTCAATTTTATGTCCTTCAAAAGTAAAGGTAACTTCCTGGACGCCATATTCTTCGGATAACCTGCCAAATTCTGCTTCTGTTCCCTGTGCGCCACCGCTAAAAAGGGTGTATCCTGATGTGGGCATGGGCCCTCCTGATAAAGGTTAAAGTTAATAATATGTTTGGTGTAAATAGGTATTATGCACATATTATAATTATGAATCAAGTCTGGCGATAACCTGGATTGTAGGTCTAGAATCTGAAGAAACCCATTGAACAATCCTTGGATTGGGATGCATAAAAATCTATGCCTTGACCCTGAAAAAAGGATTCACTAGAGAGTAGATACATACTTTAAGTTTATTTTTTCGCTTTGCTCACTGTCAGCCAATGGTGGGCAAAGCATCTTTTTTTATTGGCAAAATAAAAGTGCAGTGTAAGGATTATCATGAATAGAATTCCCATTTCAGTTAATGGTTTTAAGGCATTGGAAAAAGAACTGGAAAAACTAAAAAAGGAACGCCCAGCCATCATTGAGGCCATCAAAGAAGCTCGTGAAGAAGGGGATCTCAGTGAAAACGCAGGTTATGATGCTGCGCGTGAGCAGCAAGGGCTCTTGGAAGCACGCATCAATCGTATTGAATCGCGTATGGTGCATTTTGATGTCATTGATATTGATACATTACGCAGTGATCGGGTTGTTTTTGGAGCCACGGTGACCATTGAGGATATGGAGACTGAAGAAAGAAAAACCTATACCCTGCTTGGTCCTGACGAAGCTGATCATACCAAGGGGAGTATTTCCATTGAGTCTCCAGTGGCCAGAGCCTTGCTGGGCAAGCAGGAAGGTGACGAGATTTCGGTTCAGGTTCCCCGTGGAAAGGTGGACTATGAGCTGATAGCCATCAATTTTTACGGGAGTAAGAACGAAAGCTAAGGCGAGCTGAATTGGCTGTGCCATGACCATCAATATTTCAAAGACGAGTGTTACAACCTGTCATTGTACCTATAAGATTGACTTATCATATCAACAGGATTTTTTGGTCGGAATTCCTTTTTTAAGGATATTCAAGCACAGCTCCAGACAGTTTTTATACTTTTGTTCTGTCAGCCCATCGTTGGATAAAAGTCCCAGCCAAAATAAATCCTAGACCTATTAATGTGGACAAAAATATGGGTTCGCCAACAAAAATACGAATACTGATCAGGGATAAAAATGGGGCCAGATAGATTAGACTACTGACCTGGGCTGTGGTGCGAGACAGGCGCAGGGCCGTAATCCACAAGACAAAGGTCACTCCCATTTCAAAAATACCCAAATATATGGAGCCCACAAGTCCTCCCAAGTTGGAGGCCAGGGATGCCTGACACATGAGGGACCACAGACCAGTATATACCAGTCCGCAGCAAAAATTGAGAAAAAGACGCAGGACAGGGTCCATCTGATCTTTGACGCTAAAAATCCAAAATAAAGACCAGATCACTGTACTGGCCATGGCCAATACAAAACCCACAGGGCTTTCCATGGATAAACCAGTCAGATCTCCTTGGGTGGCAATAATCACAGCACCGAGATAACTTAAAAATATGGCCAGAAATTGCACGAGGCGTAAACGCTGTCCTAAAAGAGGGATAGCCAATAAACTCATGGTAATGGCCCAGGTATAGTTGATGGCCTGGGCTTGTTGAGCACGAAGCAAATCATAGGCGCGGATTAAAATTACGTAATATAAAAATGGATTGAGGCCACCCAAAAGTAGAGAAAGACGAACATCTTTCCAGGATAAGGTCCTTAGGATTGTTATTTTCTTTTGCCGGATTATTATCAGACCCAGCACCAAGGTTGAGGTCAGCGATGCATAAAAAAGCATGGCCTCTGGTTGAAAATAACGCAGGGAGAGCTTAAAGGCTGTGGCAACAGTGGACCAAAAAAAGATTGCCACCAGGGCGTACAAGTAGGCTTTTTGTTGGTTTTTCACATTCTTTGTGGGCATGGACATGAGTTGCAGTTTTTACAAAATAACTATACCTGTTTTATTTATGAACTCCAGGTTATGCCATACCCTTGCTAGGAAGTTACCTGGATTTATTTGACACTTGGTTGTTCTTGTGGAGATAGCCCTCAGGCATGATCTGACCAGTGTTGTTTGGTGGCTCGTATTTTTGTTAAACATTTTCATGAGGATGGAGAAGATGCTACAACGTGTTGCCTTTTTGTTTGCCATTTTGGTGTGCCTGACCATGGGTACTGCTCTGGCTCAAGACAAAGCTTATATCAACGGCATTGACGCCAACTACCCACCTTTTGCCTATATTGACCAAAGTGGCAAGCCAAGCGGTTTTGATGTGGATGCTGTTGATTGGATTGCTGCAAAAATGGGTTTTCAGGTCAAGCATGTTCCTGTGGACTGGGATGGTATTATTCCCAATTTGCTGGCTAAAAAAATTGATTTTATTTGTTCTGGCATGAGTATCACTGAAGAGCGAGCTCAAAAAGTTAATTTTTCCAATACGTATTGGGAAGTAAAAAATGTTTTGATTGCCAAGAAAGATTCTGATCTCAAGGCCGAAGATATTTACGACAAGGATATCACCATAGGCATGCAGGCGGGCACTTCTGAAGCCAAATGGATGGCCGATGAAAAGGAAAAACAAGGCTGGAAATTTACCATTAAACTTTATGATTCCTCACCCATGGCCACAGAAGATGTACTCAATGGTCGCATTGCTGCTGCGGGTATGAATTATCCTCCGGCCCGGGATGCTGAAAAGAAAAAACCGGTAAAGATTATTGGTTCTTTTGGTGAAATTGAAGAATTTGGTGCAGCAGTCCGTAAGGAAGATACTGAGCTTTTGGAAACCCTGAATAAAGGTTTTGAGTTGCTCATGGCTGATCCCTATTGGGACGAACTTATTGATAAGTATTTGAACTGATTTTATCCTTAGCCAATCCTTAGGGGAAGGTCAGACTGTGCTTTGGCCTTCCCGTTTTTTTGTCAGTTTATAAGGTTTAACCGATCCATGCACGAGACCTTAGATGTTTTAATGGATGCTTTGCCCTACGTGCTCCAAGGCGCGGCCGTGACCATTGTGGCTGTGATTGGGGCCATGTTTTTGGGGCTTTTTATTGGCGTACCTTTAGCCGTGGGACAGGTGTATGGTGGGCGGCTGATACGGATATTGTGTGGGCTTTATGTCTGGTTTTTTCGGGGAATCCCCATTTTAGTCCTGCTTTTTCTTTTTTACTTTGGTCTTTTTACCTTGCTTGGGCTTAATCTCAGTGCTGTTGTAGCGGCCACCATTGTCCTGGGCATGACCAGCGGTGCATATCAGTCTCAAATTTTTCGCGGTTCTATTTTATCTTTGTCCAGGGGACAACTTAAAGCAGCCCAGGCCCTGGGCATGTCCAATGCCATGGCCATTAGGACTATTATTTTACCGCAAGCCCTGCGTTTATCCATTCCTGGTTGGTCCAATGAATATTCCATTATTCTCAAGGACTCGGCATTGGCTTTTGTACTAGGGGCCAGTGAAATAATGGCCAGAACCCATTTTGTGGCTTCTCGAACCTATCAACACTTGCCGTTGTATCTGACCGCGGCAGTGATGTATTTTATCTTGACCTGGATTGGACTTATTCTGCTAAGGTCTTTGGAAAAACGTGTCAGAATAAAAGGTTACGTACATTGATGCAGACCAATGCCAAGACTCCTCTTATGCGAGTACATGGGATTTCTAAAAGCTTGGGTGGCCGTGAAATTCTAAAATCCATTAGCTTGAACCTTTATGAAGGTGAGATGAAGGTGCTCATCGGGCCGTCTGGAGGCGGAAAGAGTACTCTTTTGCAATGTATGAATTATCTCATTGCTCCAGATCGTGGGCATATTGAGCTCTTGGGCCAGCATATTGATCCCGGCAATCATCGTGAGTTGTGTTTGTTTCGGCAACAAGTAGGGATGATTTTTCAAGATTTTAATCTTTTTGATCATCTTTGTGCCCTGGATAATGTCAGTATTGCTTTGCGCAAAGTACGGGGCATGAGCAAAAAACAAGCCCGTGAGCGTGCGTTGTCGGAACTTGATCGGGTTGGTCTTGCAGACAAAGGACATTTGTATCCTGCGGAATTATCAGGCGGACAAAAACAAAGGGTCTCCATAGCCCGAGCTTTGGCCATGGACCCCAAAGTCATGCTTTTAGATGAACCTACTTCAGCCTTGGACCCAGAGCTTGTCAGTGAAGTTTTGGCTGTTATTCGCGGTTTGGCACAAAACGGGATGACCATGATCATGGCCACCCATCAGATGGGTTTTACCAGGTCTTTGGCTGATGAAGTTCTTTTTATGCAAGAAGGGCGCATTATTGAGCAGGGTAGTCCTCGCGTGCTTCTTGCTGAAGGCTCCAAGACACGAACTTTGGATTTTTGCTCCCAGATTTTGGATGTTGAAGGTGGCGTGTGAACGAAGAATTAGTATTTTTGCTTCACCGTCTCATTCCAGCTCTCAATGAAGGGCTGATTATGTCCGTAAAGCTTATTGTGCCTTCAGCTGTTTTGGGCCTGTTCTTTGGGGTGGTTGTGGGAACATGTCGGGCCTTTGGGCGGGGTATCATCAAACCTTTAGCCAACGGGTATGCAGCTCTTTTTCGAGGCACACCTTTGGTCATTCAGTTGTTTATTTTATATTTTGGTCTCCCAGGAATTGGGATTTATCTTGAGCCATATACAGCGGCAGTGCTTGGGTTTACTTTTTGCAGTGCGGCCTATCATTCCGAGTATATACGTGGCGGCTTGCTATCTATTAAACAAGGTCAGCTTTTGGCTGCTCAGGCCCTTGGTTTTTCAACATTGAAAACATTGACAACCATTATTATCCCCCAGGCCTTTCGCCGTGCCTTGCCTGGTTGCGGCAATGAAATTGTCTATCTGATCAAATATTCGTCTTTGGCCTATGTCATCACCTGTTTTGAGCTGACTGGCAAAGCTAAAGTGGTGGCCAGTGAAAGTTTTCGTTTTAGTGAAGTCTTTTTGGTTGTGGGGCTTTATTACCTGGTCTTGGTCAGTGTGGCGTCTTGGGGTCTGAGTAGGTTGGAAAACAAACTCAAGATTCCAGGCTTTGGTCACTAGTTCTATATTTTTTCCAATGTATCTCTTTCATTTTTCATGGTTCTGCAGTGAAGATGCATGAACGTGAACTCTTTTATTTTTTGAGGTGACGTATGAGTGATGAGCCCAATAAAATTATTTATTCCATGCATAAAGTATCCAGGTTTTATGATAAAAAACCAGTGATCAAAGATATTTCCCTATCCTTTTTTTATGGTGCCAAGATAGGGGTTTTGGGCCTTAATGGTTCTGGAAAAAGTTCTTTGCTTAAAATTATGGCTGGTGTGGACAAGGAGTATAATGGCCAAATTTCCATATCTCCTGGTTTTTCCATTGGCTATTTGGAGCAGGAGCCAAGTTTTGATCCTGAAAAAACTGTCCTTGAAGTCGTTCAGGAAGCGGTTCAGGACATAGTTGACCTTATGGCTGAATTTGAGACTATCAATGCGCAATTTGCCGAGCCCATGAGTGATGAAGCAATGGATGCACTCATTGCTCGTCAGGGGGAAGTACAGGAAAAATTGGAGGCAGCTGATGCTTGGGATCTTGATTCCAGGCTGGAAATGGCCATGGAGGCCCTGCGCTGTCCTGAATCTGCGACCAAGGTCGGTATCCTGTCCGGTGGAGAGAAACGCCGGGTAGCCCTGTGTCGTCTTTTGCTACAAAAGCCGGACATCCTCCTTTTGGATGAACCCACCAACCATCTCGATGCTGAAACCATTGCCTGGCTTGAGCATCATCTTCAGCAATATCAAGGGACCATTATTGCTGTTACCCATGACCGATATTTTCTGGATAATGTGGCTGGCTGGATTTTGGAGTTGGATCGTGGAGTGGGTATCCCCTGGAAAGGGAACTATTCCTCCTGGCTTGAGCAGAAACAAAACCGTCTGGCTCAGGAAGAAAAAGAAGAGAGTGCCAGACAAAGAACCCTTAAACATGAGCTGGAATGGATCAATATGTCTCCCAAAGGAAGGCATACCAAGGCTAAAGCGAGAATTTCAGCTTATGAGAGTTTATTACATCAGGAAACACGGGACAAGATCAAATCCTTGGAGCTTTTTATCCCCCCTGGGCCGCGTTTGGGGGATGTTGTTATTGAGGCTGAACATGTGCGCAAGGCTTATGAAGACAAGCTGCTCATTGAAGATATGAGTTTTACCTTGCCTCCAGGAGGTATTGTCGGAGTCATTGGTCCCAATGGCGCAGGAAAAACCACTCTTTTTCGCATGATTACCGGACAGGAACAGCCTGATGGAGGAAGCATCCGTTTAGGGCAAACTGTACATTTGGCCCATGTGGATCAGGATCGTGATATTTTGGATCCCAAGAAATCGGTTTGGGAAATGGTGTCTGAGGGTTATGATATAATTTCTCTCGGTGGGCGTGAGATCAATTCCAGGGCTTATGTCAGTAAGTTCAATTTTTCCGGTGCGGACCAACAAAAATTGGTAGGCATGCTTTCAGGTGGTGAACGCAATCGTTTACATCTGGCCCTGATGCTCAAAAAGGAAGCCAATGTTTTGCTTTTGGACGAACCAACCAATGATCTTGATGTCAACACCATGCGCGCTTTGGAAGAAGCCTTGGAGAATTTTGCTGGATGCGCAGTGGTTATTTCTCATGACCGCTGGTTCCTGGATCGTATTGCCACGCATATTCTAGCCTTTGAGGGCGATAGTCAGGTTGTGTGGTTTGAGGGGAATTATTCTGAATATGAGCAGGATTACAAACGACGCACCGGGCAGACGCTGGCTGTCCCTCGTCGTATTCGATATCGTCAATTGACCAGATAGCCCAATGTGGTGACTATAGAGTGCTTTAGGAGATGGAGATGGAAAACAAAAGATTTGTACGGCACGTACTTAAACCAGGATATGCAATTATTTTAGCTGGAAGCATTCTTGATAATATTTTTTACAATACCAATTGGTTTTTGCTGGGGTCATTGATTGGATTTGTATGGTTATGCTTGGGCTTGGCGGGGATATTTTTATCCTTAAAGGAATTAAAAAAGGGTGAAGGGTTCATGCTTGTGCAATCCGGCCCTTTTGCCTTGACCCGAAATCCCATGTTGGCAGCCAATTTTTTTGGAATCATGCCTGGTTTGTGTCTCCTTTTAAATACCAATTTGGGTATTTTGGGTATCGGTGTGAGTATATTTTTATTTTATCGACATATTCAATGGGAAGAAGCGGATTTAAAAGACCAATTTGGAGATGCGTATCTGGCATATCAGGATCGAGTTGCTCGATTGGTACCTTATGTATTTTTTTAATTTAACGGTAGTTTTTTTATCTTTTTGTATTAAAACCAGCGGTTGCGTTTAAAAATAAAAAAGATCAGGCCAATAACTCCACACAAGACCAGGCAAAAGAAGGCAAATCCCCACGAGCTGTTGGCTCCGGGAATACCCCCAACATTGATACCAAATAGGCCGGTAAGAAATCCCAGGGGCAAGAAGATAGCACTGACCACAGCCAGGGTCAGCATGCGCGAGTTAAGAGTCTCTGAGAATTGGTTGACAATTTCTTCATGGGCCAAGGCGGCCTGTTCGCGAACTGTATCCACGTCTTCAACATAGCGGATAAGCTCATCAGTGGTCTCACGTAAACGAAAGTGATCTTCTGTAGTTATCCATGATATTTTTTCTTGGATCAGACGAAGCAGAGCTTCACGTTGGGGACCAAGGTAGCGACGCAACGCAATACTTTGACGACGCAGGGCATTAAGAGCCTGGCGTGAGTCATCATCTTCTTTACGATCAAGAATAGATTCCTCTACATCAGCCATTTGTTCCTGAAGATTTTCTACAACTTCGCCAATATCGGACACTAAAAAGTCCAAAAGCATGCTTAAAAACTCTCCACTGGATTTTGGTCCAAGATTCTCTTTCAATCGGCTGTGTACTTCAGTGACTGCCTGGAGAGGATATTGGGAGGTGGAGATAATATATTTTTCATCAATCCAGAGACGAATGGAAGCCATGTCATCGGGTTGAGAGAGAAAACTGGGATGGGTGACCCGCAAGGTGAGTAAAAGTCCAGAACCCAGATGCAGTGCTCGAGGTCTGGTATCCTCATCGAACAAGGTCTCAATGAGAGTGGGCGTGAGTAGCCCTGATGTTGCGAGCCACGGAGCAATTTTTGGATCAGCAGAGTTGAGGTGTAGCCAAAGTACTCCTGCAACTTTTGGGCAGGGTTGTTCTGGCTGCCAGGATAAGAGTTGGCTTGGTCCATCAGGGTTGAGCTGCCAGGCAAAATGAAGGTGCTGATCACTCATGCTTAAATCAATGATTAGTCGGTTGATTGATGCATATACATATTCCTTTGGACTCGGCTACAAGACATCGTACACAGCTGTGGCCAGGTCATCTAACTCCTCCACAATGTGAAACCTTGATTGGGCCATGCTTTGTAGTTTGTTGGCAATACCTCCAGAACCCTTTTCCAAAATAGCACCAGCATGGCCCAACCGTTTTCCTGGCGGGGCAGTACGGCCGGCAATAAAGCCAAAAACAGGTAATTCAAAACCACTTGCACAGATATAGGCTCCCAATTCTTCTTCAGCAGTCCCGCCGATTTCTCCTAAAATAACTACGGCCCGTGTAAGCGGATCATGACGTACCAGACGACAGAGGTCGGTAAAAGACGTTCCTACAAAGGGATCTCCACCAATACCCACACAAACAGACTGCCCAATACCCGCTTTGGTTAGGCGATCCACACATTCATAGGTCAAGGTACCGCTACGGGAAAAAACAGCCACTGGCCCTGGTTTGAAAATAGCACCAGGCATAATGCCAATCTTGGTTTTGCCAGGCAGCATAAGACCTGGACAATTGGGTCCAATGACTCTGGTTGGGCTTGTCTTGATCCGGTCCAAGGCACGAAGCATATTTATCTGTGGAATACCATCAGTAATACAGATGACCCAGGGGATTTCTGCTGCTGCTGCCTCCACCACAGCGTCCGGAGCAAGGGCGCCGGGAACAAAAATAATTGAGGCATCTATGGGCATAGCCTTGCGAGCTTCTTGTACTGTATTAAAGACAGGCACGCCCAGTACTGTTTCACCACCCTTGCCTGGAGTTACTCCAGCCACAACTTTTGCTCCATATTCCTGCATGAGCCGACAATGAAGCTGCCCTTGTTTACCAGTCAGACCTTGGACCAAAATGGCACAATCATCAGGAATGGGAAAGGGTGTATCTGCCTGACGCTGGGCCATAGAGGAGCCTTGATTGTGGGAAGTAATGGACAGGCGAGGATAGGAACCATGTGTTTTTTCATTTTTTTTGAGGGACTTCAAAATATGTAAAGCAGAAGAAATATCTGGGCACAAATGCAAACCAGGTAGATTGGCAGCTCGTAGTAATTCCAATCCCTCATGGGCACTATTTCCAGAAAAACGAACCACCAGAGGTTTGCGCGGGGGTTGAGTATCCAAAGCTGCCAGCATGGATTGCGCGACTTTTTGGCAGGACAGAATACCTCCAAAAATATTGATCAAAACCATGGTGACCCGAGGGTCATCAAAAAGAATGTCAAAGGCTGTGCGCATGGCTTTTTCGTCAGCTCCACCACCCAAATCCAGAAAGTTGGCCGCTTCCAGACCTCGGTAATTGAGCTGATCCATGGTGGCCATGGCTAGACCCGCACCATTGACCATAAGTCCTACAAAACCGTATAATTTATGAAAACTCAGTCCAGCCTCGCGAGATCGATTTTCTTCTAAGCTTAAATGGGCTGGTTCAAAAAATCGGTTTAAGGAGGGATCAATACTGACCTGGTGATCATCAATTTCTACTTTGCCATCCAAACAGAGAAGAGAGTTGTCTTCTAGTAGTACCAGAGGGTTGATTTCAGCCAAGAGCAGATTATGGCGGATACAGCAGTCAAAGAGATTTTTCATCAGGTCGTGAAAGTTTTTGCCTGTGTTTTGTGGCAAGTCCAGATGATAAAAAATATTTCTGATCTGAAAAGATTGGAGGCCAACATCAGGCACAGTATATTCCAGGAGAAGTGTCTCTGGAGCACTAGACTCAATATCTACGCCGCCACATTTTCCGGCAGTGATGCATATGGTTTTGCGTTGTCTGTTGACAGAGATGGAGAGATAGAGTTCTCGCTTGGCCAAAACTTTGGGTTCAATGCGTACCCGATGCACAGCTTCGGATTTGATGTTTAAGTTGAAAAGCTCCTGGAGCTCAAAAATAGCTTGGTCACGGCTGGTAGCTATGCGGATACCCCCTGCCTTGCCACGTCCACCGGTCAAGACCTGGGCTTTGAGTACCCAGGGCAGAGCAAATGGAACATCAAGCTTGTCGTGAGGGCCAAGAAGAATACCAGGTGGAACAGGTAGTCCGGCTTCTAAGAAAAGTTGTTTGCTATTGTGTTCATTGAGCTTCATGTAGCCGACTCCACATGTCTATAGTTGTCAAAGATTGGGCCTTAGACTATCACCTTGAGGTGGGACGGAAATAAATTTATTTTTCCACTGCTTACCTACCTTGTATTGAAAATCAAGAAAAAAACTCCATTGAGCTCTAAGAGAGAAAAAATAAACAAGATCATGCCCCAGCGTCGAACTGCATTGATTTTTATCCTCGTCATACCAATGATGTTATTTTTTTGTCGTGGCGCTTTGGCTCATGTTGTCGGAGTCACAGGCCTTGGGGTGAGCAATTCTGAGGGAGAAGTTTGTGTTGGCTTTGGCCTTGTTGTTCAAGATGAATCTGCTGTAGTTGAAGCCTTAAATGACGGTGGTGAATACGAGGTGGTCTGTACCGGCAAGCTGTACAATCGCCGGGTGGGGATTTGGAATGAGTTTCTAGCTGAGGCCAGTTATGTGTGCACCTTGACCAGTAACCCCATTGCGCGTGAGTTTCGGGTACAAGATAGTCGCGGTTCGCGGATTTTTGAATTTTCCGATGTAACCAGCTCATTAAATTTATTTTGGTCGAGCATGTCCTTATCCATGGGGAGTTGGGACATGATTGAGCGTAACAGGGTGTACAAGGTTGTGCTTAATTTTAAAATCTCACGTACCAATGTTTCAGGCTGGGTGAACAAGCCATTATTTTTTTCGGGTTGGGATCTGGTGCCTGAGCAGAGCTATGAATTTGAATTTGATTACTAATGAGGTGACAGACCAGATATGGGTAAGTCTCGTCCCATAATTGTTCAGCAACGTTCAGCCCATGAGCGACGCAAACGACAGCGAGAAATCTGGCTGGCAGTGGCTGGTACTATTTTAATTATTTTTTTGTCCTGGATTGAATTACAGCTTCTTGGTCTTCATTCTTATCTTTTCTTTGCGCTTTTTAATGTTAATCTGATTTTACTCATCCTGGTTTTATTTTTGGTCTTGCGCAATGTGATCAAGTTGATCCTTGATCGCCGTCGTCGGGTTATGGGTTCTGCGCTACGCACGCGACTGGTATTGGTTTTTGTCACCTTGTCTTTGATTCCGACGTTGATCATGTTTCTTTTGTCTGCCTGGTTTATTCGTACTTCAGTGGATTATTGGTTTCAATCTCAGGTTGAGTCATCCATGGCTGAAGCTTTGCGTATTGGACAAGGCTATTATGATGCAGCTGAAACTGGCTTACAACTGAAGGCAGATATTCTTCTTGGTCATTTGCGGGAGAAAAGTTTGTCTCTTGACTCCAAAAACAGCATTCCTGCTCTTGTGGACAAAGCCAAGATGTATGATCTCACTTTTTTGGGCGTACTTGGTAAAGATGGTCAAGAAACCATTTGGCAGAGTTCTGACCTGTGGCAAGAGCAATGGCCCGAAATTCGAGCCTCATTACCTTTGGAGGATTTGCTTGCCACTCCTCGGTATTGGGCAACTATTTGGCCCCATAGTTCATCTGATCTCGTCTTTGGTGTTGTGCCTGTGGGGAGTCAGGGCAGCAGCAAATATTTAATTTTGGGAACAGGGGTGGGCAAAGGTTTTTTATCCGGTCTTGATCAGATTGCCCAAGGAGTAACAGAGTATAAACAATTGCGTATCCTCAAATATCCTTTGAAAATGACGTTGTATATGGTTTTAGGTTTGATGACCATGCTCATTTTTCTTGGAGCAACATGGTTTGGTTTTCGACTGGCCAGGGAAATCAGTGCGCCGGTACAAGCCTTGGCTGTAGGTACTCAGCGCATTGCGAGGGGAGACCTTTCGGTTCGCCTCAAGGACGACTCCAGTGATGAGCTGGGACTTTTGGTACGGTCCTTTAACAGTATGGCCCAAGACTTGGAACAAAGTAGTACACGCCTTACTCAAGCCAATGAACAACTGGAGCAGCAATACCAAGAGCTTATTGCTCAAAATCATTATGTACAGGCAATTTTAAACAATATTACGGCTGGAGTGGTTTCCCTGGATCGTCATGGCCGCATTTCCACCATGAATAAAGCAGCTCAAGATATGCTTGGACAAGAAAATGGTTCTTTTATTGGTCGGTCAGCTCTGGAAATGTTCGGTCCAGAGCACAAGGAGTTGGTGAAAGAAATTGAGACTCTTTTACAAGGCAATCCTGGGTCTGGATGGCAACAGCGAGTGACTTTGGACATGGGTGATGAAAAGACATCTTTTTTAATCAATGCGGTAACCCTTATGGATAATGAAGGGGGAGAAAGCGGGATTGTGGCAGTATTTGAAAATATTTCAGAGTTGGAAAAAATGCAGCGTTTGGATGCCTGGAAGGAAGTGGCCAGACGGATAGCTCATGAAATAAAAAATCCCCTAACGCCTATCAAGCTCTCAGCAGAGCGTTTGGATCGGAAGTTTTCCAGCATAATTTCTGATCCTGTGTTTGGGCAGTGTACAGGAATCATTATCAAACAAGTAGAGCACTTACAGAAAATGGTTAGTGAGTTCTCTGGTTTTGCCAAGTTGCCTGAAGTCATTCTTAAGCCCGAGGCTGTGGAGCCTTTGTTGCAAGAGGCCATAACAATTTTTTCTGGAAGTCATTCTTCTATTACCTGGACCTTAAACATTGAGTCTGCTTCCACGGTCATGCTTGACAAGGAAGCGATGCGACGAGCTCTTTTCAACCTTCTCCTGAATGCAGGTGAGGTTTTAGAAGGAAAAGATCATGCTCAAGTGGATGTCAAGGTGTATGCCCGCAAGCGTAATCGCAGGGTATATATTGAAGTGAGTGATAATGGACCAGGAATAAATCCTGAAGAACAGGCGCGTATGTTTGAACCCTATTATTCCACCAAACGTGGTGGCACAGGACTTGGACTATGTATCGTCAAGTCCATTATTAGCGATCATCATGGGCATATTCGGGTAAAGTCACGTAAGCCTCAAGGGACGACTTTTATTGTTGAATTGCCTGCAGCTCGAAATGAGGTGTAAATGCTCAGTAATGCATCCATTTTACTTATTGATGACGAAGAAGATATTCGTTTTTCTTTGCGTGGAATTTTTGAGGATGAAGGAAGCCGCGTAACTGAGGCCAGAAATGGTCTTGATGGACTTTCTCTAATCCAGGATCAGGATTTTGACCTCATATTTTTGGATATCTGGATGCCTGGCATGGATGGTATGTCTGTTTTGAAGACATTGCGTGACCAGGGCGACGATACACCGGTAATCATGATTTCTGGACATGGAAATATTGAAAATGCAGTTACAGCCCTTAAAAGTGGGGCTTTTGATTTCATTGAAAAGCCTTTGTCCTTGGATAATATTTTGGTCACAGCGGAAAAGGCATTAGAGCTTTCTTTTCTCAAACGAGAAAACAAGGAACTGCGTTCACGTATCAAAAGTGAATTTCATCCTGGGATCACTGGCAAGAGTCCGAGTACCATATACTTGAAGGAATTGATTGATCAGGTTGCACCCACAGATGCCTGGGTACTCATTACCGGGGAAAATGGTACAGGCAAAGAGGTGGCAGCCAGGGCCGTGCATGTTGCCAGTAAACGGGCTGACCGGGAGATGATTTGTGTTAATTGTGCGGCTATTCCCGAAGAACTCATTGAGTCTGAACTTTTTGGGCATGAAAAGGGGGCTTTTACAGGAGCAGACAAAGCGAAAAAGGGAAAGTTTGAGCTAGCTGATCAAAGTACGTTATTTTTGGATGAAATTGCAGACATGAGTCTGAAAACCCAGGCGAAAATTTTGCGGATTCTCCAGGAGCAAAAGTTTGAACGTGTGGGGGGTACCAAAACTTTTACTGTGGATGTACGAGTTATTGCCGCCACGAATAAAGACTTGAATCAAGAAATGATTCAAGGGCGTTTTCGACAGGATCTTTTTTATCGTCTTAATGTCTTTCCTCTGACCATTCCTCCTTTGCGCGAGCGTGTAGAGGATATACCCGAGCTCATTACTTTTTTTACCAAGAGGCTTACTTACGAACTAAATCAGCCCCCCATAAGTTTTGATCAAACAGCTATGGAGGTGCTGGCAGGTTATTCTTGGCCAGGGAATATCCGGGAGCTAAAAAATTTTGTGGAACGCCTTTATATTCTTTATCCTGGGAAAGTAGTCACCGCAGCTATGCTTCCGCCAGAATATAAAGTTGTCCAGGTTCGGCAGGACAACCACCAGGCTCTTATTGATGATATTGCTGATTTTAAGGAAGCACGCAGTCGTTTTGAGGAAATCTTTTTGCGGGCTCATTTGGAGCGAGTGGGCGGGAACATATCACGCTTGGCCGAAAGTATAGGTCTGGAGCGAACGTATTTATATCGTAAGCTTAAAGCGTACAATATTAATGGCGATGAAAGGAAACAGCGTTCCCCCAATACATAATATTTTTTAAGTACACGTACTTGGTTGCAATATTTAAGCATTTGAATCTTTTCATAGAGGAAGCCGTGGTATGAAGAAAAAAGTCGGTATCTTGGTTGTGTTATCTCTGTTGGTGATCCCCTCTTGGTCGTTGGCGCACTTTATTTCCGAGGAGATGGACCAATGTATGGAGAAGGATCCATCCACTAGCGGACAACTTGAGTGCATGGAGATTGCTCTTGATAAGTGGGATGAGGAACTTAATCGTGTTTATACTATACTTATGACTAATCTTGATACTGAAAGTAAAGAGGCGCTGCAAGAATCGCAAAGACGATGGATAAAGTTCCGAGACAGTGAGCTGACCTTCCTGGGATGTTATTATGAAAATTTTTCTGGTACCATGTATGTGCCGATGCAGGCTTATAGTGAGCTCAAAATAACCAAAGAAAGAGCTCTAAAACTTCATGGTTACTTAAATTTTATAGAAGAGCATCTTTGGTTTCAGTGAGATACTTTTGGTGCATGTGTGTAGCTAAAAGTATGGACCTATAATTTCTTCCACTCTTTTTTTCTGTTAAGAGGTTTTTTTGCATAGCACTCAAGAAAAGCGGTATGATTATCGCATTACCGTTAGCCTGGAGCCAGAAAATCAAACTCTGGTTTTTGATCGTTTAAAAACAGTGTTGCAGTTATTAAATCGTATTGGTCGTAAGCCAGGCCGTGTTTTAGTCATCCGCGATGGCCAGCTGCTTACACCGGATTTGATTTTGGCCCCTGGGGATAAAATACTTGTTCGCGACGTAGGTTCGAAAGGATGAAATGTACACGCTGTAAAATACCAGCTGTAGTCGCTCTGCCCAGTCATAATGCGGCATTTTGTAAAGATTGCTATCTTCTTTTTGCCCAGCGTCTTGTGGAGCGAGCCATTAAAGAACATCAGATGTGTGACCATGCGGACCGCATCTTGGTCGCTATCTCCGGAGGCAAGGATTCTTTGGCCCTTTCATGGCAGCTAAAAACTTTGGGCTATGATATTAGCGGACTGCATATCGACTTGGGGATTCCCGAGTCTTCACCCATTGCCAGGCAGTATAGTGAAAGGTTTTGTGACAAGTATGAAATTCCTCTGCACGTTCTCCAGATGACCGATCTACACCTGTCCATGAAGGAAGTGAAAAAAAGAGTTAAACGGCCCATTTGTTCTGTATGTGGGCAAGTAAAGCGGTATTTCTTCAATAAATTTGCGGTGGAGAATCAATTTTCTGTTGTGGCTACAGGACATAATCTTGATGATGAGACATCCCGATTGTTGGCCAATGTTATGCGTTGGGATATGGATTATCTCCATGATTTGGGTCCGGTCATGCCTGCTAAAAAAGGCTTTGCGAAAAAGATCAAGCCATTATTTCGTCTGTCTGAATTTGAAACAGCCAACTTGTGTTTTTTGGCAGGAATTGATTATGGCTATGCTCCATGCCCCTATAGCTCGAAAGCCAGCTTTCCTGTGTATAAAAATCTTTTGTTAGATTTGGAAGATATACAGCCAGGCCGCAAGATTCATTTTTATGACGGCTTTTTGAAGCGTGGTCGAAAAGGTTTTATGCCCATGGATGATGAGGACATCACCGTGCACCCATGTGTGGAGTGCGGATATCCCACGTCAACAGGGCAGTGTGGAGTGTGCAGGTTAAGGAGTACTATGTCTTAAGGTATGATGGTTTACAATGATTGAAGCTTTGTCATGTACTATGCGTTTTTCTTGAGAATTTGAGAAAAATCCAATGTGTTTTGTAGCGATTGACAATGCCATAATCAGTAATTACGTATCGTTTCATATCATAGTAGGAGGAATTCATGTTTGAATTGACCAAGGCTGCCAAAGAGCAGCTTGACATGCATTTTGCGGGTAAGGACGTATCCCCGATTCGTGTATACATGGCTGCTGGATGAGGTGGGCCACGTTTGGCTCTTGCTCTGGATGAGCAAAAAGATAACGATGCAGTACATGAAATTGATGGGTACACCTTTTTGGTTGAAACTGGCTTGATGAATGAGGTTCAGCCTGTTTCAGTGGAATTTCATCCCCATATGGGTTTTAACATCAAGTCCAATCTCAAGGTAACGGCATCTGGTTGTAGTTCCTGCACATCTTGCGGCTAGTTTTTTAAGTGCTGTGTAATATAAAGGGCTACCTCTTTTAAAGAGGTAGCCCTTTGTATTTGAGAAAATATGCCTTTTATATCGAAAGCTTGGCGCGATAATCAACCTATGGTCAGAGACTTTTAGGGTATTTCCAGCTTTAAGCCGACAGGGCAATGATCTGAACCCATAACAGTAGTTTCTATCCAGGCATCTTTAACCTGTAGGCGTAATTCTTCTGACACAAAAAAATAATCTATGCGCCATCCTGCATTGCGACTTCTGGCTCCAAAGCGGTAGGTCCACCAGGAATAGACATCAGGTACATCACCATGGCAGAGACGAAAGGTGTCGATATAGCCGTGAGCAATAAAGGTATCCAGCCAAGCCCGTTCAATGGGTAAAAAACCGGATCTATCCTCATTGGCTTTAGGATTTTTTAAGTCAATTTCCCGATGGGCAGTATTGAAATCTCCACAGACAACAATAGGTTTGGATTGGCGTAACTCCTGGGCATGCTGTAAAAAAGCATCATAAAAACCCATTTTGAAATCCAGCCGTTCCTGACTCATTTGTCCATTGGGAAAATAGATGTTGAAATAGTGAAAAGTTTCAAGTTCTAAATGAATAACACGACCCTCGCCTTGATAATCAGCCTTGGGCAGGCCATAGTTTACAGCCAGGGGTGCAAGGCGTGTATAGCAGGCTGTGCCTGAATATCCTTTTTTAGTTTTAGATGCATTCCAATAGCATTCATAGCCAGGGATTTTGCGATCATCACCCACTTGTTCTTCTGTGGCCTTAACTTCCTGCAAGCCAAATATGTCAGGGGAAGTTTGGGTTACCCAATCCATAAACCCCTTGCCGAGCACCGCCCGAAAGCCGTTCACATTCCAGGACGCCAGATGTACGATCATGCCACACTCTCCAGTGTTGCTCTAAGACCTTGGGCTGTGTCTTCAATGCGTACATAACCGCCATCCATGAAGCTGCCAGGATTGAGGACCAGGGAGCGGCCAATGTATTCTTGTCCTGCTGCTTCGTGAATATGACCGGTAATGACAATATCCGGCTGGTAGCGTTCAATAAGGTTGCGCACACCAGGGCTACCTACATGGGCTCCGGACTGCAAACGATCAACTGTTTCTCCTTGGGGAGGATTGTGGATCATTAAAATGACCCGAGCAAAGCTGTTGGCTTTTTCCAGGACGTCGTGTGTCCATTGGCAAAGTTGCTCTTCACTTACTTCAGAAGGTGTACCAAAAGGAGTGGGTGAGGAATAGCCTACAGCTGCCAGGCCAACACCACCACCTAGATCAACGACCTGACCATGGATATTGATCCCCTGTTCTGTGAGTGTCCGGTCCACAGCCACAGTATCCATGTTTCCAATTTGGGCATAAATTTTCTTTGTTTTGTTTTTAAAAGCATCCAGAACACGAAGAGCGTCATTACGTTGACCGATATTGGTCAGGTCACCGGATAACAGGACTGCTTCGGCTTGATCCATATTTGCAATGCGTTCAAGAGCATCGATGCGATCATGAATGTCGCCCAGAGCTATCCAAAATCTTGTTGTTGTACTCATTTGTCACCTATTTTAAAATGAATTATAATGTTTTCTTTTAAACATGGTAAGGAAGTGAGCAGGATCATGCAAGCACAGGCTAAAAGCAAATTACGACAGCATTTTTTACAGCTACGTCAAAAGCAGTCATTAAGCATGGCAGCTGAAGCTTCGGCACGAATTCGAAAGCTTTTACTTGGCCTTGAGCTCATGCAGAAGGCTCGGTCTATCCTCATATATCTTCCCACGAAGGGCGAAGTAGATACCTACCCTTTGCTTGAGCATTTTTGGGGGCAGGGTGTGCATGTATTTTTGCCACGATGTCGAGATCATGAGCCAGGTGTCATGGATGTCCACAGAGTACGTACACCAGAAGAGTTGGGGCCTGGACATTTTGGTCTTACAGAGCCCAATCCCATGTGTACTGTACCTGAGGAAAATCCGAAACTGGATATTGTTGTTGTTCCTGCCATAGCTTTTGATCGTCAGGGTTATCGCCTGGGTTTTGGAGGGGGGTATTATGATCGTTTTTTATCACGCCTTATGCATACATCCACGTTAATTGGTCTGGCCTATGACTTTCAAATTGTCGAGCACTTGCCCCAAGAGCCATGGGATCAGCCCCTGGACATGATTATAACTCCTGGTGAAATTATTGTACCTGATAGGGAGCTTGGGTCATGAGTATAGAATATCTGGACTTTCATTTTCCCAAGCTAAGTCATGTGCATTGTGTTTTTACAACTCGATACGGGGGAGTGAGTACTGGGCCTTTTACCAGTGCCAACTTGTCCTTGGAAGTAGGTGATGAACCCCAAAATGTGTACACCAATCGAAAGAGTCTGCATGAACAGCTGGGATTTGCAGTCTGGCAAGAATTGCGTCAGGTGCATGGCCAAACTGTGTTTGTGGATTTGCAGGAGGATTTTTTTAGGGATCCAATTTTAAAGGGCGATGGATTATTTACCAGGTATTGTGACCA
Source organism: Desulfovibrionales bacterium (assembly GCA_012727715.1). Lineage (GTDB taxonomy): Bacteria > Desulfobacterota > Desulfovibrionia > Desulfovibrionales > Desulfomicrobiaceae > Desulfomicrobium. The sequence continues at coordinate 47,841 of JAAYGN010000197.1, read as the reverse complement.
TGGATTGGTAATAAAAACAGCTGATTGTCAGGCTCTGATGTTCACTGATAGAAAGGGGCAATATGTTGGGGCTTTGCATTGTGGTTGGCGAGGCAATGCGGCCAATTTCCCAGGGCAAGGAGTACGCAGCTTTTGTGACCACTATGGCCTTGGCCCTGAGGAAATTATGGTGGTCCGCGGGCCAAGTCTTGGCCCGGAAAAAAGTGAGTTTGTCAATTTTCATCAGGAATGGACCCCAGATTTTAGCAATTTTTTTAATGCTATGACCCGGACTATGGATTTGTGGTGCTTAACTCGTCATCAGCTCATGGAGGCAGGTGTTTTATCTTGTAATATTTTTTCGTTAGATCTGTGTACTGCGTCTTTAGATCAGTTTTTTTCTTATCGACAAGAAGGAGTCACAGGACGACAGGTGGGAGTGATCTGGATGAAGTGATGAGGATGCAAGCAAAATATTTTTGGGGTTATGCGATCAGGGCCCAGCAAATCCGGGCAGTCTATCTGGGTTTACTGGGCCTTGATTGTGGATTTCTAGTGAGCCTTAGAAAACACCTTGTAGGCCTTGCTCTCGAAGGGCTGCGTCAAGGGTTCCCAAGTGATAGAGAATGTGCCCTGTCAAAAAAATCATGATGGTTGCGTGGGTTGTTTCTCTTTTCATGCGCATGGACGCACCTTGTGCTTTGGTTGTCAGGTCAACGTCAGTGAGAGAGTCCAGATATTTGTCAGCACCAGTTTTGGCCAGGCTGGCAAATTCCTTGAGTTGATTTTTAGAAAGAGGCTCTTGGCCCTGCACTGAAAGGTTGGCCACATCTTGAGGCACAAAACCTTGAATGGGCTTGGCATCAGGAGCAGCTACAAAAAAGTCCAGGGCAGTTAAAGCATGATAGACTTGCTGCCAAACTGGCCAGCCTCCAAATTTTTTGCCCCACAGGTCATCTGGGCATACATCAATAAATTGCATTAACAAGGAATAAGCAAAATTAAAGTTTTCACGCTGCTGTTGAACAATATTTTGGCTCATAAATTCTCCTTTTGTATTTTTTTGATCACTTTATATTGGTTCTAGGCTTTTTTTGTGGTACAAGCTCAGAGCTATGTAGGGGTAGATTTATTCCCATTTTTTGTTATTTATTGTTGTTAAACTTGGTTGCGCCCTCAGTTTTGCTCAGGTATAAATCCTTTAAAGAAATATAATCTCTACTTGCGTGTGTATGTTTTTATACCTGAGGATGTGTGTATGTCTACTTTTGGCTACAAAGATCTGGGCACCAAAATAGCTATTACTGCCCTGGGTTTTTCCTTGATTCCACTTTTTGCTTTGGGTGTGACCATGTACTCCATGTTTGCAGCCGCCTATCACAACAAGGTGCAATCTAATCTGGTTGCTCTGGCTGAGAACAAACGCCAAAGTATTGATCTTTTTTTACGGGAACAAGTGGCCCAGTTGCGAACGCTTATCTATGCCCATTCTACTGAGGATCTGAGCTCTCAAGAAAAGCTGGATGCCATTTTGTCAACTATGCAGTTTAGTTCCAGGCCGTTTATAGATTTGGGGCTGATCAACGATCAGGGTCGTCATGTGTCCTATTCCGGTCCATATAACTTGAAGGATATCAATTACAAGAAAGAAGAATGGTTTAATCAGGTTATGATTAAAAAAGTCTATGTTTCTGATGTATTTGAAGGGTTTCGAGGCTTTCCGCATATGATTATTGCAGTGGGCAAGCAGGATAAAGGACAGGATTGGATTTTACGGGCAACCATTGACTCGGATATTTTTGATTCCCTGGTGCGTTGGCTACAATTGGGAGACAAGGGAGATGCCTATCTGGTCAACAGGGCTGGAGAATTGCAAACTCGTCCCAGATTTGGTGGTAAAAGCCGGGATGTGTTTGCTCCATTTCTTGGAACTGCCTTTGCTGGGGCCAAGATTAGGGAGTTTGAGTCAGGCCCTAAAAAAATGTTTGTCGGTGGCATTTGGCTGGAGCAAAAAGATTGGCTCCTGGTTATTGAAGAAAACATGTATGGTGAGTTAAAACCTTTAGCTGAAGCCAAAGCCACGGCCTGGGTTGTTGTTGGTGGCGGGATTTTTATTATTATTATTGGTACCTTGCTTATTGCCCGTATGATTGTCGCCCAGCAAGATCGTATCAACCTGGCTCAGGCGCAACTCAATGAAGAGCTGGTTCAGTCCAGTAAAATGGCGGCTCTGGGAAAATTGGCGGCTGGTGTCGCTCATGAGGTTAATAATCCTTTGGCTGTTATTCGGGAAAAAGCCGGGTGGATGCGAGATTTGTTGGAAGAAGAAGATGTGCAATCCAGTCCCAATTTCCAGGAGTTTGATGATGCGGTACACAAAATTGAACAGCATGTGGAACGGGCTGGTCAGGTAGTACATCGTATGCTTGGTTTTGCCAGGCGTATGGAGCCAGTTTGCAATGATGTGTATATCAACGATGTTTTGAAACAAACAGCTGTGTTTTTGGACAATGAAGTTCATTTTAGAAATATTGAACTTGTTTGGGACTTGATGGCTGATATACCAGCAATTCAGTCTGATGCATCCCAAATCCAGCAGGTTATTTTGAACCTTCTTAATAACGCTATTGATGCCATTGGTCGCGATGGACATATCCAGATCTCAACAGGGTATGAGGAAGACAAAGAAATGATTAGTATTTCCATCCGTGATAGTGGTCCAGGCATAGACAAAGAAATACAAAAACATCTTTTTGATCCCTTTTTTACCACCAAAAAAGTGGGGGAAGGTACTGGGTTAGGTTTGTCGATTAGCTACTCCATTATCAATAAGCTTGGTGGAAATATTCGTTTTGACAGTGAAGAGGGACAGGGAACACAATTTATTATTTTATTACCGGTGAAGAATTATGACAGAAAAGAATAGTAGTGGACATATCGCACCAGTGCATACCGGACCTTCGGTTTTAGTGGTGGATGACGAACATGATTTTATGGAAACCTTGGTCAAACGACTTAAACGTCGTGGTTTTAATGTCACGGGTGTTAACAGTGGTTTAAGTGCACTATCCTTACTGAAAAAAGAACACATTGATGTTGTGATATTGGATGTGCTCATGCCGGGTATGGATGGGATCGAGACTCTGCGGGAAATCAAGCTCGCTTGGCCTAAAATTCAGGTTATTCTTCTTTCTGGTCATGGTGGAGAGGAGATGGGTTTACGCGGTATGGCCTATGGAGCTTATACCTATTTGCTTAAACCTGTAGCTTTAAATTCCATTGTGGAAACCACTTATCAGGCCTTTGAGCAAAGTGGTGTACGTAGATGAGTTGCCATGCAGCATCCCAGCTCACAAACCTTTAAACGCCATTTTTTTCTCATTATTGTCCTGGTGCCCTTGGTGGCCATGACTTCCCTCTTGGGCGTTGGTGGATATTTTTTTACTACCTATGTCCGTCAAAATACCGTAGATTCTTTGGACTTTGTATCCAAGACCCATGCTCAAGTCCTGGATCAGTATTTTTCAGATTTTTATGCTGATTTGCGTTTAGCTGAAGATATTTTGTCCCTTAAGGAGGAAAAACAGGGGCTGGCTATGCTTTTTGAGATAGTAAATCGCAAGAATGAAGTACTGGAAGCCGCACTTTTGGATCAAAGGGGGGTTGTGCACGGCTACACAGGCCCCAAGGTTCTTACTGGATCACATATTGTGCCAGGCCAATGGTTTGCCCAAGCTTTGGCCCAAGGCGCAAGTATAAGTGACGTCATCACCAGTCCTTTGGGTGTACCACATTTTATCATAGCCCAACGATTGATTGTAAACGAACAGCCTTATGTTTTACGTGTGGCCTTGAACCCGACAAGTGTTCTTTCTCAGTTACCTACCCTGAATACTGAGCATATAGATATTTTTTTAGCACGTGATACTGGCGCAGTCATTACGACTAGTGCAGACCAGGATTTTGTGGACGACCATGATCTGGTTGAGTCACTTTTTCAGGGTCGCCTGGGACACGCTTTTTGGGACTCCAAAACTTCTATGGCCTATGCTAGTCAGGCGCTTAAGCACACAGACTGGATTGTGATTCTGCGCACATCAGGCAAAGCCTTATCTATTCCCACTTTGGCCTTTTGGGCTTTGGGATTGGCCCTTGCCTTTGTTGTTCTTTTTATTTTTTGGGCAGCATTATTTTTGACGCATTCTATGCAAACATTGTTTCACCAGCGCGATGAAGAACAAGAAAGCCTACGTGAACAATTATATCGTGCCGGCCGATTGGCTGAGTTGGGAGAAATGGCGGCCGGGTTTGCCCATGAAATCAACAATCCTTTGCAGATTATAAAAAGTGATCAGGCCTATATTGAGATGTTGGCTCAGGAATTTCAAAATAAAATGCAAGATGATCCAGTTTCTTTAAACGATATGAATGATATGCTGTCCAGCATTAACCAGATTAAAGTACAAATTGATCGTTGTGCTCGTATCACGCGTTCTATTTTAAGCTTTGGTCGGGCTACAAAAGTAGAAGCACAATATATTGATTTGGCAAAATTTATTCCTGAAGTCCTGACAATGATCGCAAAACAGGCAGAGGTAAGTAACATAACCTTGCGTGTGAACATGCCTGATATACGGCTTATGGTTTATGTGGATCCTGGTCGATTGCAGCAAGTACTTTTAAATTTATTGAATAATGCTATGCATGCTGTTTTGGAAATTATAGATAAACGTCCTGGTAAAGTGGTGGTGACCTGTAGTCCGGAAGGTAAAGATCAGGTACGTATTGCTATTGCTGATAATGGAATTGGTATTGATCCAGATCATTATCAACTCATTTTTACACCTTTTTTTACCACCAAATCAGAAGACATGGGTACAGGTTTGGGCCTGTCTGTGTGTCATGATATTGTCAATAGCATGCAGGGAGTTTTAGATTTTACCAGCACCAAGGACGTGGGCACAACATTTTATATTATTCTTCCTCGGGTCTTATCACCATAACCAAGGATACAGGTTTGCCATGGAAAGTCTTGTGCCCAAAGCTCTGAAGTCAGTCTGCAATAGCAGTGCGTACACAATTGCGACCAGCATTTTTAGCTTCATATAAGAGTCTGTCTGCCAAATTTAAAAGTTTGGCTTGATCACATTGGGCTATCTCTGTGCATGTAGCTCCTCCAATAGAAACAGTGACATGATCAGTTATAGGTGAAGCCTTATGTTCAATATTGAGTGTTTCAATAGCTGCTCGAAACGTCTCGGCCATGTGTTGACAGCCTTTTGGCCCTGTGTCTGGGAGCAGGATAATAAATTCTTCACCACCGAACCGAGCCAGAAAATCCCCAGTACGACCTAATGAGGACTGTAGGCATCTGGCTACTGCTCTGAGGCAATCGTCTCCTGCCAGATGTCCATACAGGTCATTATAATTTTTGAAATGATCAATATCAATAAAGAGTAAAGAAAGCTCGGTCTTGTTTCTGATGGATCGTCTCCACTCCTGGGCATACACCTCATCAAATCTACGTCGATTGGGAATATTGGTTAATCCGTCCAAGGCTGACAGATTCTCCAGCATATCCCGGGTTTTTTTCAGTTCCAAATGATTGCGAATGCGCGCCCGGATAATGGGTGGGCTAAAGGGTTTACGGATATAGTCCACAGCCCCAAGCTCCAACCCTCTGGCTTCTTCTGCAGCCTCCCAGTGTGCGGTTAAAAAAACCACAGGTATATGCGCGGATTTCGTATCCGCCTTAAGACGCTTACACACTTCATACCCATCTAGTCCGGGCATGACTACATCCATGAGAATAAGATCTGGTTGAGGGTCAGCCTGGGCCATTTTTAGGGCCATTTCCCCATTGGTGGCAAAAACAAGGTTATGCTCGTCTCCCAGAACAGTCTTCAAGGCCTTGATGTTGATGGGTTCATCGTCAACAATCAAGATAGTCTGATTGCTTGGCAGGTGATCCAAGGTGGTTACTCTCCAGTTCTGGTAGTTTTTTACGCAATTGCTGTAGCATTTGCATGGCTGATTGATAGTCAAGGTTGTCAGTCATGTGTTTTAATTTAATAACCCAATTATGCAAGGATGTTCCCTGCAATAGAGTTTCAATTTCAGCAACAATATCTTCGGCACGTAAATTGTTGGCCTGAAGATAGGTGGAAAGTGGGCAAAGCAATGTAGTAAGGCGATCCAGGTCCACTGCATTGGTGATGAGGTCCGCCTGGGGTGTTGTGCAGCTGGTTTCAAGAATGTCGAGTAATTCTTGGTGTGCAGCCTGAAATGCTTCTACTCTGGATTGAGGGATGGTTTGAGGATTGGAATTTTTTAAAATAACTTCCAAGTTCTGGGCTGCTTGAACCAAGTGCTGAGCACCAATAGCTGCAGCAGCCCCGCGTAAGGCATGGAGAAGTCTGGAGGCATCTGTATTTTTTTGCATATTGATTGCATTGATAATATCCGTCACATCTTTGTATCTATTCCAAAACAAATGGAGCAAGCTGGCATAGGCATCTTGATCATTGTCCAGTCGTTTTAGAGCATTTTTTTGGTCAAGACACTGGCTGTTATCTTCCGTCAATTGGGGGAGTGGTGTATTGGACTTTTCATAAATCAGATTGCCAACAGTTTGTAAAAGCGTTTGAGCATGTACAGGCTTGGATAAAAAATCATTCATACCACATTTCAGCGATTTTTTGCGGTCTTGGTCCAAGGCATGAGCAGTCATTGCAATGATAGGTAAGGATAATTTCAATTTGTTTCGTATTTCCATGCACGTAGTATATCCATCCATTCTTGGCATTTGCAAGTCCATGAGAATGAGATCAAAGTTTTTCTGCTTTAAAATATTGATGGCTTCTATGCCGTCTTCAGCAACATGCACGTGCGCTCCGGCTTTGGAAAGAATTCGACTGGCGACTTCCTGATTAATGGGATTATCCTCTACAATTAAAATAGCAGTATTGATCAAGCTTATGTCTTTGTAAGGATCATCAGGAGTTGTTACTGGGTGTGGCTGATACGAATTGGGTGGAAGCCCGATCAAAGCACGTCGTATCTGGTGCGGAAATACAGGTTTGACCAGCACTGCTCGTACTTGTGTTGCAATATGGGAGTGTAAAGCCCCTGGTGTTCCCAAAAGAATTATTTCCGGAGGTGGACATTTGGATTGATCATACAGATTTATAATAAAGTCTGATCCGAACTCGGTAAAGATGCTGTCCTTGATCAAAATGGAGTGGTATCGGCTATTGCACCGGGTTAAATGTGTTTGGGACTGATCCAGAGACTGGGCAATAACGACTTCAACATCCATGAATCCCAGCATATCCTGGAGAGCACGTAAGGTCGCTGGGTTATCATCCACAATTAGTACTTTGGGGATATTTTGCTGCACTGTGGTGGGAAAATCCAAAGGTCTTTGGCCCGGAAGGGTAAAGCCAAAAGTACTGCCCTGATCCACAGTGCTCTTGACCCAAATTAAACCGCCCATGAGAGTGACCAATTGCTTGGAAATAGCCAGACCCAGGCCTGTTCCGCCATAGCGACGAGTTGTGGAGCTATCTGCTTGGGAAAAGGGGTGGAAAAGATTGTGCTGTATATTTTCTGGTATGCCAATGCCTGTGTCGGTAATTTGAAATTGTGCGCTGGTATCTAAAGCATCTGAGATCATTTCCAAAGAGAGAATAACATGGCCTTTATCTGTAAATTTTATGGCATTGCTGACAAGGTTAACCAGGACTTGATGCAAGCGTATGGGGTCAGCAAAAAGTTTTTCTGGGAGATGAGATCGTGGATGAAAGATGAGCTCAATATTTTTACTGCTGGCTAGAGGAGTCATGAGATCAAAGATATCTGCAATAATTTCCCGAACTGGAATATGCACAGGGGTGAGGCTGAGTCTGTCTGCCTCAATTTTAGAAAAATCAAGGATATCATTGATGATACTCAGCAAATTTTTACCAGAAATCTGAATTTTTTTTAAAGAATCTGCCTGATGGGGAATTAAGGGGGAGTCCAGAACCAAATCCGTCAAACCAATAATAGCATTTAATGGAGTGCGGATTTCATGACTCATATTGGCTAAAAATTGGCTTTTGGCCTGCACCGCCTGTTCCGCTTCAGCCTTGGCAATGGCCAGTTCGTCCAGTACTTTTTTGTGGAGAATGATCTGGGAAATGAGACTGGAAAACACTTCCAAAGGACGAATGGTTTCTGCGGATGGTTTTTTCCCGGATTTGGGTGCATCCACAGAGATGACACCGATCAGTTTGCCTGTGGAATCATTCATGCGCACAAAAACATTATCATGGGGATGCCAGTCATCTTCAGTCAATGGTGATTGGTTGGGTGTAGCAATAAATCCTCCGTCAAAGACATCCACAGCCGTATGGGGTACATAATAGGTCAGGCGACTTAATTGGGTCCCAACCTTGAAAATTTTTATAAAACGATCGGGTGGTGAAGGGATCTTTAGTATTTTTTTCAGATCAGCGGTGGCAAATCCATCGGAAGCCACGATGTCACGAAAGGGATGCTCGGGTTTAAAAAAAGAAATTATGACTCGGCTAAAATCCGAATATTCGGAGATGGACGTACAAAAACTATCCAAAATTTCCTGGAGATTTTTTTTATCCAAAAGCGTGGCTGCTGCCAGGCTGAATTGTTCTGTTTGTAGGGAAAGAATGCGGACTTGTTCCTCGCTTTTGCGTAGAGCTTCGTAAGAACGACGCCGTTCAATGGCAATGGCTACCTGATCGGAAACACTGGTTAAAATTTGTACGTCTTTTTGTGAATAGCAATGAGGGTTAGTGTAGCTTTGACAAACAACAGCACCGATGACCTCATCTTTTATTTTCAGCGGTACACCCAGCCAGATTTGGGCAGGTGTGCCAAGTGAGTGTTCTTGGTTGTGTTTTGCATGTCGGGCTAAGATTTCTTCATGTTGAGCTAAAATAGCCTTGCCACTGAAGATAACCTGAGCAGTAAATCCTTTGGATTGGGAAGCGTGAGCGATCTGCTTAATTTGAATGGGGTCTGCGTCGTGATGATATGGAAATTCAATGAGGTCGCGTTGGTGGTCATGCAGAGCAATATAAAAATTCGTGGCATCAATGACTCGTCCAAGTTCCAGATGAATAGTTTGATAAAGTTTGTCCAGGCTGGGGACGGTGTTTACTGCGTTGGATATTTCAAAGAGAACCTGATTAATTTCTTCAGCCAGCCTTTGGTCGTGGGTATCATGAATCATGGCTTCCACCCGATACCCATTTCCATCGGCAATAAATAGCCCTTCTTCTGTGACAAAGTGGATGCGTCCATCAGCCAGAATAATTCGGTAATCTATGGTATAGGTGTGGGAGTTTTGAAAGGCTTCCTCAATGGCACCCAGAACATATCCTTGATCTTGGGGGTGGATAAGCGAGCCCAGGGATTTGGTTGTTCCAGAAGATGGTGGAAGAATCCAGGCTCCGAGTTTGGGGTATTGCTGGGCATCAGGCCAATCATGCCAGGGATGTCCAAGAAAATCTTTTTCTGCGTAGCCGGTAATCCTGGTAAACGCAGGACTGATGAGTTCCAATTGGCCCGTTGGTGAGGTAGCAAAGATAATACTCGGGATATTATTAATAAGCTCTCGGTATTGTTTGTCTTTTTTATGCAGAGCATCCAGATTTTGTTTACGGTCTATGGCCAGGGCTACTGGGTAGGAGACAGAGTCCAGCACCTCCATATCCCGTTCAGTGAAAGCATTGGGGTCAGTATAACTTTGGACCGCCAGAACTCCTGTGACCTTTCCAGCCACACGCAAGGGGGCACCAATCCAGATCTCAGGAGCAGTACCCATGAGCTGTCCATAATAAGGATCAGTTGCTCGGGCTAAAAATTCTTTTTTCGTAAAACAGAGAGGGCGTTTTTGGCGAATGACCTCAGCTGTTAACGAAGGTGCTTGGCTGACATTGTGGCGCACATCAATTTGTCCATCTCTTTCGTCAACACAATAGGGGAAATGGGCAATATCCGTAGCTTGGTCATAGAAGGCAATATAGAAATTGGTAACGTCAAAAATCCTGCCCAGTTCTTGATGAATTATACGAAATAATTCATCCAAGTCTTCTGTTGTGGTTACAGCATCAAAAATAGCCAATAACGTTTCTCGAACAGTATCTAATTTAGCCTGTTTCTGAAGAAACTCCTCTTTCCTACTTTGTATTCCAGTCTGGCTGGTAGGTTGTTGGAGTGGTGAGCAAGAATTAGTGGTCATAAGTAGAAAATTTTGGTTATTTTTATAATTTATACGCAACTTAAGTTCTATTGGCAATCTGGGGGTAGTCATTTTATGATCTTTCCAAGGTGTTGCTTATTGGCTCAAATGGGAGTCCAAAACAGAGTGTGCATCATGTTTTATTGGTAGTATCAACGTTGAACCAGAAATTTATACTCACTTTCCTATGTTGTGCAGAGTTGGGAGACCTTGTTTGGGCAGAAACAGTATGTTTGCGGCCAGCAATGGGGACCTTGTTGTTTTTGCCAACAATAGACACAGGTGATATCATTCATGCCCATGAGCAGAACTAGCCGTCTTGGAGATTATTTGGATCTGGAGTGGTTTTTAGAAAAAGACCGTGCTTTGGACTTGGGTGCGATCCAGTCCAGGGACCGTGCCTTGGGCCTTGAAGCCCAAAAGCACGGTTTATCCCCAGGGCAATATTTTCACTTTTGGTTAAACGCTCAGCGCCAGGCGGCTTTGGCTTCGAGCCCATCATTGTTGTGGTCCAGGGTGAAAAAGTTGCTGTTATGGCTGGTTCTTTTTTTTGGTTTTATGGCTGGCTTTTCTTTGGTGCGTGGGTTGTTGCAGTATTTTGGACTTCATCCTGTCAATGTGTCGGTATTTTTGTTGGTCGCAGTTTTTCCGCAGTTTGCATTAAGTTTTTTAGCCGCTATTTTTTTGATGCTCCGTTGTTTTATGCACAAAAAGATAGCTTTCCCCTGGATTTTCCTACCTATTCTTTCGTTACTTCGACTGGGGGCTCGCTGGATACCCCAAGGCGAATTTCTACGTTCCATGTTGGTTATGGGCCGTTACACATCTTTTTTGGCTTGAGAAGTCATGATGTTAATGCACATAGCTGCTATCAGCCTGGCGGCAGGATCTTTGCTTGGTATGCTTGGCAGTGTGGCAGTCACAGATTTAGCCTTTGGCTGGCAGTCCACCTTGACCTCTGGAGTGCAGGGTATGGAACGGGTAGTTGCTGTGCTTTCTTGGCCCTGGTCCTGGCTGCCAACATCCTGGGAATTGGTACCCAGTCCTGAGCATATTGCAGGGAGTCGTATTATTTTAAAAGAAGGGATAACCGGCTTGGTGAGCAGTGATCTCGTTGCTTGGTGGCCATTTTTAAGCCTATGCCTCTTTTTTTATGCCCTGGTTCCTCGTGGCCTACTTGTGCTTGCTACGAAAAAAGGTTTGCTTCACTTGGAAAAAACTTTTGTCCATCCAGATGAATTAAGGATTACAGACCGAATGCAGGCACCTTTGATAGATCATGTTGGCCAGGGCGAACCCCAGAGTTCACCTTTGCCGGTGCACAGTCTTCAAACTTGCTCTGTAGCAAAAAAGAACCAAGGGTTTGAGCAGTCCCTTGAGCCTTTGGGCTGTGTGTTGGTCCTTCCTCCTGAACTTGAGGACTGTATCCTTAAGTCTTGTTTAGACAATCTGGTTCAACAGGTTAGTGGCTATCCACTGGGAGCAGTGGTTACGGCTGAACTTGAAGAAAAAAATTTGGAAAATACATTGCGTGACTACAAGAAGCAGGACTGGATAGGTGGGCATGAGCGCTATGCTTTTTTAATTGAGGCCTGGCAGCCACCTATTCGAGAGGCCTTGGCTGCTCTGGCTCATTGGGGGAATAACCAAAAGGGTACCTGTAGTCTTTTTGTGATTCTTGTGGGCCGCCCACAATCAGGACAATGGTTGACTCCACCATCTGACATAGAGGAAAGGGTTTGGCGTCAGGCTTTGGACAGGCTTGCACCTCTTCGAGTGGATATTTTGACCATAGCAACTATGGAAAAGCCATGAACATGATACCTCATTTTGCAGTTGTGGGTCACCCCAATGAAGGTAAGTCGTCTGTGGTGTCGACTTTGGTGGAAAATGATCGCATTCGCATTAGCCCCACTCCAGGGGAAACAACTGTAGCCAGACAATATCCCATTTGTGTTGATGGTCAGCCGATTATTATTTTTACAGACACCCCAGGATTTCAAAATCCAGTGCAAACCTTGGGCTGGTTGCGCAAATATCAGGGCCCAGAATCTGAAGCCATCCCCAGGTTTTTAGAGGAATGTAAAAATGATCCAGGTCTGGCCCATGAAGGGGAACTGCTTGGTCCTTTGACCAAGGGGGCTGGTATTATTTATGTCCTGGATGCTTCCCGGCCGTTACGCCGTATAGATAAGGCGGAAATGGAAATTTTACGTATTACGGGCCGGCCACGCATGGCCATTTTAAATTGCAAAACAGGTGAAGAAAGTTTTCTTGAGGAGTGGAAAAGTGAATTGCGCAAGCACTTTCATATGGTGCGTGTATTTAATGCCTTGAGTGCTACTTTTGCCGAACGATTGCGTCTTTTGGAAAGTTTACGCGTTTTAGACCAGGATTGGGAACAAGCTCTGGACCGTGTTATTGATGCCTTTGTTCAAAACTGGAAGCAAAGAAATGTGGAGTGCACCAGCCTGGTGTGTAATTTTTTGTCTCAGGTGTTGGCCATGTCCGAAGTTCAAGATGTGGGGGAAGATGCAGACCAGGAAGAGGTGGAGACAAAACTTACCAGCCGTCTGGAAGATCGGATTCGAAAAGCAGAAACTCGTTTGCACGATCAGGTGTGTGACTTGTTTCGCCATGATCGACGTGGTTTTGTTCTTCCTGATCAATCAGTACTCCGCCAGGATCTTTTTTCTCAAGCTACCTGGACAGTTTTTGGGCTGAGCAAACGCAAATTAACCACAGCTGCGGCGGCAGCAGGAGCAGCAGCTGGGGCTGCTGTAGATGTGGCCACCTTGGGTCATGGCCTGGGTCTTTTTACAGTATTAGGTGGTGCTGCTGCGGGTTTGGGAGCTTTTTTCAAGGGTGAAGAATTAGTCCGCACCCGTATTTTGGGTTTAGGTGTGGGCAAACGCCAAATTCAGGTAGGACCTATTGCAAGCCCACAATGGTTCTTCGTCCTTCTGGACCGTTTTTTACTGCAATACTGGCATGTTATTCACTGGTCGCATGCTGTCCGCGATCAGGACGTGGTCCCTATTATGGCTGTGGAACCTCGAAGCAAGCTTGGCTTAAGTGATACCTGGAGCAGGTCAGACCGCGCTCTGTGTATGGAATTTTTTAAATCTCTAACTACAGTGGCTACCGCTGACGCTTCTAAAGCGAGCACATTTGCTGAGCAGCGTTTCCAACATTTTCTTGAGCAAGAGTTACAACGCATTTCTACCCGGTAACGTAGTTTTCGACTGAACCATAAAATTATACTGCAAGGCATTTCTTAAGCTCTGCCTCATACCTTTTTTCTCCAGATTGGACCCTGGGCGATATACCTTTAAACCTTCCCTCTTTGTCTTTTCCTCATCTATTTGGGCTAAAAACAGATTATCACAAATCGTCTTTTTTCATGTCATCTTTGCGATGATTTTGAGAAGTATGTGAAAAGTGTTGACCTATTTTTTTTAGGTGTATACGAATTTCGCATTAATGCTATTTAATGATAACATAAGTATAAAACTGATCTGATTTTTTCGTAATACATGGTTAAAGGTATTGTCCAGGATTGTATGTTTGGACAAGGTGTACGAGGAATTAAAGTAAGGGGGGCGCATGCGTATTTTTGCTGGGGTCTGTTTTGTTGTTCTACTTTATCCTGTATGGCTTTGGGCTGCAGGTAGCGAGAACCTGATGCACGATGTGTTTATGCTTGATGCTTTGACTGTGACGGGTGCAATGGATGAAGAGCAGCTAGACCGCACCTCAGCCATTGTCGTGGAGAAAAATCGCAGCAATAATGTGGCGGACTTTTTGGTTCGTGATCCAGAAATTTCCTTTAAGCGTAAAGCTGCCTTTGGAGACAGCAGTGATATTATCTCCATTCGTGGCTTTGAGTCCAAGCGGGTCATGCTCAATTTGGATAATCGTAATATTGTATCCACAGGTACTGTGGGTGGTAATTATATCGATTTTGGCACTATTCCCCTGGATAATATTGAGCGCATTGAAGTTATTAAGGGTGGTAGCTCCATTGAATACGGAAATAGTGCTTTAGGTGGAGTCATTAATGCCTATACCAGACGTCCCACTGAAGATCCGTATATGAGCTTGTACGGTACGGTGGGTGGCTGGGATGACCCTTGGGATTTTTATAATATCCGGGGTTCCTATTCTCAAAAATTTAATGCGTTGGGCATTAGTTTAGGTATCAGCCAACAACATGCAGATGCTTTTTTGCGTAACAATGATTATGATTCCTTTCATTTTAATCCCAAAGTCTACCTTGATTTACCCTGGCATGGAGAATTGACGCTGGGCTATAATTTTAGCCTGACAGAACGTGGCCTCATTCGCAGTAACCGTGCTGATGGAAATCCCACTACAGACTCTAATCCACATGTGACCGGCTTTAACACAGCTATTGACAGTAAGTATCCAGTGGCCAGCGGCGAGTATTTTGCCGGTGGTGCTCCTGGTCCATCCATGAATGTTATTGGTGATGATGCCCATTGGGTCAAGACTCGACATCTGCTGGATATCACCTATTTTCAGGAAGTTTTTGATAACGCGTATTTTGAAGTCATGGCTTTTCAAAATTATGAAAGCAGGCGGGAAAAGAATTATGCTGATGTGGATGCCCGTTTACAATTACAGGCGATGAACCCGCCTCCGGATACGTTTAATCCTTCCTTGACCAGGGATGGGGATATGGTTTTGGACCGAGATATTGTGGTGGATAGGTCCTATGGTTACAAAATAAAAACAGGACTGGATCTTGAGGATCATTCTTTCATAGCCGGGGTAGAATATAAGAAGCTGCGCTCGGGCAAGACTGATGTCAAAATGGTCGATGAAAATTACAACAAACATGGATCCAATGGATGGACAGGGCGCATGGATTCCACTGATGCCAATAATGGGGCCACCATTTGGGGTGCTTTTATTGGGGATACTTTTTCTTGGACTGATACCTTGACCCTGGATTTTGGCCTGCGTTTTGACAGCTATAGCTATCGACCTGATGATCAGGATCGAAAATACAGTGGTCAAGCCTTATCGCCCAAGGCGACATTGACCTGGGATTTTGCTGAGAATCACTCCGCCTCCATTGCTGCTTATCAAAATTACCGTACTCCTTCCATGCCTGAACTCTATTGGGCCTCTCAGGCCTCTTCCAATGACAACACCATTAACGTGCCCTATTTGATAGGCAAGGAAATGAAGCCAGAAACAGCCAAAGGGTTGGATTTGGCCTACCAATGGCGTTTCCCAGACAAGGGGTTTGTTAAAGTGTCTGGATTTTATTACAATATTGATGATTATATTGTTCATAAACCCGTTTATGTGAGTCGCGGACCGAGCTACCAAGCTTGGTCAGCGTATAATGTGGATGCGGAAATTTATGGTCTTACTTTAGGAGCGAGTTATAACCTAATGGAGAACTTGAAAGTCCAGGGTACAGCTACCTGGCAAGACAATAAAAAGAAAAACGATCCTTCAGATCCCAATAACGAGATGAAGAACCTGGAGTATATCCCCAATTGGAAAGGAACCCTTGGCTTTTCCTGGCAGATCAACCCTGAGTGGAACCTGGATGCCAACCTGACCTACGTGGGTGAGCGCAAATACTATATTAACACTGTAAATCTCTCTCAAGGAACTTTACATGACTACGTTACCTTGGGAACAAGCCTGGGCTACAAATTTAATGAACATTTATCTTTTGAGGCCTACGCTGATAATATTACCGGAGCCCATTATGAAGAATCCTGGGGATACCCAGCTATGGGCTTTAATGCAGGAGTGAGTTGTAAATGGGTGTTCTAGGTCGGAGCAAATAAGTACCATTGACCAGAGAGGATGGACGCCAGCAATCAGGGATATTTTGGGCAACATCCTGGATTGATGCATTGATGAGCAATCTTTGGGGCTATAATTAATTGTAACACTATTTGGTGTTTGTTCTTGATAGGAGTGTCATGGACATGTGTGCATTAGAAAAAAAGCAAGGCGGTCCCAAGGGCCGAGAGTTTTGGAATGCCAAAGCACGTACTTTTCCCCGCTTTGAGGAAGGCGATGCGAATTACGAAGCCAGAATGTTACGTCTGGCCACAGACAATGGTGTGGATTTTCGAGGTAAGGATATTTTAGATGTGGGCTCTGGTAGCGGTATGTACACCATTCGTTTGGCCCGTGCCGCAGCTTCAGTGGTGGCTGTAGATATTTCCGATGAAATGCTGCGTATTTTAGAAGAAGATGCCAGGCAACAACATATCCACAATATCACCTGTGTGCATAGCTCCTGGGATGATTTTTCCTTGGAACAAACTTTTGATGTAGTTTTTGCATCCATGACCCCGGCTATTGACAATGATGAAAGTTCGGACAAGCTCATGACCTTTGCCCACAATTGGGTTGTGTTTATGGGCTTTTCAGACAGTA
Source organism: Desulfovibrionales bacterium (assembly GCA_012727715.1). Classification (GTDB taxonomy): domain Bacteria; phylum Desulfobacterota; class Desulfovibrionia; order Desulfovibrionales; family Desulfomicrobiaceae; genus Desulfomicrobium. The sequence goes on along the minus strand of JAAYGN010000197.1, from coordinate 31,163 downwards.
TGCGTTCAGATGTTTTGGCTGGTCTTTTTACTCATTATCATTTGACCCCCAGGGTATTTAACAATGCTCAAACCATGCGTCATTGGCTGGAACGACGCGGTTTTGCTTATAAGGCTTTGCCAGTCACAGACCAATGGGTGGTACCCCATAGCCAGGAAAAGCTCTTGGATTCCTGTTTGACCACCTTACGTAGTTATGAGGTGGAACCTGATGAAGAGCTGGTGCGAGAGCATATTGAGGCCTTTCGAGATGATCAGGGACAGTATATAGAACGTACGGACTATTCGGTTGAGATGATTGTATGGCAAAAAAAATAGTTTTGTTATTATGGGCAATTTTGTTGGGCACAGGGGCCGGGGCCGATGACGGTCGAATCATCAGAGATGCCATGGGGCGCACAGTGGAAGTTCCACCAGTGCACAAGGTCCAGCGGATCTTGGCCCTGGGCAGCAGCATGGCCTTTGTTACCTATATGGGGGCTCAGGACCGTGTTGTGGGTGTTGAGGATCTGGAAAAAGACGAGCTGTCCAAGCCCTATATTATGCTTAATAAAAAGCTGGTGGCTGACCTGCCTGTGGTGTGCAAAGGTGGGGCAGTGCGCATTCCCAATTTTGAACGCATCATAGAGCTTAAGCCAGACGTGGTGTTTTTGGTATCAGTTGACCCTGCTGAGGCTGATAATTTCCAGCGTAAACTGCGGGCTCCAGTTGTGGTTGTCAGCCAGGGACAACCTGCTTTTGACGAAGAGATCTTTTTTGCATCTATTTTACTCACAGGCGACGTCTTGGGTTGTACCCAGCGGGCCGAGGAACTGATAGCGGGTATCAAGGCCTTGCCCAAGAAATTAACCTATCGCCCAGACCCAGCTGATCAAGCTATGGCCTATGTAGGGGGCCTGTCTTATCGGGGCAATCAGGACCTGAAAAGTACCAGTGGAAATTTTTTTCCCATGATCATGGCTGGTGTGGGCAATGTGGCGGATAGTACGGGCCGCCAAGGGCACCATTTTATTAACAAGGAGTTTTTACTCCAGGCTAATCCGCCGCTTATATTTATAGATGCTAATGGGTTACCCCTTATTGTTGAAGATGCACGCATCAATCCCAAGTATTATCAGCGTCTGCAAGCCATACAAAACAAGAATGCCTGGGTGCTTTTACCGCATACTTCGTATTGGAATAATCCAGAAATACTTTACATTAACGCCTTTTTTATGGCCAAGACAGCTTATCCAGAAAAATACCCAGATATGGATCCAGTGGCCATGGCTGACGAGATTTTTATGTTGTTTAATGGTGCTCCACAATATGAGGATTTTGTGCGTCTGGTGGGACCTCTGGGCCCCTTATTCCTGGATAAGGATTGAATAGGCTGATGTGTTCTCAACCAACACGGTCTCCGGCAACCTGCACCCTTGGCTTATCAACTCCCTTGCTCTTTCTTTTGTCCCTAGGGCTGGGTATTGTGCTTCTGGCTTTTGTGGGCATGAAGTTTGGTGCTGTGAGTCGAAGCTGGTCTGATATTTTTCATGCCCTTTTTTCCAGCACCGGGGATGAAAACCTCCGCTATTTTGTTGTCCATCTTCGGTTGCCCAAGGTTGTGGCAGCGTTGGCTGTAGGTGCGGCTTTGGCTGTAAGTGGTGTGATCTTACAAAATGTCTTAAATAATCCCCTGGCTTCTTCTTTTACTTTGGGCCTGTCCCAGGGTGCTGCCTTTGGGGCCAGTTTCTCCATGATTGTTGTGGCCTCTACAGCTGGAATGATCGGTATCAGTATTGTGGCTCTGGGTGCTTTTGCGGGCGCACTGAGTGCAGCCTTACTTATTTTAGCTTTTTCTTTGGTGCGGGGTATGACTCCCCAAGGGCTTATTTTAGCTGGTGTGGCTCTGTCCTCGTTATTTGGAGCTGCGACCATGTCCTTGCAATATTTTGCCTCAGATCATCAAATTGCAGCCACAGTGTACTGGACCTTTGGTGATTTAAGCAAAGGCAGTTGGCACGAAGCCATAATGGTGGGTTGTGTCATGCTTGTGGGGCTAGCCTATGCTCTAAGGCACAGTTTGGACTATGATGCCCTACGTTGGGGTGATGCCCAGGCCCGAGCTTTGGGCGTTTCTGTTATCCAATTACGTTGCGCCTCGCTTCTTGCTGCATCCCTTATGTCTGCCATTGCCACAGCCTTTTATGGTGTTATTGGCTTTGTCGGTCTGGTCTCTCCCCACATGATTCGTCTTCTTTTTCCCCATTGCGGGCACTTTTTTTTATTGGGTTCAGCTGCATTATTTGGCGCATTTTTTCTTTTGGCCGCAGACTTGGTGGCCCAAAGTCTGCTGTACCCCACCTTGCTGCCCATTGGCATAATCTGTGCTTTTACCGGGGTTCCTGTATTTTTGTTTTTGCTCTTTCGAGGAGCGGCCCACAATGCTTGATGTTCAGCATTTGAGTTTTACTGCCCGAAGTGGTCGGGTGATTTTGGATGATATTTCTTTGCAAGTGCAGCCTGGAGAAGTACTGGCCATAATTGGTCCCAATGGAGCGGGTAAAAGTACTTTGGCCAAATCTATCACTGGCCTGGAACAGGCCCACAGTCAGACTATGACCTTGGCTGGTCGTTCTCTGACCACCATGAATCGTGTTACCCGGGCCAGGCATATTGCCTATTTACCGCAAATTACCAGTCCGGTGCCTTCTTCTGTGTTTGACGCAGTTTTGTTGGGGCGTAGGCCGCATATGCATTGGCTGCCAGGAGCCAAAGATCGTTTTAAGGTGGTAGAAATTTTAGATGAGTTGGGCATGAAATCCATGGCTCAGGTTTGTGTGACCCGCCTTAGTGGTGGAGAAATGCAAAAAGTACTCATTGCCCGGGCTTTGGTCCAAGAAACACCCGTACTTATTTTGGATGAGCCCATTAATCATCTGGATATTCGTAATCAGATTGAAATTCTTGATTGTGTGGTCCGGATGACTACAAAGAGAAAAATGTGTACCCTGCTTGTGCTCCATCATTTAAGCTATGCCATGCGTTATGCGCAAAAAACCCTGCTTTTGCATCAGGGGCGGCAATTTTTTTTCGGCCCTTCCCAAGACGTGTCTGCTGAATCCCTTTCCCAAGTTTATGCCATTCCCATTACTCTGCACACCATCCACGGTGTGCCCCATGCACTTTTTTAGCAGGGTATATTTTTTTCCAAAAAGAGATTCTAAAGTATTGCACTAATACTGACCAGGAATTATGAAGCTGTCTATTGTAGACTTATTACCCTTTGGACTAACCCAAGCTATCCACAGACAGAAAACTTTTGAGACTGAATTATAACATTGGAGTACAAGCCCATGGCTTTATCTTTTTTACCCAAGGCTATTCCTTTTTACGACTTGCTCAATACGCAAAATAGTATTCTCAATGAGAGTGCTCGGCAATTGACGCACATTGTCAATGATTGTTCTTGTGTTGCCGCGGCCTGTAAAACAGTAACCCTTATTGAGGCTGACGCTGACAAGTTGAGCCGTGAAATTGCCCGCCTTCTTTCCCAGGCCTTTATTACTCCCATTGATCGCGAAGATATTTATGCTTTAAACGTGATTCAGGAAGATTCCATCAATTTAATCAAATCCATTGCCTCGCGTATGCACCTATATGGTTTTGACAGTATTCGTTTTCCTGCCCGTAAAATGGCTCATAAAATTTTGGCCATGGCCAGGCTCACCGGAGAGATGCTTTGCTCTTTGGAAGGTAAAAAACAGGTGGATAAAAGTATTAATACCATCAAGGAGCTTAAAATAGAATGTGAGATGCTTTTTTCCACGGGCCTTGCGGAACTGCATGATGAGTTGCCGACAAATACTCGTGAGATTATTGACATTATGCGCTGGACCCAAGTTTATGACCGTTTTGAGATGGCCTTTGTGCGCATTGACGATTTGGCCGATGTTATTGAGCATGTGGTGCTAAAGAATGCTTGAGATTCCACTGCTGCTGATCATCATTATTGTTGTTGCCCTGATTTTTGATTTTACCAATGGTGCCCATGATTGCGCCAATGCTATTGCGACAGTGGTTTCAACCAGGGTCATGTCTCCCAAGGCCGCAGTGATCATGGCCGCAATTTTGAATTTTGTCGGTGCTTTGCTTGGGGAGAAAGTTGCTCGAACCTTGGGGGCAGGTATTGTCAATACGGACATGGTCATGGGCAGTCAGATTTTAGTTTTGGCTGCCCTGTGTGGGGCTATTGTCTGGAATCTTATAACCTGGTACTTTGGCCTGCCATCTTCTTCCTCTCATGCCCTCATTGGTGGACTTATGGGTGCAGCCATGTGCCATGGTGGGATGAATTCTTTAAATGGTCACTCCATTGTCATGAAAGTTGTCCTGCCTTTGATCCTTTCTCCGTTGGTTGGCTTTGCTGTAAGCTATCTGGTGATGACGACCCTTATGCTAATATTTTGGCGAGCTCATCGCCAACGGTTAAACAGGTGGTTCAGCAAGCTGCAAATTTTATCATCAGCCTTTATGGCCACCAGCCATGGTTTAAATGATGCCCAAAAAACCATGGGTATCATTGCCTTGGCTCTCTTCCTTTTTCACAGGATTGATACTATTTATATCCCTTTTTGGGTTAAGATTGTCTGTGCTTTGGCCATGGCTTTGGGCACAGCAACAGGGGGCTGGAAAATTATCAAGACCATGGGACATGGGATTTTTAAACTGGAACCAGCCCATGGTTTTGCTGCTGAAACCTCAGCATCTTTAGTCATTACCGGAGCATCCATGATGGGTGCCCCTATCTCCACGACCCATGTAGCCTCTGCATCCATTTTTGGCGTTGGGGTTACCAAACGCTTTTCAGCCGTGCGTTGGGGTGTAGCCGGTAACCTTGTAGTTGCCTGGATTATGACCATACCAGCTTCAGCCTTTATTGCTGCTCTTTGCTTTTATGTTTTTTCAGCACTACAGATGGGTGACTGATATTGTTTTGTTTTTCCTGCACACCTGTATGATACATTGAGTTACATACTTTTTAAGGTTCAGGGGAAGAGTTTTCTTGAGTACGAATTTCTATAACAACTTCTGCCAGCCCGGACCAGGCAGAGGATTGTACTGAGTTTAGCATTAGGCGCTCTGAGGCTACACCTTGTTCCAGCAAATAGTTTTGGACAAATTGAGCACGGCTAGATGCCAGTTGCATCAGGTCAGCATCAGTAACAACAATACGCTCCCGAAGCTTTTCTTCCTGAATCTCTCGAGAAACTTCCCGGTGCATACCCAGGGCATTTTTGTCTTTGTCCACAGGCTCTTTTTTATAGGCCTCCCATAATATATCTCCAAATTCTTCATCAGCTATTGTTATTTGGTCAATAACGGTTGTATCTCGTTCTTTGCGTGACAGGGTATCAAACTTTATCACCTGCAATTTATGGTAAAATTGTAGGTCAGCCAGACCTTGCTGGTCAATTTTGGGATCGGCCTGACCTTGGATAACAATGCTCATACCAGGACGTTGATCTAGAATATCTGCCAGTGTTGTAAGGGCAGTGAGGGTTTTAGGTGTGGCTGTGGCCAGTCCTGGCGAAAATTGTAATCGGTCCAGTGGGGGGCTGCCTTCGGGAATAAGGGCAGCCAGCAAGGTGAAAGGAGATGCTACGGCCTTGATGATCAAGCCTACAAAAGCCTGGACAACAATACCACCAATACTGAGTTTGGGGTCATTTAAATCTCCCTTGATGGGAAGACTAATGGCAATATTTCCCGACACGTCACGCAGTAGAGCCAGGCCAAGTTTGACTGGTGCGTCAATGGCATTGGCCGATTCCACCTTGTCACCGAGTTCAAGTTTTTGTGCTGTTATTTTATTGCCCATGTTTAAGGCATTTTCTTTGGCCAGCACCTGGACGTCCCAGTTCAGCTGGCCTTGGGTGATGGGATAGGCAATGAATTTCGCCGCGTATGGAGATAGGGCCGTGAGATCCAGATTGCGTAGCGTTGCGTTACTATTGACTTCCACAGGAGTTTTTAAGGGCGCAATGGTACCTTCCAGATGCAGCGAAGCAGAGTCATCAATTATTGCTGTAAGGATCAGACTGCTCTCTTTGCGAGGATCCAGGGACAGCTGGTTGAGGGACAAATCCAGTGGAGAGATGGTGGTTTGAAAGGCAGGAGCAATGGATTCATCTAAGAAAACCACTTGGCCTTGTTTCAAGTTGACGGAATTAATACGAAGTTCCGCAATGGGGCTGGATGAACTTGAGGATTGTTGTTTTTTAGAGGGCTTGGCTGGAGGGAAAATCCGGCTCATAGTTGACTGACCTTGAGGATCAATGGTCATGGTGGTGCGAGGTTCTACGATGTGGATTTGATCAATACGCACGCTTAAGGGCGTTAAACCAAAAGCAAGATGACGAACATCCACAGTTTTTAGTCCGAAAATTTCCTTTTTATTTGTGCTTTCTAGTATTTGCAGTCCATCTACCTGGAGGGATCCAGCGAGCTGAGCACCTTGTTTGCCTCCCAAATTCCAGGTCAGGTTGCCAGCAAGCCGTCCTCCTTGAATTTGGGCATGCACCACATCGCGAATATAATTTGTCGCCAGAGGCAGGGGGATTTTACTGAGTTTTAGGGTGCCTTGACCGACCATGGTTTTGGGAGTGAGTGTGCCAGCAGTTTGGATAATGCCAGTCTTTTCAACACGACAAGACCCCTCAAGAGGAATCGCCTGGCTGAGATCTGTGGAGATATTTTTGGCTGTAATGGCGATATTATCAACTTCAAGGCGCAAAGGACTGGCTATGCTCTGGTCTGTTATATTCAGGGCACTTTGGACCAAGGCAATTTCTTCCACAGCCACAGTCCAAGGAGATGCGTTGTTCTGCACTTTGGCCGTGGATGTCTCCTGTGGCTCTGTTCCGAGCAAGGAGAGCAAATTGAGCTCACCATTTGGCCTGCGGACAATATCTGTACTTAGACTTATGCTCACAGGTCCAACATGCACAGATTGGTCACCAGTATTTACTGCAATCTGCCCGGTTTGGACTGAAGAAATTGTGATGGGTGTTGGTGTAGTTTTTTCACCAGTGTGCAGAGCAATATTGCTAAAATCCAGACCCATAATATTAACGTTCCAACTTTCGCCGTGATTTTCTGTAGAATTTGTTGGGGTATCTGTTGAGTGGGGCTGGTTTTTTAAGGCTGTCAATAATTGGGCCTGACCTTTTTTGTCCACACCAGTACGCATCTCCAAGCCTGAAAGGGTCAAAGTCGCTGTGCTAAGGGTGCTGTTACTTAAGTTTAAAGAAATTTCATCCAGGAGGGCTTGCTGCAAGGAAATCTCACCAGCCTGGTCTGGAGCATTAAGCAAGAGATCGTGAATTTGTATTTTCCCATTATTTAGCTGCAAGGAGGTGGGGCTTTCTTCCAAGGATAACTCCATAACCAGATCAGCCTTGGCCTTGGCCAAGGTCAAAGGAAGAAGATCTTGAAAATATGAACCATAGGAGGGTAAGTCCAGGGCAGTGACTTCTATGGTGGGCTTGATGGCTAAAGGTGCAAGGCTCAAAGTTCCATGTATGGAAATTTCTTCTGTTTCAGCTGTTGTGATATCCAAAAGTATCTTGCTGGTAGTTTCATGTGCGGTATCAAAGTCAGTAATAGTAAGATCGAGGTGCTGGATATTTTTTTCAAAACCAGTACTTTCATCGTTAAAGACAATTTGTCCTTTATGAATCTGAATGGAGTCTGCTTGGACGCGCAGGGGTAGTTCCTGTGGGTTGGACGCTGACTCCACCTCTTTTTCTTGGCTATGGTCAAGAATAACTTTGGTTGTCTCGGTAGTGGTTTCATTATGTATATTTTTCTGAGCTGTATCGTTAATATCTATGTCCAAAGTAAGGTCACTACCGGTAGTGGCATTTTGAGTCTCAAGCTCAGAAGTGAAGTACGTTGCCCAGTTCAGGGTTTGGTCCTTATGGCGTACAATTTTTATAAACGGCTCTTCTATGTTGAGGCTACCTAGCTTTAGGTGCTGGTTTAAAATGGATATATCATCTATTTTCATTTGGACTTGAGGTAGAAAAAGAACTTGGTCCTGGGCATCAACCAGTTTTATATTTTGTCCAGTGATTTGTCCTTGAATAGAAAAAGTGGGTAGTTTGTTTTCGTGTTGTTCAAACACCAATTGGCTTTCTATATCCAGTTCACCTTGTAGTAATTGAAGATTTTGTCTGGCCATGGCATAGGTCCAGTATTGAGGCAGCGTTAAATGAGCAGCCTGCAAATCAAACTCTGTGCGTAGGGTATGGGAAAAAGGCATGGTTCGTCCTTCAAGATGAAGGGGAGCACCGTTGACACAAAAAGAAAGGGTGGGAGACATAAATGTTTCCCAATCTTTTTGTCGTGACGAAAACTTGGGCAGGCTAAAATTGATCTGATCAAGGATATGGCTAATACCTCTATTTTGATCTTCAAAGGTCAACGTGCCATTGGTTATATTCAAAGGTTCAACAATAAGTGGTAAGGGAGAATGCTCTGATTCTGGAGCATCCTTTTGTTCTGTTGTGGTCGTCAGGTCTTTGATATTGGTCTGGCCATCCTTATCTAACGCCAGATTAAGGCGAGGGGCATCCAGGTGCACATCATATATAACCAAGGCCAAGCGCACTAGAGAAGAAAATCCCAAGCGGGCATGAAGGCTATCAAAGCCAGCCAGCTCTGTGCTAGCCTCTTTGTTTTGAATACTAAAACCTGCGATCTGTGCAGTCAGGGTAAAGGGATTAAAGTGCACCTCTGCCACCTGGATATTTCGATCCAGGCTTTGGGCAAGTTTTTTTTCAAGGACGTAATAAGTGATTTGGGGGACAAGGATAAATCCAAGCAGGGTATAAAGAAAAAGGAGTATTGTAGCGTAAATAAGAGATTTTTGCCACCATAAAAACGTATTCCAGGTTTGCTGAACCTTTCCCATAATGTCCCTCCTGAAGTTTTGACCAACATCTTTTGATCACACAGAATGAAGTGAGGATCAAGATTGGAAATGGGTGTTTTGAGTAGAATATGCAGTACGCGCTAGATGACCATGGTTTGTCAGACCATGCTTTTAAGCGACTTGAGTATAAAGATGGGCGGCCTTGTAAAGGCGTAAAAAAGTCACCAGTGTGAGGAGATATTGTAGACTTTGCCTGTTGTTTGTTTCCTACAGGAAGTACCAGGACGGATTAAAAGCAATTAATATTACTAGAAATCGTGTCATTAAGGCATTGGAGTAGATCCAAGAGCGTTAGAGCCATCGAAAAAGATTTTTGATAAAGCTTGGGTGTCTTTTGTTGGTATTTTCTTCTTGCTGATAATGGAAAAATGCAACTTTTGCTCGTGTATCAGCGTATTCAACAATCTCTGGAAGCTCTGGAAAATTATCAACGACATAGGTATATCTGGTCCATGCTGCTTTGTAGGAACTGGATTTAAAGTAAAAGTCGGCAACAAACAGTTCATGCTCAGCCATTCGCGTTCTGCATTTTACAATATAGGCAAGGGAGTCTTCCCGGTAGGTGCTTTGTGGATACGCATCAAGGATATGCTGGAAAGATTCAACAGCTTCAGCAAGCTCATTTTGAGGAAGATCAATGGATTTATGTGATTTATATTTGCTTACCCCCATTTGAAAAAGGACATAGTCTACGGATTCATGTCGCGGGTGGAGGCTTAAGAATTCATCATATACATCCACAGCTTCGTCATAGCGTTGGTCCAGAAAATATGCATCGCCAAGCATAAGCCGAGTTTGGACGGCATAGGGGCTGAAGGGATAGCGATCATTCAGGGCTGTGAGTTGGTTTATGGCCGCATCATATTCCTTTTCATTCATATGGGCCCGAGCATTTTCAAAGAGTTCCTGGGCTGTGTCTTCTGGAGGAGTAATAAAATAATGGTCAATGATTCCACAACCATTCATGAAAAATACCAACACCAGGAGAAACAAATATTTGCGCATAGGGCTTCTCAATATAAAGATTACTCAGGCCTGTGCCATGTAATACAAAAGGGTGGAGAGAAAAGGGTGGCATTTACAGCTCACCCTTACCTGTTTTTTTGCTCTAAGCCTTGTCAGTGAGCATTTGTTTCAGGCTTGCTTTGGAAACAGCACCTGTAACTTGCTCTATAGCTTCGCCATTTTTAAAAAGAATCAAGGTTGGAATAGCACGAATGCCAAATTTGCTTGGAGTGCTGGGGTTTTCATCAACATTCATTTTGAGAATTTTAACTTTTCCTTCAAATTCTTGGGCCAACTCTTCAATAACCGGAGCAATGGCTCGGCAAGGACCACACCAGGGAGCCCAGAAGTCAACTAAAACAGGAAGGTTATCTTTAAGAACTTCGTTTTCAAAATTTGCATCATTTACTTGTAGAGCCATTATTTACTCCTTAAGAAAGAGGTTTAGAAATATAATCATCAGGAAACAGCTGACCTCGAGGAATAGCCTCAAAGTCCAAAGCACTGCTTTGATTACAACGAGCCAGTTGAATACCTGCGTAAGCTATCATAGCAGCATTATCACCACAATAGTTTTGGGGTGGCGCTAAAAAATTTATATTTCGGGTTTGAGCAAAGTTGTCAACCCGTTGTCTGAGCAGGGTGTTGGCAGCCACGCCGCCAGCCAAGCAAATGGTACGCGTTTTAGGGCATAAGGCCAAAGCTCGACGTGTTTTTTCCACAATAGTTTCCACAATAACCTCATTGACCGTTGCACAAAGATCCCTAACCTGCTGGGGGACTGCCTCAAGATTCAAGTTTTCATAATTAAGCGCAGGGATCTCATTTTTTTGTATAAAGTTATATACAGCGGTTTTTAAGCCACTAAAGCTAAAATCACAATTGTCATTATTAAGATAGGGTTTGGTAAAGATTTTAGAGTTTGCCGTACCCCTTTGGCCCAGCAGATCAATGTATTTCCCCCCAGGATAGGGAAGATTTAAAATTTTCCCTATTTTATCAAAGGCTTCACCCGCAGCATCATCTAGAGTTTTTCCCAGCAGGATAAAAGAATGGGCAGAATCCATCTGGTAAATATGGGTATGTCCGCCAGATACCAGCACGCCTAAAGCAGGATAGGTAATGGGTGCACTGAAATTACAAGCTAATAAATGGGCATGCAGGTGGTTTACTCCAATAATGGGTATTTCAAGTCCCAGAGCCAATGATTTGGCGTAAGCTATTCCCACTAACAAGGCTCCCAGCAAACCTGGTCCTCGTGTTACAGCAATAAGGTCAAGACGCGAAAACAGGTCGCTTCCTAATTCTTTTTGGAGCAAAGATATCAGTGTATCCAATTTTCGTAGATGTTCCCGCGATGCAAGCTCTGGAACCACTCCACCAAAGACAGAGTGCATGGAAATTTGGGTATGGGTAATTTCTTTAAGTAAGTTTTCCTGTGACCAAACAGCAACAGAAGTTTCGTCACACGACGTCTCAATACCAAGACAGATCATAGGATGCTCAATGGGACTTTATACGTGGGCAAAAGTAATAGGTAAATATAGCTCTTCAACAATTGGGTATGATTATAACAAAAATATGAAGCACCTAAAAACCAATCAGTTTGTACCTGCGGGATAGGTGCTTGGGTAAAGGGCTGGGGTACGTACTTTGTTATGCAAAGTCAGAGTACATTTTTTGGACAGTTTCTACATCAGCCTTGGAACCAATAAATAGAGGAACACGTTGGTGCAATTCTGTTGGCTCAATGTCTAAAATACGCCTGATGCCGTCAATGGCCATACCTCCAGCTTGTTCCACAATAAAGGCCATAGGTGCTGCCTCACACATTAAACGCAGTTTACCAGTGGTCTTTTTGGGATCACGAGCATCAGCTGGGTACATAAATATACCACCGTAAATAAGATTGCGATGGAAATCAGAAACTAACGAACCAATGTATCGCAAGCTATAAGAACGCCCATGCGATGCATGAGAATTCCTAAAAGTTTCTACTATTTTTTGAGTGGCTGTATCCCAATATGAGGCATAGCCTTCATTCACAGAATAAATTTTTCCTTGTTCAGGGATTTTAATGTCTGGATGGGAGAGCAAGAATTCTCCAACACTGGGATCAAGAGTAAAACCATGCACTCCACTGCCAGCGGTATAGACCAACATGGTGCTGGATCCATAGATAATGTATCCTGCGGCCACCTGGTTGGATCCTTTTTGTAATATTTCACTAATAGATACACTCTCGTCATTAAAGGAGGAGCGTCTGTAAATACCAAAAATCGTTCCAATACTGACATTGGCATCTATATTCGCCGATCCATCCAGGGGGTCAAAGATCAGGATATAGTCTCCTGTGGGGAATTGTCGTGGGATTTCTATGACATCAGCATTTTCTTCTGACACCATGGCGCACAACACTCCAGCTCTTTCCATGCGTCGGATAATGACGCGATTGGCAAAGTCATCAAGTTTTTGCACCATTTCTCCCTGTACATTCACTTCACCCGTGCCTCCCAAAACATCAAGAAGGCCTGCCCGTGAGACTTCACGGCCAATAATTTTAGCAGATAAAATGAGTTCGTTCAGTAGTCGAGTAAATCGTCCTGAGGCCAGGGGGCGTTCTTTTTGGCGAAGCAAAAGATGTTCGACAACAGTAACTTGGCGCATACTACCTCTGATTGTTGAAGAAATAATACAAGTTGTCAGCAGCCATACTTCTAATCCAATATATTCGCTTTTGTTCTTCCCGATAGGATCCTGAATACTGTTTCTTTTTTTGTATTTTGGGGAGTCTTTCAGGAGAAAAGGCATGGTTTTTTTCAAGGGGCAGTCCATCTACCACAAAAGAAAAAGCATCAGAAGTTTTCAGGGACAAGAGGAAATCCTTATCTATTTCAAAAATAAGGTAGTGTTTATTCTCTTCTTCTTTGGTGATGATATTCAGCCAAAAGAGTCGGTCAGCAGCCTCTTTGAAAAAAGAAGTCTCCTCTTGAGTCTCATCCATGAGCTTACGTACGACTGGGTCGTATCCAATGACATCATCGCCAGAAACAAAAATATGATCAGCATCAAAAGAAGCAAAGTTTTTTATCCATTGTGTGTCAGGATGGGATGATTGGAGCGTAAGTTCAAAGTTTTCTGTCAAGTCTATAGTGTTAGCTACCCGTACAAATCGGGAGTCAATATCATAGTAAGTATTTAAAAAGTCAGTAGGAATATTGTCAAAATCAATCTCTTCATAACTTATACTGGGCTTGGGGCTGACATATTCCTGATAGTATCGCTGAGTAATGGTTATAGGACGACATCCCATAAAAGCAAAAATAAGGCTGAAGAGTACAAGTTTTTTCATAAATTATGCCAAGGTTTTTAGTTGGTATGTGAAGAGGTAGAGACTGGCTGTTCCTTGGAACGATTTTCCAGACGTGTGGCCAAGTCATTTAATACATGATAGAGTTTTGTTGTTTTTTCTGTCTGGGAAACTTCTTGGGCTTGGACAATATGTAAAGATTGTTCTCGTAAAATTTGCAGATCCTTGATATCCTCAGCCTGGTTAGCTTGAGCAAGGAGCTCGTCACAAATGGCGATGGCCTGGCTATGTTCACCTTGAGCAGCCAAGAGTTTGGCCATGGTCTTTGTTTTAATACCCGAGTTGATAAAAAATTGAGTTACTTCCTCGGCATCGAGATCGTGTTCTGGTTCCTGTAAATTTTCCTGGTCAGTGCTCTGGTCAGAGTAATGAGCAATACCACAGGTGAGAAGTTTGAGCAAATCCACCTGGCTGTCATGAGCTTTACGTTCCATGATATAGGAAGCTAATTGCATATCTTCCTGATTGTTTTTGGCATAGTATGTTCTCAAGGCAAACCAGAATTTGTCATAGATAAGTAATTTTTGAAACAATGCATGGGCCTGGGCTTCGGCAGCACTAACGTCCCCTGTGTCATAGAAGAGTTCAATAAGAAAAAACTGTGCCTCCAAGTAGTCTGGGTGGTGGCCAATACCTTTTTGAACTATCTCAATAGCACGCTTAATGTACCCATGTCGCTTATACAGGCGAGCCAGGGGAAAAAAAATCTTAGACCCTGGGTCATGCTCAAGAAGTTCGTCAAAAAGATGAAGTGTATTTTGCATAATTATTTAAGAATATACATAATTTCATTATCCGATACAAAATAAAGCTCACGCTTTATCAATCGCTCAACGTATTTATGGTCCTTTTTTAATACCCGAATTTCAGAACTTCGCTGTCTGTTTAAGGTTTCCACATGCTCAATTTTATTTTTTATTTCTTCGATTTTGGCATGTAACTCTTTATACGCAGGCAACCCACTTTGGGCATCAAAGAATTTGTAGAGCATGGTCAGGTTCAAACAGCAAAAAAGGAGAATAAGAATACTTTTCTTTTTACGCATAAGAATTATATATGGTGCTGTATCTTTTGTGCAGAAAGTTTCCATGGCTCAATGGTATGGGCATAGTTATCCATGGCCAGGGCAAGAAATTTACTGATTTGTCCAGCATCGTTACGGCTTATGACCGCATTAACTCCGCGCAAGAATGCTTCCTGTTCTTGTAAGCTTGTTCCAGAGGTTTGGACAATAATAACATTGACCTCGCGACGTCGTATGCCATTCCATGTTTTAATAATATCTAGAATTGGTTTGACAAAGTCACCTTCTTCCAAAATGATAATATCATAGTAATTGATGCGAATTTTTTCTACTGCTTCTGTAACATGTTGTGCTATAGACGTATAAATATTTTTTGATTCTAGATCAGATTTCATTGTTGCCAGTATTGAATCGTTAGTTACAAAAATAAAAGCAACAACAGCATTATGTGGAAAATGTTCGGGGGGTACAAGAGGTTCAGGTGAGGAACCTTTATCAATGACAATTGGCTCTCTACATTTGGGGCAATTTAGTTTAAATTTATTAACGTCAGGAATCCGGTTTTTGGGGATGACAAAAGAAGTATTACAGTTCCCGCAGGTAATTTCCATATTCTTGTTCTCCACTAAAAAAGAACGCTTTTTCGTTCATATTCATGGTCAAGTTCAAGGCCATCAATATCAGTAACCTTTTCTCCGCGAGCTGCTTTAATTTTATCTATCATCTGAGCCAGACGCGATTTGTCAGATCCATTGAGCATGGCCACCTCTTCTGTAATGATATTTTCATAGAATAGGTTGCCAAGATATTTATCAAAAGTGATCATTCCGTATGCATCACCACTTTCCACAATGGAGTAGAAATTTTTTTCGTCATTTTCTCCATGATAAATAACTTCTTTAATTCGTAAACTTGTTCTTAGTATTTCAAAGGCTGGAATCCGTCCACCGCTAATCTTGGGCATGAGCCGCTGGGAAACAACATATTTGATACTTTCAGCAAGTCGGGAGCGGATCAGTCGTTCTTCAGCCAGTTCAAACATACCTATAATACGGTTAATGGTCTGACCGGTGTCACTGGTATGCAAGGTTCCCAGGACCAAATGCCCTGTTTCAGCAGCTTCTAGGGCAATAGTGATGGTTTCCCGATCCCGAATTTCACCAACTAAAATAACCTTGGGTGCTTGACGTAATGCAGCTCGCAGTCCTGATGCAAAGCTATCAAAGTCCAGGCCCAGCTCTCGCTGATTGACTGTGCCCAATTTGTGTTCATGAACATATTCAATAGGGTCTTCCAGAGTAACAATATGCTTCCTGTGCAGCTGGTTAATATTGTCAATCAGGGCAGCCAAGGATGTGGTCTTGCCTGTTCCTGTGGCACCAGTGACCAGGATCAGGCCAAATTTTTCCTGAGCCATGGTATGAAAAATTTCAGGCAGGCCCAATTCAGCAATGGTGGGCACCTTGGAGGTGAGTTTACGCATAACAATAGCCAGGGAGCCTTTTTGTCCCAAAACATTGACCCTAAACCGACAACGACCAGGTAATTCATAGGATAGGTCACAGGAACCAGTGCGCAGTTGGTCCTCATAGAGGCGCAGCTTTCGCCCCATCAGGCACATGGCAATGGCTTCCACTTGAAAGGGCAGTAGGGGGCCAGGATTGGAGTCTATTTTCGCATTGTGGAGCTCCCCGTGCACTTCTACCTGGACAGGCTTATTGACTGTAAAAATGATGTCAGAGGTATCAGGTGAAAAATCAAGAACCTGATGCAACAAGTGATCAAGCTGAGCTCTTTGCATATTATACCTCGGTAAAGTCTTGAGGCGGACTTGTTAAAAATTCTCTGAACTTGGATTTGGTGGCCGCCTTGTTATATGCTTGTTCAGGATCAATGATCCCAGCGGTTAACAGCTTTAAAATGGCATCATCAATACTTTGCATACCAAATTTCTTTCCAGTTTCAATGACAGAATTAATTTGGAAAATTTTATTTTCCCGAATGAGATTGCGTACTGCTGGTGTGGCAATGAGAATTTCAATGCCAGCCACACGACCAGGACGATCAACACGTTTGAACAAGTTTTGTGCAACAATAGCCCGCAAAGAGTCTGCCAGTCCAGAACGGATCTGGCCCTGCAATTCGCCAGGAAAGACTTCAATGATACGGTCAATGGTTTTGGAGGCAGAAATGGTGTGTAAGGTTGCAAAGACCAAATGTCCTGTCTCAGCAGCTTCCAGGGCCAGTTGGATGGTTTCCAGGTCACGCATTTCACCTACCAGAATAATATCTGGGTCTTCACGCAAGGCACCGCGTAAGGCAGCGCTAAAGGTTAACGTGTCCCGTCCTACTTCCCTTTGGTTGATAAGGCAGTTTTGGGGCTCATGGACAAACTCAATGGGGTCTTCAATGGTGAGAATGTGGTCTTTACGGAGCTTGTTCACATGATCAATAATGGCAGCCAAAGTGGTGGATTTACCACTTCCTGTGGGACCGGTGACCAGTACCAAGCCTTTGGGTAACATGGCCAAGTTTTTGAGGATGCCAGGTAAGCCGAGTTCATCAATAGTGAGAATTTTTTGAGGAATTTCTCGAAATGCTGCACCAATTCCTCGTTTTTGCATGAAAAAGTTGACTCGATAACGGGCCATGTGCGGGACTTCATAAGAAAAGTCCACATCCCCTGTTTCTTCAAAGGTTTTAATTTTGTTTTCAGGGGTGATTTCATAGAGCATTTTTTTTAATTCTTCATGCTCCAATACTTTGTACTTGACGCGCTGCATTTCACCTTGAAGGCGAACTATGGGTTGTGATCCTGACGACAGATGCAAGTCAGACGCGCCCAGCTCATGCATCATTTTAAAAAAAGCATCAATTTGCGCCATGTATACACCTCATATAAAAAAACAGGAGTTTTCCAAGAAATTATTAAAAAATACAGGTCCACAAAAGCTTCATGCTCTTTCTTGCCAAGAAAAAAACCAAAATTTGAAAATCTATTCTCCCCAGATTTTATAAAAACCATACAGATAATTCCATCCAGAGTATATGGTTAATATCAGGGCAGTAAAAAGAAGTACATGTCCAAGAATGACGATATTATAACCAAAAATTGGGTAATGATAAATGAGTGGAATTAAAGCAATGCTTTGCATAATTGTTTTAAGTTTTCCATACTTATCCGCAGCAATAACTTGGCCTTTGTCTGCCGCGACAGCACGAAGCCCTGTCACTAAAATTTCGCGTACAATGATGATAATGGCCACCCAGGCTGAAACCCAGTTTAACTCTACCAGCATGACCAACACTGAAGCAATGAGGATTTTATCTGCCAGGGGGTCAAGAAATTTGCCAAAATTCGTTACCTGGTTGAACTTGCGGGCCAAAAAACCATCAGCAAGGTCGGTCAGGATGGCCACAAGAAAAAACAAGGTGGCCAGCATACATGTAGTGGGACCTGGAAAATACAACAAGATGATAATAAAAGGTACTACAAAAATTCGAAATACTGTGAGTGCATTGGGCACATTAAGTGAGGAATTATTGGTAGTAATTAAGTCTTGTCCAAACTTTTTGAACATAGTCCTGCGTCTCTGTATATGGTGGGATCCCACCATACCTTTTTACAGCATTAGGTCCTGCGTTGTACGCAGCCACAGCCAGTTTTGTATCGGAAAATTCATTTAACAGATATCGAAGGTAGCGTATGCCGGCATCAATATTTTCTGAAGGGTCAAAGGGGTCGGCCAAATCAAGCTCTTGTCCTGTTTGGGGCATAATCTGCATGAGCCCCTGAGCTCCTGCTGAGGATACAGCCGCAGCATTAAATCCTGATTCAACATCAATGACAGCCATAACCAGTTTTTTATCAATCTGATATTTGTTACACAAATTGGAAACAATGGCATTGACTTCCTCTACACTGCGTTGATCTCTTTTAAAGGCAATGAGTGCATTACGGATATAATTAATGGAACGCTGAAAGGTATAGGGCTTGTATTTTGAGGACGTGGGCTTGTCTGTTATGCACAATGTGCCATCTTCTTTGACTGTATAATAGAAATTTTTGGCGTAACTTGTCCTTTCTGCTTGCATGAAGCAGCAAAAACAAAAAAAGGAGAAAAAGCAAAAAATACGAATCATACACTCTAAAAAGGTTAGATGTGGCTACTGGAAAGCACTTCTAAACTGTTTTCAGTTACCTCAATAACCCGTTCAGCCAAGTCAAGCAATGCTCTTTTTGCAGGACAGTCCATATCCAAAAGGACTACAGGCTTGCCGAGATCTCCGGCCACAACAGTGGCCGGATCCAAGGGAATAGCGCCCAAAAATTCCAGTCCATATTTTTGGGCCAATTCTTGTCCCCCGCCTTTTTTAAAGAGGTCAATTTCTTGGGCACAATGGGGACAAATAAGACCACTCATATTTTCTACAACACCGAGGATATTGGCTTTGACATACTGGAGAAAGTTGATGGATTTGCGCACATCAGCCAAGGAGATTTCTTGGGGAGTGGTAATAACAATACTGAGGGCATCAGGTACGGTTTTTAGTATGGCCATGGATTCATCCCCAGTGCCTGGAGGAGAGTCAATGACCAAAAAATCCAGTTCCCCCCAATCCACGTCAGAAACAAATTGTCGGATGGCAGAGGTTTTCATGGGTCCTTTCCAGAGTACTGCCTGATCAGGATCCTTGAGCAAGGATTCCATGGAGACCACGGACAAGGTTTCACTGTAGCGTTTGGGTTGAATGCCCTTGGCCTGGTCAACCTCCAAAAGTCCGGTAAGACCCAAAAGATGAGGAACACTTGGTCCGTGGATATCCACATCTAAAAGTCCTACACGATATCCCTTAAGGGATAAGGCTGTAGCCAAATTGGTTGAGATAGAACTTTTCCCTACTCCACCTTTTCCACTCATCACAAAAAGTTTGTATTTAATTTTGGAAAGAGTGCTGGCTATGACTTTGTTCTGGCGTTCCATGGTGGATTCCGGGCTATCTTGGATGGTATGCAAAGTGCTTTTACTGGAGCATTCTGAGCAAGCAGGTTTTTTTTCAGGCATATTTCCTCCACTTCACTGATACGATGGTATTTTTTAGCTTTATTAACTATATAGGTTTTTGTGGGTCAATATAAAAATAGTTGGGGTGTCCTTTACCAGCCATGGGAACCCACCAGATCTACAAAGGCAACTGCTCCTTGATCTTCCTGATGAATGCGACCATCTTTTTTAAAGATGCGCAGCAAACGTTGGTCTCTTTTGGTTGCACCTACTGGAATAACCATAATGCCAGGATCAGCCAATTGCTCAAGCAAAGGAGTGGGAACTTCAGGGCCTCCGGCAGTAACAATAATACGATCAAAGGGGCCTTCTTCGGGCCAGCCCAAAGTTCCATCATCAAGCTTTACGCGAATATTAAA
Organism: Desulfovibrionales bacterium; assembly: GCA_012727715.1. GTDB lineage: Bacteria > Desulfobacterota > Desulfovibrionia > Desulfovibrionales > Desulfomicrobiaceae > Desulfomicrobium. Next base: position 11,366 of record JAAYGN010000197.1, on the reverse strand, counting down.
ATACTTCATATGTAAAAGTCGAGTTCGTGCGGTCTGGTATAATTGCTTGATGCGTTCTACTGTGTACACATCTGCATCCATTACCGCTAAAATAGCTGCTTGGTAGCCAGATCCAGTACCAATTTCTAGAATGCGCATTTGCGGCCTGACTACAAGAAGAGTGGTCATGAGAGCGACAATATAGGGTTGGGACAAGGTTTGTCCCAATCCAATGGGTACGGGATGGTCTCCATAGGCTTGCGCTTGCAGGGCTTCATCCACAAAGAGATGGCGAGGGACCTGGCGCAGAGCAGTAAGGACACGTTCATCAGTTATACCCCTGGCTTCAATTTGTTCTTGAACCATACGCTCACGTAGTCGTTGCAAGCCTTTCAAAAATATCTCCTATAGAGTCAAGGCATTGGAAATTTTAGTAGAAAAGTTTGCAAAGCAGATTTCACCCATCAAGTCAACCAAGAGCGCTATACTCCCAGCAACCTTTTTCTTGCCCCCACCACAAGAATGAGAAAGAATGAATCAAACGAAACGAATAAGGAGCAGGTTATGTTTCAAGTAAAAAGTATTATGAGCAGGGATGTTTTTACCCTCAATCAAAAAGAGAGTCTTAGTGCGGCTAAGGATCTGATGGATTTAGCCAGAATCCGACATATTCCCATTGTGGATGATGCAGGATGCTTTGTGGGTCTGCTCACTCACCGTGATATTTTGGCAGCAACTATTTCGCAATTGGCTGACATTGATCACCATACCCAAAATGAAATTGAACGAAGCATTCCCATTGAAGAAATCATGCAAACTGACGTGCTCACAGTCTTGCCAGATTTGTCCATCAAGGAGGCAGCCAGGCTTCTTCTGGAAGAAAAATATGGCTGTTTGCCTGTCATTTGCGAGAAAAAACTTTGTGGAATTATTACTGAAGCAGATTTTTTACGTCTGACTATTGAACTTATGGAGGCCGTTGATCCAGGAGAATGATGATCTCATCTTTGCAGGTGCTTGCAGTAGATAATGATGAACCAGGATGTTGATTGTCTGGAGTAAAACCAGAATCAAAAATACTGGATTAGTCCCTTGGATATTTACTACCTAAGGAAGCATTGATTAAACCGAAACAAGTCATTGCCAACGAAGTGAAGCAATCCAGAATCACCGACTTATCAGCAAGTTACAGATTGGCGAAGCACCACGTCGCTACGCTCTACCCACAGGGCATAAACTCGCAATGACAGAATTAATCAGCATCTCCCTAAAATAGAGATACCTTTTTTTATTCATTTTTACCTTAGATATTCGCTTATGACTCATCCTTTGATTCGTACCCTGACCCAAAAAGTCCTGGGAGGCCGATCCTTAACTCCAGAAGAGGGTATGGCTCTAACTGCCCTGACTAAAGAGCACACCCTGGATCTTTTAGTGGCTGCCCATAGTATTACCCAGGCTATGCAGAGTAGGTTTTTTACCTGTGCCATTGTTAATGCCAAATCCGGAACATGTTCGCAGGACTGTCATTTTTGTGCCCAAAGCAGGTATTATCGTACCAGCGCACCAACTCACTCTTTACTTGTGCTGGATGACCTCGTGGCCCGGGGGGTATCCATGGCTCAAGCAGGAGCACGTTGCTTTTCCCTGGTTACCAGTGGTCTTATGCTGACCAGCGCTGAGATGGATACCATTTGCCAGTGTATAGCATTATTGAAAAAAAAGACTTCTTTGGAAATCAGTGCTTCCCTGGGTCTGTTGACGCCAGAGTATGCCCAGCGTTTACATGATGCCGGACTGACCAGATATCATCACAATGTAGAAACAGCTCGTTCCTATTTTCCTGCCATTTGTTCTACCCATAGTTATGATCAGGATTTGGAAACCATTGCTTTGGCCCAGGAATTTGGACTCAAAGTCTGCTGTGGAGGAATTTTGGGTTTGGGTGAATCCTGGGAGCAGCGAGTCGAGTTGGCCGGTACCTTGGCTGATCTTCAGGTGGACACAGTGCCCTTAAATTTTTTGGTACCCATACCGGGCACCCCCCTGGAGAGACAACAGCTGTTATCCGTGCATGATGCCTTAAAATCTGTGGCCTTGTTTCGTTTTTTTCTGCCAAACACCAATATCACCATTGCAGGAGGACGGGAACAGGTTTTGGGGGACTATCAGTCCTGGCTGTTTCTGGCTGGAGCCAATGGCATGATGATTGGTAATTATCTGACTACTCAGGGTCGTGACTTGTCCAAGGATCAGCGCATGTTGGAGCAGGGCCAGTGGATTTGAAGCTTTTGGGGTCCTCACCATGGCAGTGGTCCATAACCTTTGCTCCTGAAGATTCCTGCTTTATTGGTCATTTTCCAGCTCAGCCAGTGGTGCCTGGTACCTATATTTTGGCCTTATGTATGCACTGCTTGCACGCTATTACCTCGTGTAAAACCTTGGCTGTTGAGCGTTTTTCTTTTCTTCGTTTTGCAGATCCAGGTGCCTATGTTTTATCCATTATCCCAGACAATAATGTGTTTCGGTGTACTCTGTCCCAGGGCGCACTGGTTTTTGCCCAAGGAAGTATAGCATTATGCGTTTAAGCTATAGTGGGCAGCGTGTCCTGGTTTTGGGGGGCAGTTCTTCCCTCGGCCTGGCCCTTGTGGATTTGCTTTTGACTCAAGGGCTTAAGGTCATTCCTACCTATTGTTCATCTCAAGGCCAAAAACGTATTGCCGCTCGATTCCCAGACCTTAAAGCTATCTCCTTGGATTTTTTTGATCAGGCCAGTGTGGAGCAATTTCCAACTTTGTTGGGAACAAGCCCAGATTACCTTATTGATTTGGCCCACGCTGATTATGAGGGACTACTTGCGGCAGCAAATATGTCTCAGGCAGAAGCATATTTTACCGCCCATGTGACCCGTCGTTTGGCCATTGTAAAAACATTGGTGCGGTCCATGATGAGTACAGGTTTTGGGCGTTTGGTTCATGTTTCCTCTGTGGCTGCGTCCTGTCCCGGTCCTGGTCAGGGGTTTTATGCCTCAGCCAAAAGAGCGGCAGAATCTTTTTATTTGAGTATGGGAGTGGAGCTGGGTAGCCGTGGCATTACCAGTGTCAGTGTACGCTTGGGACTTGTGGATGCTGGGCGGGGAAAAGTATTTTTGGATAATAAAGGGTACCGTCAGCAGCTGGCCCATAAAGTGGTGACCATCACTCAGGCGACGCATACCCTTTGTTTTTTACTTTCAGATCAGGCCCTGGGTCTGGCCTGTACGACCCTGACTCTGGATGCAGGGCTAACAGCCATAAAATATGCAGATATTTTAGAGAAATAGAACTATTTTTAAGAAGCTCTAACAGATATGGACCCCCAGGGTGTGGATCAGTAGCTGGGCAGGATCAGCCCTTCACTCCCACTGGGCAAAGGAGTCACCTCCAAGGCTTTTGGAGGAGTATGATTTTTATGTTCTTCAGGAGGATTAAAAAGCAAGATGCTGACCCGGCGATTGCGTGGATCTTCGGAATTTTCGACAATGAGCGGCTGAGTATCAGCATACCCAGCCACCCGCACCATACGTTTGGAGGCAATGCCAAATTCTTCCAACACCAGCCGAGCTGAAGAGGCACGGTCAGTGGACAATTCCCAGTTGGTATAGCGGGAATTTTTGCCCCCCAACGGCTTGGAGTCTGTATGTCCTTCTACAGCTAAAAGTTGGGGCATGTCACGCACTGTGTCAGCTATGACCTTAAGCACTTGGCGGGCATCATCTGTGGGGTGGGCACTACCTGATCCAAAAAAAGGCTTGCCCTGACTTTCTAACATTTGAATCCGGACACCGCTTTCAAAGACATCAATCATGAGTTCTTCTTTGTAGGCAGCCAGTTTTTCTTCAATCATTTTGGCCATGGCTTCCCTTAAAATTTCTTCTTGGGATTTGCCTTCAGCATGCAGGACTTCTGGCTGTTCAGGCAGAACTGGGGGTGTTATTTGGTCCTGAATGGAGACAGGAGATCCACCAGGATCAATACTTAAGGAGGCAGGAGGACCATCAAAGACAGAGTATTCTTGAAAGTACACGGCCAATTGTTCTTTGGTTTCGTCGGACAAAGTATTTAAAAGCCACATAAGCAAAAAAAAAGCCATCAAGGCTGTGACCAGGTCAGCGTAGGCAATTTTCCACGCTCCACCATGGTGGGCATGGCCACCCTTTTTAATTTTTTTAATAATAATAACTTTCTTTTCGCTCATATCTCTAAGGCTCTGACCCTGTGCTTACTTATTGCGTACTGCGCTTTCCAATTCTTCAAAACTGGGGCGTACGGAATTGGGTACCGCACGACGAGCAGCTTCCAGGGCCAAAACTGGCGCCCAGCCCAGGGCAAAGGACATGAGGGCTGTTTTGGCGACAATAAGCAGGGAATGTTGGTCTCGGACCTGATGCTCCACATTGGTGGCAAAGGGAGCCACAAAACCATAGGCAGACAGGATACCTAAAAATGTGCCCACCAGAGCAGCACCAATATGGTGTCCCAAAACTTCTGGAGGCTCATTGATTTGGCCCATGGTCAACACCACACCCAAAACGCAGGCCACAATACCCAAAGCGGGCAGGGAGTCACTAATCTTGTTGATGGAACCAGCTGGGACAAGTTCTTCTTCATGCAAGGTGTCAATATCAATGTCCATGACTGTTTCAAATTCATGGGGTTCCATACCCGCCATGGCATAAGTCTTCACGTTATCACAAATAAAATTCAAAAGATGATTGTTTTTTAAAACAAAGGGATAGGGACCAAAGATAGTACTTTCTCTGGGATTGTTGGCGTGGCTTTCCAGGGCAATGATGCCTTCATGTTTGGCCAGAGCTAACAAGTCATACAGAACCCGAAGAAGTTGGATGTATTCATTTTTTCCAGGAGTTTTGACAGTAAAGGCACTGGAAAAACCTTTCATTGTTTGTTTGACGACCTTAAGGGGTGAAGCAATAAGAAAGGTACCCAGGGCTGAACCTAAAATAATAACAAATTCTGCGGGCTGCCATAGAACACTGAGGTTGCCACCCTCCATAAGGTAACCACCAACAATGCAACCAATAACAACAAATATGCCAACAATCGCGATCATTGAAATCCTTCTTGCGCTAACCGATATATTTTTGTGCAGGTCGGTGAATCCTTGAAGTAGAAAATACATTTATAAAGTAAAAGGTAGTACACGTCCACGGCTGGAAGACATTACTTTTAAAAATCACTGTATCTATTTGTTATGTCATGATATTTTGTTAATTGTTCCATTGCTTATCTCTTGAACAACACAGATGGAATTCCAACAAGTCCTGACAAAAATTGCCAACAAAGGGCGGCAGGCCGATATCATCCCAAAAAATATAGAAATCATGGATGTTGCAACTACGTGCAGCATGACAGAGCCATAATTTTGTTGTCATCAGCGGGTCAGGGGCAGCGCACCTGCCCTATTATGAGAGGAGTCAGAAAGTTTGAGACAAGAAGATGGATCGTCGTTCTACACTGGTCATGCCTTGGTGCATGAATACTTCCCTGGCCCTTCTTGACGAGAGATTTATCCATCTTTATAATGAAATTAATTTCATAATAAGGAGGCCAGATGGCGCGCAGACCAAAACCTCGAAATATTAGTGGCAAACCTGTCTCCACCCTTTTTAGGCCCCAGGGCGTACCCAGGGCCAAGCTGGCTGGAGTGGTGGTGGAGCTTGATGCCTTTGAAGCCCTGCGCCTGGTGGATGCTCTGGGCTTAAGTCAGGAAGAAGCTGCTGAGATCATGGGAGTTTCCCGCTCTACTTTGTGTCGTATCTTGGGGCAGGGCCGCACCCAGGTGGCCCAGGCCCTTTGTCAGGGATTGGCCATTCGTATTGAGCTTGGGCCAGGTCATGACTAAAAAATCAGGAAAGATTTTTTACCAGAGTGTTGACAGGTAAAAAACTGGGGTATAAATGCTCATTTGAGCAAAAGGAGGAGTCATGTCGCGTCCCAGAAAATGCCGACAAATTGCAGGACGCCCCGTGGCACGCTGTTTTAAACCGCGTGGGATTCCCTTGGGAGATCTGACTGAAGTCTATATGACCCTGGATGGGTTTGAGGCTTTACGATTGGCAGATCACCAGGGCTTGACCATGGGCGAGGGAGCCTTACGTATGGGTATTTCTCGCCATACCTTTGGACGTATTTTAGCTGAGGCCAGGCGAACTCTTGCCAGGGCCCTGGTGGAGGGCATGGCTCTACGCATTGAAAACGAGCTTTCCTCGCTACAACAACAACCGGACCGTACAACGGACCGTATCAAGGAGTTGTCCATGACCAAGATTGCCATTACCAGTGAAGGACCACAATTGACAGACAGGGTTGATCCCCGCTTTGGCCGGGCTGGAGGTTTTGTCATTGTTGATCTTGAGACCATGGCCACCAGCTATGTGGACAACGGCTCGTCTCAGGCCATGTCCCATGGGGCAGGTATTCAGGCTGCGGAAAATATTGTTAATGCGGGAGCAGGTGTGGTTTTGACCGGATTTGTTGGCCCCAAGGCTTTTGCAGCTCTGCAAGCAGCTGGTATTAAAATAGGTCAAGACCTGGGTAATATGACGGTGGGTGAGGCTGTAGAACTCTACAAGTCAGGCCAAGTGGCCTTTGCTGATACTCCCAATAAATAGGATAGACTATGATTGTTGCTGTTGCCAGTGGCAAAGGAGGAACAGGCAAGACCTCAGTAACCACTTCTTTGGCTGTGGTCTGGGACCGTCCTTTGGTTGTTGCTGATCTTGATGTGGATGAGCCCAATGTGCATCTTTTTTTGCATCCCGAGATGCAAAAAACGAGAATAGCCACTTTGCCCATTCCTATAGTGGATGAAAGCAAGTGCACCAGGTGTGGGCTCTGTGCGGAACTTTGTCAGTTCAAGGCCATTACTCTGATGGGGAAATTGATCATGACTTTTCCAGAAATGTGTCATGGTTGCGGAGGATGTATGGCCATTTGTCCGGAACAGGCCATTGCCACTGGCCAGCGAGAGCTGGGAGTCATGGAACAGGGTGTCAGCAGAGGACATATTGTAACCTTGACCGGACGGCTGCGCATTGGCGAGGCCATGAGTCCTCCCTTGATGAATTTTGTGCGCCTGGCCATGCACCAGGAAGTCGCCAAAAATGGTGCTGATGTACTCATTGACGCTCCTCCAGGAGTGAGTTGCCCAGCCATGAGTGCCGTGGCTGATAGTGATATTATTGTGCTGGTCACTGAACCCACGCCCTTTGGATTTTATGATTTTACCCTGGCTTGGGAAGCCTTTTCGCCATTGGGTAAACCCATGGCTGTGGTTATTAATCGGGCTGGTTTGGGCGATACCCGGGTCTATGACTTTTGCAAGGAAAAAAAGCTCCCGGTCTTGGCTGAAATTCCTTTTCGACGGGACATTGCCGAGCATTATGCCCAGGGCTTGATTTTATCGGAACTTGACGCGGCCTTGGGGGAAAGTTTTGTGGCCTTGCGCGACAGGCTACGAGCAATGAATGGGGGAGCTTATGCGTGAGGTGGTCATTATTAGTGGTAAGGGGGGCACAGGCAAGACTTCACTTACAGCTGCCTTTGCACATTTAGCCCAGAACAAGGTTATTTGTGATCTGGATGTGGATGCACCAGATCTGCACCTTTTGTTGGCCCCACGCGTTTTGGAAGAACATGCCTTTATTTCTGGTCACATCGCCATTATTGATCAGGATCGCTGTACAGGGTGTGGTACTTGCCTGGAGATGTGTCGTTTTGGGGCAGTTATTGATCAACAGGCTACCTGTAGCATTAACCCTCTGGAGTGTGAGGGGTGCAAGGTCTGTGTGACTTTTTGCCCGGAACAGGCCATTGCTTTTCCTGATCGTCATTGTGGCACGTGGTATAAAAGCCAAACCCGTTTTGGTCCCATGGTCCACGCCCAGCTTTTTCCTGGCCAGGAAAATTCCGGGCGTCTGGTGAGTTTGCTGAAAAAAGAAGCTCGCCTGGAAGCAGAAAAAATCGGTGCTGATCTTGTGCTTTGTGATGGTTCACCAGGCATTGGCTGTCCGGTCATCAGTTCCTTGTCCCAGGCGCATTTGGCAGTTATTGTTACAGAACCTACTCCTTCCGGGGTGCATGATTTGCAGCGTGTGGCTCAGTTGTGCGAGCATTTTCGCATTCAGGTGGCGGTCATTATTAATAAGTATGACTTAAATCTTGGGCATAGCCAAAAAATTACCCAGCTATGTCAGGACAGAGGCTATACTCTGGTTGGTCAATTGCCTCATGATCCTGTGGTCACCGAAGCCATGATTCAAGGCAAGGCAGTAACAGAAGTGGAGACAACAAATTTTGCTGACCAGGTCCGCACGATCTGGGAAGCCATTACCAGGCTTATAGAGAAATAAAGGAGATTGTATGGACAAAGGAAAAATTGCTGTCCCTTCGGCCCAACCCGGAGGCCTTGAAGCAGAAGTTGGTGCCCATTTTGGACATTGTGACCTGTACACCATTATTGAAGTGAATGATGGGGCTGTGGTGGAAATAAGCACCTTGCCCAATGTGCCCCATGTGCAGGGCGGTTGTATGGCCCCGGTTAATTATCTGGCAGAAAACAAGGTCACCACTCTTATTGCTGGTGGCATGGGTATGCGCCCTTTGATGGGCTTTAATCAGGTGGGCATTGATGTTTTTTATGGTGCAGGTGCGCCTAATGTGGGTGCAGCAGTGGAAGCCTTGCTCAAGGGTGCTTTGGTGCGTTTTACCCCGGAGCAAACCTGTGGTGGTGGGGGCGGACATCCCTAGCCCAAGGTTTTAGCGTCATTGTACGCAGGGTGACCTAGGTGGTGCATATTCAACGTGTCATTCCGCGCGAAACGCAGTGGAGTCGAGGAATCCAGGAAAAGTCTGGATGGCCTCGCTTCGCTGTTGCGCTGCTTCCTTTGCCATGACTTGGATGGTGCGGCAGGACGACATGAGTTTTTTACTACAGCCGGGTGGTTCATTACCAGAACTCCCGGTTTTTTTATTGGAGGAGTACTAATGCAGACAGTAGTTTTAACAGCGCGTCAGGATGACCTGGCGGCCTTTGCTCAAGGTTTGGATATGGATATTTTGTGGATGGATTCAGGGCTTGAAATTGTCCAAGCCGCTCGTACTGCAACCTGGGCCTTGGTGGTGGTGGATGGCCTGATGCCAGGTTTAGATTACAAGAAATTCTTAATTGATTTGCTTACAGCCAATGCCATGCTCAATACTGTGGTCATAACAGACTTAAGTGATCACGATTTTCATGAAGAAAGTGAAGGATTGGGAGTGCTTCGGGCTTTGCCATCACTTCCAGGTTTTGCTGATGGCCAACAAGTTTTCAGACAATTGGCAGATATTTTGGGTTTTTGAGCAAGATAGGAGGTCACGAGAAAAGGTCAGGTATGCGCAAGTGATGAAACTATTTGATTTTTTTCCTATAGAAAAGGTCAGGTATGCGTAAAGGATAAAAACTACTTGATTTTTTTCCTATTTTTTGAAAAAAAGTAAAACTATCAACTATATTTTTTTAATAGTTTCCTTTCTTATTAAGGGTGTGGGTTCAGGTTATGGCGCATGATCATTATCTTTGATTTCACGCTCCATACCTGCTCATTTTAGCATAACCCCAGCACAAGAGTTGTACCATGAGTCATTCTTCATTTTTTCAATTGGAACCAAGGCTCCTTTTTGACGCTTCTGTGGCCGATGCTACTGATCACACCATGGATGATGGTGGAGTGGCTGCTGAATTTCCAGGTCTGGCCTATGTGCAAGATGATGCCCAGGCCCATGCCTATCATGATGATCATTCTGGAGATCAGCATATTTATGATGAGCGTGCGGGCCTGGATGCTCCAACAGCAGAAATTCCACGCATTGATATTTTTGTTATTGATGCCTCAGTAAAAGATGTGGAAGCCATTGAAAAGGCATTGCCTGCTGATGCCATAGTCATTCACCTGGATGCTGGTAGTGATGGGATTTTGACCTTAAGTGAAGCCTTGGCTCAGTATGACCGAGTAGATGCCCTGCATATCCTGTCCCATGGCAGTGATGGGCAGATCAGCCTGGGTGGAACGTTATTAAATGAAGCAACTCTGGTTGAGCGTGGTGCGGAAATCGCGGCCTGGAGCAATGCTTTTACAGACACTGGTGATATCCTTATCTATGGCTGTGATGTAGCCCAGACAGCCAAGGGTGAGGCTTTTGTGCAGGATTTGGCTGATTTGACAGGTACAGATGTGGCGGCCTCCATTAACCCCACCGGTGCTGAAGATAAAGGTGGGGACTGGGTGCTGGAAACAGCTACCGGGCCTATAGAGGCCGGTGTGCTGGCGGCTATGGGGTATGATGGGTTAATGGAAGCGCCAAAGCCTGACGCCAGTATTGCTGTCAGCAATACTGCGCCTCTCATTGGCACGGATGTCACCCTCACCCTGACCTTTGACAACCAGAGTGCTGACGAGGTTGGCTATGGTCCCTATGTTGACCTGTTCATCAATCACAAGGGGGCAGATGGCAACACTACGGATTTGACCAAGTCAGACGGCCTCAACTTCAAGAGTGCAACCTTCTTTGGTACCAATGTTGAACACAAACTTTACACCCTGACAAATGATGTCCCTGTTGGCGATCAGTTACAGATTTCAGACGGCAAGATTATCCATCCCATTACTGGTGAGGAGATCAGCGTTCCCGATGGTTTTGGTGTCGGTGACCAACTGTTGGTTGTTACGCTGCCCTTTGGCAGCTTTACCCCGGATCAGCTTGCCAGCGTGGATGTCACCTTGACCGTAGATCAAAAAGCGGACCCTGATATTGCCCTTAAGGTAGCCAGTGTCGGTGGCTTCATCCTTGGTAAGGATGCGCTGCATAACCCGGAATCTGATCCGCCCATTCGTCAGACAACAGTCCATGAGCTGAGCATTACCCCCCAAGCCTTTACGGTAGAAACCTTTATGGATGCTCCTGAAGGTGAAACTGTCACGGGTCCCAATTTTGTGCGTCATGTGGATATTGTCATCACCCCGGCGCCAGGCACGGTCATGACTGGCGACACCACCGTGTACTTCACCCTGCCTGATGGTGTGGTCCTGGCTGACGGCTTTGTGGCTCCTGCAGGCTGGGAAATTGTAACTTTACCTGTCTATGATACTGATCTGACTAATGACACTTTGGTTTTAAAGCTGGTTGATGGGCAGGACATTACAGACCCAACCACTATTACTGTACCTGTTTATGTCACGGAAAAATATCAGACTGGTGCAGATATCCTGAACCCGGCAACAGGTGAACAGGCCACCATTAACTTTACAAACGTTGAGGTCAAAGGTGGGCAGTGGTTTGGTGTGG
>JAAYGN010000196.1 GCA_012727715.1 Desulfovibrionales bacterium | reverse complement strand
TTTAGTGCTCCTGAAGCCTGAGCTCGTTTCAATTTCAGCAGCTCATTGCTGGATTGGGTCACATCAACGTACATGGGGCTTATTTGTTGGATTTTGGCCAGGGCTTGGGCCTGATTTTGGGTGACCAATGCCCCTTCGCTGACAAAAGAATGGCCGATACGTCCGCTCACAGGAGCAACAATCTGGGTGTAACCAAGGTTGATGGCTGCCGTGGCCAGGGCCTCCTTATGGGCCTCTATTTCAGCCTTGTTCTGCTTATGGGCAGCAATGGCATCGTCTCGCTCTTGCAGGCTGATGGCATTGCTGCGAGCCAGCTCTGTGTAGCGTTCTGCCAGGAGTCGGGCTGTTTCTTCAGTGGCCTTGGCTCGGGCCAGGTTTGCTTTGGCGTTATTGTAGGCGGTTTGATACAAAGCAGGATCAATTTGGTAGAGTACCTGACCAGCCTGAACATCTGCACCTTCTTCAAAAAAACGAGTTTGAATAATGCCATTGACCTGTGGTCGGACTTCAGCAACCCGAAAAGCTGAAATGCGTCCCGGCAATTCCTGGGTCAGGATAATGGGCTCTTCTTGGACCGTCATATAGAATATTGTCGGCAAAGGTGGAGGTGGGGGAGCTTCTTGCTGCTCTTTGCACCCCACGAGGAGCAAAGAAAAAAATAAAATGGGCAGGTAAAAAAATAAAGACAGGATTGGCAGTTTGTTGATGATCATTGATTTTGGAGTGCGGATGGGCAGGAAGGCAAGGTCCGGGCACAGGAAACCATTATGAACATCTATTGGGTATTTTTTCATAAAATTCCTTATTTTTTGCGCCATCGTGAAATCAGGGCCATGGTCAGGGTAAACATGAGGTCAAGAAAAATGAAAGCACATAAAACTATACAAATTATTATCCCAAGAGTTAAGAGGAAGCCTGCTATGAATATTCCCAAAACTAAGGAGATAGCTAATCTGCGTATGCACACAATAGGGTATCCTTATACCTCACGGGCTTAAAAAGCTGCAATTTTCTGTACTTAAGATAGGCATGGCTAGTTTTCCACAGCTAGAGCTGAAATCATGTCTAAGGTTGTTTGGGAGTCAGCATGGTTGACAAATACAATAGTTTCGAGATGCAATCAAATAGTTTTTAAGCATAGGGACGTGCTGATTTATCACAAACAGTCCAAAAATCCTATTCACGATGAACCAAGACAAATCTTGAATGATAATTGGCAATAATGTGATTGACAAAGTCAACAGTTGGCATTTGCAATTAATTTTCACAAAGCATATCCTCCAGAGAACAGAACCGGAGGGATGTCTCATTTGTTTGTAGCCTTAGGTTTTGTTAAGCAAAGCTTAAAGACATGGTTAGAAATGGGATGTAGTTTGTTTTATGGTACTATTTACTACGTATAGGGGGTAATTTAATGCTGGATATTATGAATAAAACAAGAAGGTTGGTGGAGTTGCTCGGACATGATGAAGAGCCTTTTGGTGTTTACTATGATGATACCAAGCCAGATGGTTTTGGACCAAAGCCAGGAGAGGTTTTTTCACGCGAACGGGAAAGTGCAGGACAAATTGATTGGCAAAACGCACAAAAGACTTTTTCCTGTATTCTTGGAAACATCTGGCTGGCACGGAAAAAGAAAAAGGCCGCATGGATAAGCCACGAAGAATGTGGCTGCATGGGCGGTGGATTTTATGCAGGCCTGTACAGACC
>JAAYGN010000195.1 GCA_012727715.1 Desulfovibrionales bacterium | reverse complement strand
CAAATCTTTGTTTGAAAATAATATGAGTTTTTTGGATAATCTGGAAGAAGAACAGGGGCTGGGTGATCAGGCCTATTGGGCTGGATCAGAACTACGCTTGGGAACAGGTCTACATGTTTTAGCTGATGATTGTTTTTTTACGATTTTGGCCCTGGCTGGAGGAGATGAAGCCATTAATCGGGCCAAGGCACGAGAGTTGGCGGTCAAGGTTTTGGGTATGTTGGGGAAGTAGCCCTTGTCAAAAGATTTGGAATTGGCTGATTAAGCCTTTTAAACCTTTATACCTATGAAAGTGGGCTTGTACCCGACAGGTTGAAACCAGTGTCTTGATATCTTGATAGCTGTGGCCTCCCATCTTCACGGGAGTGACAAGAGCGGCTTAATCAGTGCTACCTTAGCTCATCAAATATATTGATCAAAACAGATCCAAGAATGCTTTATGCATAGGGATCTGCAAACAGCTTTTGCAATTTAGAAAAAATTTCAGAAGTTTTATTTTGAGGTAAGTCAGTGAGCTTAGCTAAGGAGTTTTGGTGAGCAGTAAAGAGTTTATCTGGCCTGATTGATCCAGCAAGAGGTTTTCCTTTGCACATAAAATTTTCATTGAGTTTAACTGCATAGCGCGAGGTTAGTTTTTTTGACGTAACCATGCACACAATTACATCTCCGTGCTCAAGAGTTTTGAGAACCACCACAGGCCGCGGCTTTTTTTGACTAAGATCAGAGTAAGGAAATTCTGTCCAACAAATAGAGCCAGGTCTTATCATCATAAATCAGCAACCATTTGATGCTGACACATCTGGATCAATTGTTCTTCTGTGTCATGTTCCATATCAGCCCAAGCATTATCTATAAGAGTGCCTTGGATCAATGATTCAAGAGCTACTGCGTCTTCATTGGTAGGTGCAATGGCTAGAGCCTTGTTGATCATGCCAAGGGCGTCAAAACTTCTGTCCAAACATTGCAGAGATTGAGCATAATTGAAATAGGTAACAAAGGAACCGCCAAAGGTATTGAGGCAACGCTGAAAATATTCGTCAGTTTCACTGTGCTGGCCACGGAGAGAGGAAACAATGCCCATGACATTTAAATAATGTTCTGGATCTTGGTCTTTTCCTTTTTGTGCTTTTTGGACAATACCAGCAATGAAAAGTTCATTAGAAAGTTCTGCCTCAGGGGCATTGGCCAGCTCATCAATAAGAGCAGCACAAATTGTTCTTGGTTTGGGAGGATTCATAAATTTCCTTTTGAATTTTTCCAATCACGTTGCAAAGTATATACTTTAATGCATTTGTCCTTGCCAGTGGATTTTTTTAATCTCTATATTTCTGCATTGCTGTGCCCGGATGACTTCAAAAAAGTTACGAACAGGCTCAGGTTTGCCCATGAGCCTGTTTGTTTTTTGTACATCGCCCTTGACCTGTCTTCATCTACATTTTCAACGTATATCCGGCTACTATCTGAGTCAAACGTGCTTTGAGCTATCAGCATATAATCACCAAGGATTGCGTGAGTGGACAGCCTTGTATTGTTTTTTTCAGGAAGCCTTGACCAAGCACGGATCACCTGGAAGTGTTAATCTATGCCAAGGTAGCCATTTATGGCCTACACCTCCCCACCCACGCCGATGAACTTTTCTACAAAAGCCGCTATTTTTTGAAAAACTCGTTGCTTTTTAGGCAGATATTGAGGGTTCAAAGGGCTCATTTTGGGCAGGATATTGTTCAACTCAGTGCCATGCTCGCTGGCGTATTCACGTTGCAGGGAAACATTGAGATAGCGTTTGGCGTGCTCAAGATTGAGTTCTTCGGCAACAATCAAGTCCTGGGCTTCGCGTTTTTGTTCAGCTTGGGCAAAGGTAAAAAAAGCCTCAATAATACCTGGCTTGTCCTTGATGCTGTCCAGATCAGCTTGATGGATAAAGTCCACCACCAGGCTTTCTTTGGCCCGAGTCCCCAGGCTGGAGCGGATCAAGCGACGCACTTCTTCAATCAGGGTTGTCTTGTTCTTGGATTTTTTGTTCTTTTCAAAAATTAGCTCCAAAATATAATCCAGGTTAATTTCCTGTGATTTGAGCAAATCAACCTCAAAGACCACATCACTCCAATCCACGCTGGAATCATCTTGCTCTTTGGCTATTTTTTCTCGGCGCAGCCAGTCACGGATATCATTATATGTGGAGCGGTAATCCTGGACCATACGTTCTGGAAGCACGGTAATGGTCCGTAAACGCTCCAGATCCTCAGTGCTTAGGTAGTGTTTTTGTAAAAAATCTTCCACAGCTTGGGCGTCATTATCATCCAGTTTTTGCAAGGCCAGCACGAT
>JAAYGN010000194.1 GCA_012727715.1 Desulfovibrionales bacterium | reverse complement strand
GCCGCTGATGTGACCCTTTTGGTGGATCGTGTGCAAAAGGATACTCAAGTGCAGCGCCCAGCTCTGACTGCCATGCCCCTGCACGAGGAAATGGTTTCTTTGCTTGTTGAACGCGAGCCCTTGTACATGGCGACCATGGATCATTTGCTCCAAGCCCATCGCCAAGTTACTGAACTTGTGGATGATATTTTGGTGGCCCTGGAACTGAAGGAGTGGGATTTTTCTCAAAAAGAACGGATTATGGATCGTTACTAAATCTTCATGCACAACTTTAAATTCTGGCCACAGCTAAAAAAATGGTATGCAGGGTGCTGACAAGAACCACAAACACAGAACGAGCAGCCAAAGAAGAAAGGCCTGGAAAATAATAGCCCAAATGCCCATGGGGACAGCGGGGCAGACAATCCCCACACAAGGAGCAGGTCAGTCCCGGCTTTTTTTGCGCCAGATTAAGGGGCGTTAAGGCATTGTAGCGACAGGCCTTGGTGCACAGGCCGCATCCTGTGCATTGAGGGCTGATGCGAATTCTCCAGGGCATGAGTCGGCCCACAAGATTATTGAGCAGACCAATGGGACACCACAAGGTACAATGGGTCATGGTTCCCGTACGACGAGACCAAAACACCATTATGGCGACTCCCACCACACCAAAAACCATGGCCAAGGTCAGGGCTATGGTCCACGGTATATCCAAAAAACGGAGCATAAGTGGAATGAGCAGTGTACCCAGAAGTATCAGTAAACGTGCTTTGGGAGCCCAAACTGGTAAGGGTTGAGGCTTACCAGGACCCAATCGGGCCAATCGATCATCCCAAGCGCCGATATAACAGAGATGGCTACACCAAGCAGATCCAACCAAAATAAGAGTGACACCAACCAAAATGGGCATGAAAAAACCAGTACCGCGAAAAAGAGGCCCAGCAATAATAAGGGCTGGAACGGGCAAATGCAGGTTTCCAGTCATGAGCAACTGATCAAAGCCAGCAAGACCCAGGAGCAGCTGGCCAAAAAAGACCAGACTAAAAAAGCTCCACATCAGGCTTCTGGTTTGCGCAGCTTGGGGGCTAAGCAGAAGATTGGCAATAACGCCACCATACAAGGCAAAAAGAGTGATCCAGAACAGACCTGATTCTGGGAAAAAGCGGACTCCCAAAAGAATGGGCAGAGGGGCTTTCTGGGTGATAAAAAATAATATCCCGCCACTTAAAAGAAAAACTATGGTTCTAACCCAAGTCCGACCATTGATGACTCCAATGCTTTTTTCTCCAGTCCGCCCCAAGATCAAAAGAGCCAGACTGAAATGGGCCAGACAGACTGCACCCAGGATGACCACCAAACGTATCCAGGGCAAATCCATCGTTATACGCAACTGCACCAGGGTTATGGTCTCGTGGGTCCAAAAAAATCCTGCGCCAAGGGCGGCCAAAAAAAGAATGGGGCGGGGTACCAGATAAGACTTACAAGTAGCCAGGGTAAACAAGAAAATGGCCAATGCTTCCCAGGCATTCCCAAAGCGCAAAAAATGAGCAGCAGTGACCAGTCCGCACAAGAAGGTCAGGGTCTGAAAAAAATATTTCATGGCCCAACCAGGGCATTAACATTTTCCACCCCCAGATGTTCCACCAGTTCACCCAGGCGAAGTCGTGGTCGGTAATGCTGCATGTACAAGGCCAGAGTTTTTTCTAAGATCACCAAAACTTGGGGAACATTAAACTCTCCCAGTTCATGGGCCAAACGGGGATGCCGCCCAAGCTTTCCACCCAAGACGACTCGGTACAATGCCTTGGGGCTGGTCAGGGCTTGGGTCGAACAAACACGAACACAGGCCAGGCAGCCCAGACATGCCTTGGCATCCAAAGTAATGGGTGGCCCAAGATTGAGGGCCTGTTCCCGGCAGGCGGTGATACATAGTCCACACTCCTTACACAGGTCGGGATCAAGGTGTATCTTGGCGGTGGCAATGAGTCCAAAATCTGCAATATGGGGCTGGGCGCAGCCATTGGGGCAGGCTGATACTGCTATTTTAAACTGATGATGGTGCCTGATATTTGTAACGGTTTGGTGAAGGAAATCTGGCCACCCACTGGCATGCACTACCTGCTCCAGCTCAACTCTGGGAGCATGGGGTAACACTGCGTTGGGACAAGTATTTTTACAGGCCTTGATTACAAAAGGGGTAAGTGTGGGTGGTACTTGGTGCATGGTCTTCTTATGTCATAAAAGGACACGCAAGTTTTTGACTTGTATCAAAAACCCGCGTGCGCTGTGGTCCTGGTTCAGGCCATCTGGCTATGGTTGAATAACCAGAGGGATGCTATGTATTTTTTTTGAAACTTGTTGGGTGGGCAGCAGTGACCAAGATGCACTTGGCCAACCAGCCTTTTGGGCCAATGTTTCCGCTATGTTACCCACAGCTAAAACAGGATGACGGCTAAAAACCTGGGGTAAACCATAGGTCAGGTTGCAGGCCAGACACATGCCTGGACGTTCTTCCAGATCAAAGGCAAAACGAAGCTCTGTTGGGCTGGCCTGTTCAAAACGCAAGCTGATGGTATAAGCTCCTTCTTCAGCATCCCCAAAAAGGGCGGCAAAAAACTCATCAGTTTTTTCGGGTGGAAAGATTGTTGCCAAATAGGCTGGGGTAAAAATCTGTGCAGCATTATGCATGGATGACTCCTTTTTCGTTTTGTTCAAACGTCTTTTATAAAGGACGTAGTCAAAGGGTCAAGCCAGGGAAAATTTACAATACAAATTGCGGGGGCAAAAATGGAGCGCATGGACATATTGGAAACACATTTTGTGTATTTGCAAAAAACTATTGATGACTTGAACTTGGTTGTCATAGAGCAACAAAAAGAAATACGGGAAATGCGTTTTTTTATGGATCTGCTGGCTAAAAAAGTTGCTGCGTTGACCTTGGGTTCCCCAGAGCCTGTGGTGGATGAACGACCACCTCACTACTAAAATTGCCCCATTATTTTATGCAAGAACTCGTTGAAATTGCTCAGATCAGTGACCAGGGACAAAGGCTGGATGTTTTCTGGCAAAGTATTTTGGATGAAGAGGAAGTACCCAGAACGCATATCCAGCAATGGATCAAGGCTGGCCATTGCCGCATAAATGGCCATATCTGTGTCAAGGCATCCACTCGCATTATACCAGGGCAGGTCTTGTCATTATTCAAGCCAAAGGATCTGGCCTTAGAACTTCATGCTGACCCTACGCCCTTAGCCATTGTGTACGCTGATCCCCATGTGGCAGTAATCAACAAGGAAGCAGGCCTGACGGTTCATCCTGCACCTTCTGTCGTGGAATCAACTCTGGTCAACCGTGCCCTGCATCATTTCCCTAGTCTGCTTACCCAAGGAGGATTGCGGCCCGGTATTGTCCACCGTTTGGACAAAGATACATCCGGCTTGATCATCCTGGCCTTGTCCGAGTCAGCTGCCCAGACCTTGACTGAGGCCTTTAGTCACCGGGAAATAGATAAAGAATACTTGGCCCTGGTGGCTGGGATTCCACCTGAGTCGGGAAGAATTACCTTGGCTCTAGGGCGCCACCCAAGCAGTAAAACCAAGATGGCTGTGCTCAAACATGGTGGGCGCAGTGCCGAAACCCTGTATCAGGTCTTGTGGAGTGCTGCGGACAAAAGCGCCTCTCTGCTTCGAGTGTGTATTCCCACGGGCAGGACACACCAGATACGGGTCCATCTGGCCGCAATAGGGCATCCTCTCTTGGGAGACAGGGTGTATGCAGATAAACATACTGCCAGCCGTGCACCACGCCAAATGCTCCATGCCTGGCGTCTTGGATTTGCCCATCCAGATACAGGAGAAGAGTTGCACTTTTCTTGTCAACCGCCGGATGATTTTTTGGATGTTGTGCGTCAGCTCTGTCAAAATTCAGTGCGTATTGGCTTAACCGGTGGCGCTGGGAGTGGGAAAACAGCCGTAAGTCACGCTTTGCAGGACCTGGATATCCCTGTTTTTTGTGCTGACCAGGCTGTGGACCAGCTGTATGCTCCAGGTCAGGATGGGGCAGTTATGCTTGAGCATTATTTTGGACATAAATTTTTGGATGACCAGGGCAGAGTACACCGTCAGGCCTTATTTTCAGCCCTGGCTGCGTCAGACTCCTTACGCCTTGAGGTGGAGCATCTTATTCATCCTTTAGTGCTGGAAGCCATGGAGAGTTTTTTTAAGGTGCAAGCCAGTGATATTCTGGTGGCTGACATTCCTCTGTTGTTTGAATCCAATATGGCTGATATTTTTGACTTGGTGGTGGTGATTTTTTGCCCAGAAGATATTCGTCAAAATCGCCTGGCCCACAGAGGCTGGAGTAGTGAACATGTGGCTTTGGTGAATAGCTGGCAATGGCCCCAAGGGGAAAAAGTCTCCAGGGCCTCTTTGGTGCTGGACAATTCCGGCAGCCTGGAGGAACTAAAGGCCAAGGTGTTGGCCATGATCTCCTTGGTCCGATCCTGGAATCAGGCTCGTGTCACACAGGAAATGGACATCGTTTTGAAAAAAATTCATGCAAACTCTTTACACAAATTGACGCCCAATCATGTTTCCCTTGCGCGATAATATTCCAGTCAGACACAAACCATATATGGTTTGGACCCTTATGGGTATCAATGTTTTTCTTTTCTTTTTTATGCTTGGGTTTTCTCCCACCGAGGAAGTACTTTTCTTTCATCTCCATGGGGTGGTCCCGGCCCGTTTTGTGGATCCCAGCTGGGCTCTTGTAAACGGATATCCTCCAGGAGGAATGTTTGCCTTTGTGGGGCACATGTTTCTTCATTCTGGCTGGTTACATCTGATTATGAACATGTGGATGCTCTGGATTTTTGGTGACAATGTGGAAGACGTCATGGGTCCACTTCGATTTTTAATCTTTTATCTTTTATGCGGTTTGGGCGCACTTTTCGTTCATGTCATCACTGAGCCCGAAGCTACTTTACCTGTGGTTGGAGCCTCTGGTGCCATTGCCGGAGTCATGGGAGCGTATTTTTTTCTTTATCCTCACGCCCGGGTCATGACATTTTTTCCAATTTTTATTTTTCCCATGTTTTTTGAAATTTCCGCAGTCTTTTTTTTGGGAGCCTGGTTTTTAACCCAGGTTTTTTCTGGTATGCTTTCCTCTGGTGGAGCTGGAGTGGCCTGGTGGGCTCACATTGGAGGTTTTGTTTTTGGTATGCTTCTTTTACGTTTTTTTCGCGATGATTCGCGTTGCTACTATTGTTATCGATCTGAAACCTGGAAGGAGTGGGGAAGCTAGAGAGGCTGGACTTTTAGTTACTCCTCCATTACTCGCTTACTGCGTTTTAATTTTTTGCCTTGGTTTTTTACTCAACAAGGAATGTATATGCTCCAAATAGAAAACCTGCAGGTCCGCATTGGTGATAAAGAAGTTCTCAAAGGAATCAATATGCATATTGAGGAAGGGGAGACCTTTATCCTTTTTGGACCCAATGGCTCAGGCAAGACCACCCTGCTCATGACCCTGATGGGCTTTGCCGGCTATGAGGTGACTGCTGGCAAGATTATTTTCAAAGGTGTGGATATTACTAGCCTGCCAACCTATGAGCGCGCTCGTCTCGGTCTGGGTATGTCTTTTCAACGCCCGCCAACCATTCATGGTTTGAAAACCAAGCATTTGGTGTCCATGTGTGCTCGAAATCGAAATATTGATGTGTACGCCATGGCTCAATCCGTAAATTTTGATAAATTTTTGGATCGTGACATTAATGCTGGATTTTCTGGAGGAGAGATCAAGCGCTCAGAGCTGTTGCAGCTTATGGCCCAAAACCCGGATCTCATCCTTTTTGATGAGCCAGAATCGGGGGTGGATCTGGAAAATATGGCTTTAATTGGCAAAACCGTGCGCACCTTGCTTGATGGGGCCTGTGATCCTTCCCCTGAAACTTGTATGCGGGATTTACGGCGCAGGCATACCACCTCAGGTCTTATTATCACCCATACGGGGTATATTTTGGACTATGTCAACGCTGATCGGGGACAGGTGATGTATAATGGGGTCCTTTGTTGTGATACTCGTCCCACACGACCCAGGGATATTTTAGATCATATCACCAAGTTCGGCTACAAGGAGTGTATTAGATGTCTCAATTAACCCCGCAAGTTGATCTGGAGGCCTACTCCTTTGAGGGGCAGGAAAGTGAAGAACTCAAGGATATTGATCAAGTCTCTGATGAACGAAAAGCTGAACTGCGTATGGTCGGCGTGGACCTGGATGCAACCCGTAGCCGGGCTGGGACCTTTTTACAATTTGACCATTCCACTGTGCATTGCCAGTCCACGGGCCAGGGGGTTGAAGTTTTGGGTATTGTTCAGGCCCTAAAAAAATATGATGGCTTGCCAGAATATTTTTGGAAGGCCCTGGACAAGAATCACGATGAATTTACCCGTGCTGCCTCCCAACAAGACCTCCATGGTGGGTATTTTATTCGGACCCAAAAAGGGGTCAAAGTCCCTGATCCGGTCCAGACCTGTTTGTTCATTAAAGGGGAAAAGGTTGGCCAAAATGTGCACAATATTGTTGTGGTGGAAGAAGACTCTGAAGTGCATATCATCACCGGCTGCGCTACTTCCCATGGAGTCATGTCTGCTTTGCACCTGGGAATCTCTGAATTTTATATTAAAAAAGGGGGCAAACTGACCTTTACCATGGTCCACAATTGGGGTGAGGAGGTCATGGTCAGGCCGCGCACTGTGGGCATTGTGGAAGAAAAGGGAGTTTTGCAGAATAACTATGTGATCTTAAAAAAGGTCAAGTCCGTTGAATCCTATCCCACTATTTATTTAAATGGTCCTGGAGCAATAGCCAGGTTTAATTCAGTTATTGTTACCCCCACAGGATCTTATATTGATTCCGGCAACCGTATCGTCTTAAATGCTCCCAACACCCGGGGAGAAATCATCTCTCGAGCCATTACCACTGGAGGGACCAATATTGCCCGGGGAGAAATCATTGCTAATGCTGTTCCGGCCAGAGGGCATTTGGAGTGCAAGGGTCTTATTTTAGGTGACGGTATCATTCAAGCCATTCCCGAACTGCAGGGCCGGGTGGCTGGTGTGGAATTATCCCATGAAGCTGCTGTGGGTAAAATTGCTCAGGAAGAAATTGAATATCTTATGGCCAGAGGCTTGGATGAAGATGAAGCGACTTCAACCATTGTCCGTGGCTTTTTAAATGTCGATATTATGGGGCTCCCCAAAGAACTTCAGGCATCCATAGACCAAACCATTGCTGACCTGGATGCCAGTGGGGGCATGTAAATACAGTCTATAGTAAAAAATAGCAGATAAACAACGCAAGGAGTATGTATGCATAAGCCCTCCATGGGCCTATCTTTGGAAGGTATGCCGTTTATC
Organism: Desulfovibrionales bacterium; assembly: GCA_012727715.1. Taxonomy (GTDB): domain Bacteria; phylum Desulfobacterota; class Desulfovibrionia; order Desulfovibrionales; family Desulfomicrobiaceae; genus Desulfomicrobium. The sequence continues at coordinate 3,991 of JAAYGN010000194.1, read as the reverse complement.
TTTCTGACCACTGTCGCCACCATAGCTGTTGCTGTTCTTGGTAGTTGGCTTCTTACACTTGGTTTTTTAATTGTCCTCTTTTTGGTGCTCAATTTTTTTCGCGACCCCGAACGTGTCGTACCCCAAGATGGGTACGTGGCTGTGTCTCCGGCAGATGGAAAAATTATCAAAATTGACACCAGACCTGATCCCCTCACGGGTGAGGAGAAAAAGGTTATCTGTGTGTTCATGAATGTCTTTAATGTGCATGTAAACCGCATGCCTGTAGCTGGACGCATTGCGCGTATATCCTATTTTGGCGGAAAATTTTTCAATGCCTCCTTTGACAAGGCCTCTTCAGATAATGAACGCAATGCCGTACTCATTGAAGATCAACATGGCCAGAACTGGACCATGGTTCAGATTGCAGGCCTCATTGCCCGACGCATTATTTGTTGGGCCGAAGAAGGGGATGAGCTGGCTCGTGGGCAGCGTTTTGGATTAATCAAGTTTGGATCCAGAGTTGACCTTTTTATCCCCGAGGATTATGAACCATGTGTCTGTATTGGTGAAAAGGTCTTTGCTGGGCAGACCATTGTGGCCCAGAAACAACATACATGAATACATAATGGACCATCCTGTACCCAAGCATAAAGGATATTATCTCCTTCCCAACATGGCCACCATGTCCAGTTTACTGGCTGGCTTTTTGGGTATTTTATGGTCCATTGAAGGCAAGTTCGAATATGCTGCTGTAGCCATTATTGTGAGCTGCGTTTTTGATGGTCTTGATGGCAAATTGGCTCGTTTAACCAATTCTGCCTCAGACTTTGGGGTCCAGCTTGATTCTTTGGTCGATCTTATTGCTTTTGGCGTTGGGCCTGCAATTATGATTCACCAGTGGTGTACCCATGAGTTTGGCCGATTGGGGATCATGGCTTCTTTTTTGGTCATGGCCTGTGGAGCACTGCGTTTGGCTCGTTTTAATATTCAAACGGGAAAAATCAGTAAAAAATTTTTTATTGGTCTGCCCATTCCAGCAGCAGCCTGTACCTTGGCGACCTTTGTTCTTTTTTCTTCCTATATCCCTGAATCTTTGATCCATTGGATTCCCCGCATTACCCTGGGCCTGGCCTTTTTGGTTTCTATCCTCATGGTCAGCAATGTGCGCTATGCTTCTTTCAAGGATGCCGAAACTCTTCGTGCCCATCGCTTTAGTGCCACTGTCACTGCCTTATTAATTTTTGTTCTGGTGGCCTCAGAGCCTAAACTTCTCAGTTTTGTGTTCTTTATTGGCTATATTGCTTCTGGCCTCATTTACACCTATTTTTTCCTTCCTCTACGCGGCAAGTCTCTACTACGAGAGTCATCTCAAAAACTCTCGTAACAGGACACCACTATCCCCTCAGCATCGTTTGTTGGAAACGACCAACCAGGGCCTAAAAAAACGGCTCTGATGGTAGAGTGTTTGAACAAAACGACCAAGCACAGGGTCATCTCCCCTCAGATGAGAGTTTTATTTTCAGTAAAAAAATCATAGGCTACAAAAATACCAAAGAGTATCAAAGGAGTTCGTATGGATAAGATTTATATTTTTGACACCACGTTACGTGACGGTGAGCAGTCTCCAGGTGCGACCATGAATCATAATGAAAAAATACGCCTGGCTCGGCAATTGGAAACCTTGGGTGTGGATATTATTGAAGCTGGATTTCCCGCTGCCAGTCAGGGTGATTTTAAGGCAGTAAGCGCCATTGCCAAGACCGTGCAACATTGTCAAATTGCTGGGCTGTGTCGGGCCTTACCTGCTGATATTGATCGTGCCTGGGAGGCGATCCAGCATAATCCTCAAGCCCGCATCCATACCTTTTTAGCCACTTCAGACATTCATATGAAGTATAAGTTGCGTAAAGAGCGGCATCAGGTTTTGGAAATGGTTGAAGCTGCTGTAAAATACGCTGCCAGTAAAACCTCCAATGTGGAATTTTCTGCTGAGGATGCCTCGCGCTCAGATTGGGATTTTCTGGTTCAGGTCTTTGAACGAGCCATTAAAGCAGGTGCCACGACCATTAATGTTCCAGACACCGTTGGCTATATCCAGCCCCAAGAATTTGCCGAACTGATTCAGTACTTGCTGACGCATGTGACAAATAGTCATAAAGCTGTTTTTTCCGTACATTGTCACAATGACCTGGGTCTTGGTACGGCCAATACTCTGGCGGCCATCAAAGCTGGAGCACGACAGGCCGAGGTAACCTTGAGTGGCATTGGCGAAAGGGCAGGTAATGTCGCCTTGGAAGAAGTGGTCATGGCCATGGATGTGCGTCAGGATTTTTATCAAGTGACCACGAATATTAAAAAGGATCAGATTTATCCTTCAGCCAGACTCTTGTCTTTGATCATTGGGCAGCCTATACCGCCCTATAAATCCATTATTGGTGCCAATGCCTTTGCCCATGAATCAGGCATCCATCAGGACGGTATGCTTAAAAATCGGCAAACCTATGAAATCATGACTCCGGAATCCGTGGGACGCCAGGAAGAAGACATGGTCCTGGGCAAGCATTCTGGCCGGGCAGCGTTGGCCAAACGGCTTAAAGACTTGGGCTATAGTCTGGATGAAGAACAAATTGATATTGTTTTTGCAGCCATGAAGAAACTGGCTGACCGTAAAAAGGAAATTTTCATTGAGGATCTGGAAGCCGTGGTCATGGACGAGATCTTTCGTATCCCTGATAAATTTCGTCTGGAATATTTAAGTGCCATTAGCGGTAATATGTCCATTCCCAATGCTGTGATCAAAATGTATGTGGATGGTGAGGAACGTACTGTTTCTGATTTTGGTACCGGGCCCATTGATGCTGTTTTTAACACCATTGCCAAGGTTGTGGGCCGACACCCCAGCCTGGCGCGATACTCGGTGAACGCCATTACCGGGGGTACTGATGCTCAGGGTGAAGTAACCGTCAAACTGCAAGAAAATGGCAAAACAGCTGTGGGACGAGCCTCTGATGCAGATATCATTGTGGCCAGTGCCAAGGCCTATTTAAACGCCTTAAACCGTCTGGTTAAAAGAGAGGAGGATATGGTATGCGCCAAACTTTAGCTCAAAAAATTTTACAACAACATACCGATGAACCCATTACCAGCGCTGGTCAAATTGTGCGCTGCCAGGTCTCCCTGGTCTTGGCCAATGACATTACCGCACCTTTGGCCATTAAGTCTTTTAATAACATGGGAGTAACCAAGGTCTTTGACCAAAACCGGATTGCTTTGGTCTGTGATCACTTTACCCCCAATAAAGATATTGATTCTGCTGAGCAGGTTAAAGTAGTGCGTGAATTTGCCAAGCTTATGGGCATTACCCACTATTATGAAGGTGGCAATGTTGGTGTAGAGCACGTTATTCTACCTGAATATGGCCTGGTGGGTCCTGGAGATATTGTCATTGGAGCTGACAGCCATACCTGTACCTATGGAGGTCTGGGGGCCTTTGCTACGGGACTGGGCAGCACGGACATTGCTGCTGCCATGGCTTTGGGGGAGACCTGGTTTAAGGTTCCTGAGACTATCCGGGTGCATTTTACAGGGACCATGCCTTCTTTTATCAGTGGGAAAGATCTTATTTTATGGACCATCGGGCACATTGGTGTGGCTGGGGCTTTATATAAAGCTTTGGAATTTGGCGGTGAGGTTATTGACGCTTTGTCTGTAGAAGGGCGCATGACCATGGCCAATATGGCCATTGAAGCCGGTGGAAAAGTTGGCCTTTTTGCTGCTGATGCGAAGACTCTTGATTATTGCAAGGCGCATGGCAGGCCAGGTGAGAGCATGATTGCACCTGATCCAGGAGCCCAGTATATTCAGGAGCTGACCTGTGATGTCTCCAGCCTTTCTCCACAAATTGCCTGCCCACATTTGCCCGACAATGTCCACCCCATAGAAGATATCGACCAGGTGCGTGTGGATCAGGTGGTTTTGGGCTCGTGTACCAATGGCCGCATCAGTGATC
>JAAYGN010000262.1 GCA_012727715.1 Desulfovibrionales bacterium | reverse complement strand
TTGTTATACACATCCCTGAACTCCATGAGTGCAAGGCGTAATTCCTCCACCGTATCAAATCTATGAATCCAAAGCAGATTCTCCTTTAAAGTTCGAACAAATCGTTCAGCAATGCCGTTACCTTGAGGCTCTCTGACGAAGGACGGCGAACTCTGGATGCCCAGGAAGGAAATTTCCTCTTGAAACACGCTGGAAACGTATTGGCTGCCATGGTCATGTCGAATACTCAGACCTTTAGCCACCTCAGGGCCAAAAGCTCCAAAACTATAGCGTACTCCTTGGCGAATCGGCTCCAAGGCTTCAAAACGAGTTCCATACTTGGCAGCATGAATACCAACACACTCCAAAGAACAATGGTCTATAGCAAAGAAAACAGATGCATTGCCTTCCTTTGCTGTCAACGTTGACGTCATGTCAGTACCCCACATGACATCCACTTGCTTTGTCTTGATAATCCCATCATGGGCTTTGGGGCCGTGTGGCCGACCAGGTTTACGTACTGCAAGAAGATTGTTTTCTCGCATAAGACGAAGAGTACGTTTGGGGGATGTCCTGATTCCATTAAAGCGTAACCTGGCCCATATCTTTCGGTATCCTTCGCCAGTGAATGGAGAATTCTGGATACAGGTTCTTATATGCCCCAATAGCTCATCATCACTGTGAAATCCCATTGGTCCCCTGCGGCCAGGAGGATCCAAGGCCACAGCCTTACGGACATAATACGTAGACCGAGGAATACCCCAGGTACGACAAACCATAACCAGCCCATATGGTTGTCCTGTGGAGGGCGAAGAGGACTGGCTCATTTCCTCGACCTCCGCCACATTAAAGGCTCTTTAGCCTCTAACAGACGTATCTTCTCACGGAGCAATTCGATCTCCATGGTCTGCTCTCCAATCTTTTCATTAAGACGCTTGTATTCAGCCTCTTCAGTTGAAGAGAGTTTCTTGAGACCATCGGCCCCTGAAGCCAAAAAGGCATTTCTCCACTTCGAAAGCCTGGCAGCTGTTACCCCAAGCTCACGGCTAAGAACGTCGATATCCTCGCCACGTAAAAGCCTAAGAACAACATCAGCCTTATGCTTTGCCCAGAACCGTTTGGGGGCTTGTTTCATCTTCTTGGTTCCTATCCGTTGTTCATCTCCAGATTCAGGGGAGATGTCGGACATATCCTTGTTCGTTGGTTTACTCATAAATCACCTCATAAGGTGTTGATGGGCACCCTAATGGAGCCAGAGATGGGCACCTTAATGGCGCCAGTGTGTGGTAGGTATTTTCGCTCAGACGACCTCTTTTTCCTATCTGTTTATGCTTCACCTCGGCAAGGTATACTTTTCTTGCGAGGAGATCTGTAACTCTTACCATCCAGTACAACCTGATAAGCTCCGTGCATGAGTCTATCCAGAGTGGCTACACCCAGTAATTTGTTATGGAATGCTTCATTCCATTCTGAAAAATCAAGATTACTGGTGATGATAGTACTTTTTCGTTCATAGCGTTCCACGATGATGTCATGGAAATCCTCATCATGGCCTGGACGCATGGGCTTCAATCCAAAGTCATCAATGATCAGCAGGTCTGCCTGAGCCAGTGCCTTCAATTTTCGGTCATATGTACCCACAGCACGCGCTGAGGCTAATTGGCTCAGAAGTTTGGAATGGGTGGAAAAGAGGGTGTCATACCCACGGCGTACAGCAATGTGTCCCAGAGCCTGGGCAAGATGACTTTTTCCAGTACCACATGGGCCAACAATGAGCACCGGTGCCTTTTCTTCCAGGTAGCGACAGGTAGCCAGATCCATGATTTGCGTCTGGTTTACCTGGGGATTGAAAGTGAAGTCATAGCTTTCCAGGGTCTTTTGTGTATTGATGCCAGCTCGCCGTTGACGCGCGGCCAGTTTGCGCTGTTCTCGGCGGGCAATTTCATCTTCAATGAGCAGAGCCAGGAAATCTGTATAAGCCAGCTTTTGTTGTACAGCTTGTTTGTTACGGACTTCCAGAGAATCAAGGATGCCTGAAAGGCGGAGTTGCTTGAGATGGGGTGTGAGTTGAGGAATAGGATTCATGGTCATGTCCTTTTAGTTGGCTATACGAGTAAATCGAGAGATACCTGTATAGGTGACGGGTA
>JAAYGN010000193.1 GCA_012727715.1 Desulfovibrionales bacterium | reverse complement strand
GCTCTGTAGCCCGGAACGCAGACTGCGCAAACGATTTTGCAAATCAGTGGTTGCACTCTGAGAAAGATCGTCCTGGTTCATAATCTCATTCATAACTCCTCCGGGCCTGGTTTACAGGACTTCAAGGTCTGCATGCAGTGCACCAGCAGACTTCATGGTGCGCAGAATGGATATTAGATCTCGTGGTGTGGCTCCAATGGCATTGAGTCCATCCACCAATTCCTGAATAGAGGCGCCATCCATGAGCAGCAGGCGACGTTGTTCTTCTCGCACCCCAAGCTGAGTTGCCGGAGTAACCACTGTCTGTCCTCCACCAAAGGGACCTGGCTGAGATACCTGGGCCTGCTCAGAAACAACGACATTTAAATTACCATGAGATACCGCAACCTTGGAAAGACTGACCGTCGCTCCAAGGACCACAGTGCCTGTTTTTTCATCCACCACCACCTTGGCCCGAGAGTCTGGACGTACTTCCAAATTCTCCAGGGAAGCCATCAGGGCCACGAGATTTCCCTGATACTGGGAAGGAACGGTAAGACTTACTGTGGATGCGTCTTGAGGATGAGCAAAGGAACCACCCAAAGCCTTATTCAAACTGTCTGTGACCTGTTTGGTTGTGGAAAAATCTTCACTGCCCAGGGTAATGAGAATTTCTTTTTGATCATCAAAGGTAAAGGGAACGCTCCGTTCAATAACTGCCCCGTTGGGTATCCGCCCCACAGTGGTGATATTTTTACTGGCTGTTGCAGCCTCACCACCTGCAGCAAAGCCACCCACAGCCAAAGAACCTTGGCATAATGCATAAATATTCCCATCCACACCTTTGAGGGGAGTTAAAAGAAGCACACCTCCCAATAAGGACGATGCATCACCTAAAGAAGAAACCGTAGCATCAAGGCGGGAACCGGGTCTGGAAGAAGCAGGCATTTTGGCTGTGACCATAACTGCAGCCACATTTTTAGGTTTTAGAGCTGCTCGATCAACCTTAACACCCATACTTTCCAGCATATTGGCCATGGACTGCACAGTAAATTGAGAACCACTCTTATCCCCTGTTCCAGCCAAGCCCACAACCAGACCATAGCCAACCAGGTCGTTGGTTCTCACACCGCCAAACTCGGCGATATCCTTAAGACGTACTGCCTGAGCCAGGTTTTGATCCACAACCAAGGTTAGAGCAAACAGGAAGATAAGCCCCAAACCTGTTAATTTAAAATGGCCATACATTTTCAAGTATCCTTGTCAGCCATCCTGGGCGTTGTTTTTCGGCCAAAATACCCTCTCCATAGAGTTCAATACGTGCTTCAGCCATGTTTGTGGAACGAATGGTATTGTCCGCGTCAATATCTCGATCCCGGACTACTCCTTGTACCAGCACAATCTGGGTTTCACCATTGACCCTGGTTTCCCGAGCTCCCACGACTTCCATAAGTCCATTACCAAGGACCCGGGTCACTCGTGCTGCCACTGTGGTCATGATGGAACTTTCACGTTTGGTTTCGCCATCTCCGTCAAACTTGCTGGTAGAACCAGCCTTAACAAAAGGCATGTCTCCCACTGTGCCAGGAATCAAAGGCAAGCTCTCTTTACCCAGAAAAGACTGCACCCCAAGGTTAAGGGAGCTGTCTTTGTCTGCAGTGGTGGACGCCTTGTTTTTAGCCAAAGTTGTTTCCACCACCTTGATCATGACAATATCACCAACCTTGTTGGCTCTGGCATCGGCAAAAAGGACTTGTGCCCCATCCGGATCAAAAAGAGAGCCCGGATTATTAACCGGAGCTACTCTCTCCTGAGGCGGTGGTGTAACCACTGCTGCTGGCATGGGTGGACGACCTGAAGCCCGACACGCAGACAGGCCAAAAACCAGGAGAACAATGACCAATAATTTGTTTTGCATATACCACTCCTGCTGCTACGGGACTTGAACTGTTTGTTCATCAACAACACGTGCAGCAACTATCTTTTTGCTTTGCATATTGCGTACCCGAATCCTGACTCCAGCCCCACCATCTTCAAGACTTTCTGCGGGCACAGTAAGGGTCAACGTCTCTCCAGCATACATCATGGTCACCATCTGTCCCTTGGATATTAAAGGGATCATTTCCACAGCAGCCATGGTGATGGGCTGACCTTCCCCTACAGGACCTGTCATGCGTAAGGGCAACCCCTGTCCGTGCCAGGGAGGTTGGGATAAATACGCCAAATTTTTACGGGCAAAGGTGATAAGTGCTGGTTCTAAAATATCTCCCCTATTTAAAACTCGCGCAGCACAAGGTACAGTTTTCCACACATCGGCAAAAACTGTACCGGTAAAACTTTGCAAGACAGCTCCAGCCTCGTTGACAGCCTCAAGGCGCAGGCTGATCCTTCCTGGCCCAAGAGTACCCACAGGGCTGACACGAAACTGAACTGGTTCTTTGCTGCCTAGGAAAAAATAATCTGCAATACGGTAGTCACGAAGCTCCACATCTGCTTCATAGGGTTCCAGGGCCTGAGTCAAAATTTTGTCTATAGCTGGACGCAAAGACTGGGTGGACACAACCTGTCCACCGCGCTGCACTTGTACTCGATCGGGCACAGAAATAGGTGGCAACGCTGTGCCAAAACGTTGAAGAATAAGATCACGAAGCTTGGGACCATGTAATGTCGCTCTGGCACCATCAAACTTGGGGGAGGCCAACAACGGCTCACTGCCTATGGCGGCCAAAACATCTGCTGCTTCCTGACCCTCTGCCCGAGCTAAATCAGCCAAAGTAATCGCCGGATCATCAACACAAAGTGCTCCAGTTATCACCAATGCACCTGAAGCAAGGGCAGGCAGGCTAGTGGACAGGAAAATGAGCAGAAAAAACAAAACTCGCATTGTTCTATCTCTTCAATTGATTGGCAATTTGGAGCATAGTGTCCGCAGTGGTGATGGACTTGGAGTTGGCTTCATAAGCCCTTTGTCCCACAATCATATTCACCATTTCTTCAACAATTTCCACGTTGGACATTTCCAGAAATCCCTGCGCCAGGGTACCGGCATTATTTTGCCCAGGCACACTTTCTACTGCTTCTCCAGATCCATCAGTTTGAAAAAACAGATTACGCCCAATAGCTTTTAATCCGGCTGGATTTATAAAGGTATAGATAGGGATGTCTGTGGATGCGATTTCCTCACCAGTCTTATCCACGCAACTCAAATGACCGTCTTCAGTGATGACAATATTTTGAGTTTCAGCAGGAACCATAAATTCCGGCTGTAAGGGATGCCCATTGTCCGTAAGAATACGGCCATCATCGTCGAGCTTGAAAGCTCCATTTCTGGTGTAGGCTTCTTCTCCATTCCGATCGATTCTAAAAAACCCGTCGCCTTCAATGACCAGATCAAGCTGGTTGCCTGTGTTCTGAAAGTCGCCTTGAGAAAAAAGTTTGTGCACCGAGACTGGGCGTACCCCCATACCAATCTGCATGCCTACGGGGAGGCGGTTGCCGGACTGGTTCATAGTCCCCGCTATTTTCATGTTCTGATACATGAGGTCCTCAAACTCAGCCCTGTTTTTCTTAAATCCCGTGGTATTGACATTAGCCAGGTTGTTGGCGGTGACATCTAGGCTGAGCTGTTGGGCAATCATGCCCGAGGCACTGGTCCATAACGCTCGAATCATACTGGTTCTCCTTGGGGGATCAGGACACCCCGCTATTGGCTTAAAAAACTAAAGCAGTGCTACCTGGGCGCACCCACTTCATTTATGGCCTTTTTATCCTGTTCAAAGGTACTGGTGATCATTTTTTGATAAGCTTCAAAAGCACGCATGGTCTCAATCATATTGACCATTTCCGTAACCACCTCGATATTAGCTGCTTCCACAAAACCCTGTTCTATTGAGGCGTCTTCAGCAGCAATAGTCTGGGCATTGGCATCAGGTCGGATTCGAAGCATGGAATGACCAATCTTTTCCAAAACTGCCAGGTCCTCCACTGTCACCAGGGAAATACTATCAATCTGCTCCCCATTGACAGACAGACCACCACTGCCATCCACAACTACAGTTCCTTCCTCTGGCAGCTGAAGAGGACCACCCTCACCCAAAAGTTGATTGCCATGCGCATCAACAATATATCCATCGCTTGAACGATGGAATGCACCCTGGCGAGTGAGCATTTCTCCTTCCGGCGTCTGGATACGAAAAAAACCATCACCAGCAATGGCAAAATCCAAAGGATTGCCAGTGCTTTTCATATTGCCTTGAGAAAAATCAATGACCCGCTCGGCAATACGCGATTGAGCCAGAACAAAGCCTCTGGGCCAGGGGACTTGCTCCTGCACACTTTTATTGGGATTGAGCAAATCATGGGCGTAACGCGTAAATGTATCCCGAAAAGCCAGTTTATCGGCCTTAAAACCCGTTGTATTCACATTCGCCAAATTATTGGCAATAATATCCATCCGATATTGTTGCGTTAATGCTCCAAAGGTAGCACTATAACCACTATCTTGCATGGGTTACCTCCTTGCTTGAGACCTACCAAGCAATTTGCAGACCAAAAAAAGACAAAGAATGCTTTATAAGAAAAAGACTTGACGGAGCTCCTAATCCTCAGGCAAGAAAAGCTGTTGCAGAGCGGGTGTAGCTCAATTGGCAGAGTACAAGCTTCCCAAGCTTGGTGTTGCGAGTTCGATTCTCGTCACCCGCTCCACTCCTGGATGGTGACAATACTGAAACTTTGGTAGCTGATAGGGGTGGGCCTTTTTGTGGTCCGCCTTTTTTTTTCTAATAAACAATATGGATAAACAAGAAATTTATACCCAGCTTGTGAGTATACTCACCCCCTTATGTCAGGCCCAAGGGCTTGAACTTTGGGGTATAGAACTTCGCTTTGGAGCTGGAGGGAAGCACAAGCTTGTACGTATTTATCTGGATTCACCTCATGGAGTGAGCGTTGATGAGTGCGCAAAAATAAGCCGACATGTGAGCTTGGCTTTGGATGTGGAAGATATTATTGCTGGAGCCTATACCCTTGAAGTATCTTCACCAGGGCTTGAGCGACCTTTTTTTACTCTGAAACAACTTGAGCCCTACAAAGAACACACTATTCGTATTCGGCTTTACAAGGCAAAGGATGGCCAAAAAAACTTTACAGGCCGTCTTCAAGTGGTTGATCCCCCCAAATTTCAACTTGTGGACAATAACAATGTCTTTGAATTTAGCTGGGATGAAGTAAGTACCGCCCATCTTGTTCACGAATTTTAAACACAAGTAAGCCTACGCAACATTAGCATCAGCCCATTGCGAGATATTTTTGTAAGGAGAACGGAGGACGTTCATGAACTTGGAACTAAAAAAAGCCATTGATCAAATCAGCAAGGACAAGGGCATTGATCGAGACATGCTGATTGACACCCTGGAAGAAGCCATTCGGGCCTCCGTGACCAAAAAATTTGGTGACAAAATGGACATTGAAGTAACCTTCAATGAAGAGACAGGGGAAATTGAAGTCTATCAGTTCAAAATTGTCGTGGAGGACGTTGAAGACACAGATACAGAAATTTCCATGTCCGAGGCTACTCAACATGATCCCAATGTGGACCTGGATGATGCCATTGGTTTTCGTCTCCAGGTGGAGGACTTGGGGCGTATTGCGGCCCAAAGTGCCAAGCAGGTCATTATCCAGCGTATGCGTGATGCTGAACAAGAAATTATTTATGAAGAATATAAAAACCGCAAAGGTGAAATTGTTAGCGGCATTATTCAACGTCGCGATCGGGCCGGATGGATTGTCAACCTTGGGCGCACCGAAGCCTTGCTTCCCAAAGATCGACAAATTCCCCGTGAACGCTTTCGACAGGGTGATCGCGTTGAAGGACTGATCGTTGATGTCCATCAAGAAGGACGTGGTCCACAAATCATTATTACCAGGGCTGACCCTGAATACATGATCAGTCTGTTCAGACGCGAAGTGCCTGAGGTCGCTGATGGCACAGTCAATATTATGGGCGTGGCTCGTGATCCAGGTCTTCGGGCCAAAGTTGCGGTCCTGTCACAAGATTCTAATGTTGATCCTGTGGGTGCCTGTGTTGGGGTACGGGGCTCACGTATCCATAACATTGTCCAAGAACTGCGGGGAGAACGCATTGATATTGTTCTTTGGAGTCCTGATATTGCCACCTATGCTGCCAACGCCTTGTCTCCAGCCCGGATCTCCAAAATAGCTATCGAAGACGAAGAAAAATTTCTTGAAGTTGTGGTTCCTGATGACCAGTTGACTCCAGCCATTGGCAAAAAGGGACAAAACGTCAAACTGGCAGCCAAGCTTTTAGGTTGGAAAATAGATATCCTGACCAATAGCCGTTTTAATAAAATACATAAAGATCGACAATTACTGGAACAATTGGCCAGTGCAGCCCAAATTTCCATTGCTGATTTTGCTGCAGCAGGCTTTGATTCTTTAGAAGCCATAGTTGAAAGCTCAAATGAAGAGCTGCTGAATATTCAAGGTATTAACGAAGAAAATATTGGAAACTTACGTGGCGCCCTGAACTTGCTGTTTAGCCAATCCCCAGACAATGATGAGGAAGGAACTGCTGGCCCATCTCAAGAAAATGATGACGAAGGGACTGGCCAGCAAGATACGCCCAGTGATGGAGGCAATGCTTGATGATCCTTGAGGCCACACCAAGTCCAGTATCACATATACCAATACGCATGTGCGTTATTTGCAAACAACGTTTTGAACAAAAGTCATTGCAAAGATATACCTGTCCTGTTCACGGAGAGTTAAAACTTCGCATGGATAATACGAGTAAAAATCCAGGGCGAGGCTTTTATGTATGCCATAATTTGGCTTGCCAGAAGAAATTTGAACACTTCAAGGGCTGGCAGAAGAAATGCAAAGGGGGTGGACATGTCCACTAAAATTCGGGTCAGAGATCTGGCCACAGAGCTGGATATCTCCAGTAAAGATTTAATGGTGCTCCTTCGAGAGCTAGATATCCAAGCTAAAAGCCATATGAGTGGCTTGACTGACGAAGAAGCCAATCAGGTACGCGAACAGCATCGAGACAAAGCTGCAGCCCCTCAAACCGTAGAGACCCGTCCGGCATCAGGAATTATTGTTCGTAGACGACGGACACCCAAACCTGCCAAGGACGGTCAGCCTACTGCCCCCACTCCTGCTGATACCGATAGCCCTGAAGACCAGGAAGATGCTCTTGAAGCGACCCCTGACGTGAAAAAGACTGATCCTCCGGCTCCTTCTCGGAAGGCAACACTTATCAGTACACCGGCAGCACGTATTATTAAGCCTAAGCCTCAAGCTGAGCCAGCTGAGCCAGGCATGCCCAAAGAAGAGCCTGTGCAAGAGCATGTGGAAGCTGCTCCTGTAGAGGTAACTGAAGAAAAAACTCCTGCTGAAGCCTCTCCTTTAGACCAGGAAACTGCGGCTGTTATACCCGAGACCTTGGAGTCCAAAAAGACTGAAGCTGAACCGGCTGACGTTGCCCAGGAAGTTCCCACCCCTGAAGTTGTTACCACTACTGAAGTTGCGGCCACAAAAGTCACTACCCCTGAAGTTGCGGCCACCGAGGAACAACCCAAGGCCCGGAAAAAAAGCAAGAAATCTCGGCCAGCCCCTGCTCCGGTCCAGGTCAAGATTATCTCCAGGCCAACTATTGTTGAATTTCCTGACACAGCTCCAGCTGCATCCGCCGCACCTAGTGGGACGCGACCAGATCGGCCAGCTAGCCGTTTTACAAGACCAGCAGCACCTGCAGAGACACCACGACCAGCTCCTGAAGATGGAGGCGGCAAAGACAGCCGGGGCAAGAGAAAAAAAGGGCGACGCATGGTTGATGCCGCAGACCTTTACCGTAAGGAAGAATTTTCTTTGGGCAAGGGCAAAAAAGCATTAAGAGCAGAGGCACGTCGCGCGGGCAGTGGCCGAAATCTCCCACAGTCAACGCAGCCCATCAAGGCGTCAAAACGAAAGATCAGAGTTGAAGATACCATTCGCCTCACTGACCTGGCTCACCAGATGGGTATCAAGGCCCAGGATTTAATCAAAAAACTCTTTGGTCTTGGTGTGATGGCGACCATCAACCAATCCCTGGACTTTGATACTGCCTTAGTGCTTGCGGCGGAATTTCAATATGAAGTAGAAAAAATAGGATTTTCTGAAGAAGAATTCTTGTTACCCAAAGAAGCAGATAAAGTTGAAGATTTAAAACCCAGGCCTCCTGTTGTGACCATCATGGGTCATGTTGACCATGGTAAAACCTCTCTTCTTGATGCTATCCGCAGTGCCAGTGTTGCCACTGGAGAGGCAGG
>JAAYGN010000192.1 GCA_012727715.1 Desulfovibrionales bacterium | reverse complement strand
CCTCAGCCATAAGTGCCTAATACTTGAGGGCAGAGTATTGTTTATGGGCCGTGCAGATGCAGTCCATAAAAATGGTGACTGTACATTGTATCTCTATCCCAAGATAGATCTGGATTGGTTTTATTTCTCAGGCACGATAATCTCCCCACGAGCTACCAGGCGTTCAATTTGATCGACATCTTTATCCCCACGACCGGACAAATTAACAATAATAATGGTTTCTGGAGACAAGGTTGGGGCAATACGCAACGCATGGGCCAAGGCATGGGCTGATTCCAGAGCTGGAATAATACCTTCAGTGCGGGAGAGCTTGAAAAAGGCCTCCACAGCTTCCTGATCAGAAATATGCACATAGGAGGCGCGTCCCATGTCTTTAAGTTGGGAATGTTCTGGTCCAACACCGGGATAATCTAACCCTGCGGAAATGGAATAGACTTCAGCTGGTTGCCCGGTCTGGTCTTTAAGCATGTAGGAATGAAAGCCATGCATGACCCCAGGCTCACCAAAACAGAGCGTTGCTGCGTGTTGGCCATAGTTAAGGCCCCGCCCTGCGGGCTCTACTCCTACGAGTTTAACCTGGTCGTAGGGGATAAATTCTGAAAAGAGTCCAATAGCATTGGAGCCACCGCCAACACAGGCAATACAATAGTCGGGCAAACGACCTTGGGCTTCAAGAATTTGGGCTTTCGCTTCGCGACCAACAATGGATTGAAATTCTCGGACCATAAGGGGATAAGGATGCGGTCCTACTGCTGAACCCAACAAATAAAAGGTATTCTCCGCATCTTGCACCCAGGCCTGCAGTGCTTCATCCACAGCTTCTTTTAAGGTTTTTTGTCCACTTTGAGCTGGGATAACTTTGGCACCCATCATTTCCATACGAAAAACATTCAGTTGTTGGCGGGCGACATCCACTGCCCCCATATGGATGGTGCATTCCATACCCATGAGCGCAGCAGTGGCAGCAGTGGCTACGCCATGTTGTCCAGCTCCAGTTTCTGCAACTATTTTTTTCTTGCCCATGCGCTTGGCCAGAAGAATTTGGCCAAGAGTATTATTGACCTTGTGTGCTCCAAGATGGTTTAGATCCTCGCGTTTAAGATAAATTTGGGCTCCCTGGCACTCGCGGGTCAGGTTGGCACAATAATAAAGAGGATTGGGGCGACCATTGTAATGACGCTGATAATAGTCGTATTCTTTTAAGAAATCAGGATCATTACGATAGCGTTCAAAGGCTTGGGCCAAATTTTGTAAAATACTTTTTATGGGTTCTGGAACAAATTGTCCTCCATACTCTCCAAAAAAACCTTGAGCTGTGGGCTGAGTCATGCTGTTCTCCTTTTCTTTTGGGTTTGGGCAAAAAAAAACCGCGGTCAGTATGTACTGCCGCGGTGGGTATTCGAGTATGCAAAAAAATTTTAGGCCATAGTACTTTCCGCAGCATGTGTATTATGCTGCCACCACCAACAAAAAGAAGTAAAAGTAGTATTAGCCTTCATGGAGATTGCCATGCTTGCACTTTGGTGGATTGTCAAGAGAAAATACTCTCTGTTTGCAGTGGGCCAATTGTGTTTTGTCCATGCTGCCCTATGGAGATGGGTATTGTGGTTGGGTTGTTAGCTGGCAGGGCCATGGACCAGGGTGCAGATTTCTGCCAAAGCCCTGGCCGGGTTATCCTGCTGAAAAACATTGCGACCAATACACACCCCGGCAACTCCTGTTTCTAATACTTCTTTGAGGGTGCGCAAGAACAGACGAAAATCACCATTGCAGGGACCACCACTGACCACCACAGGTACTGGGCAGGAAGTCACGGCTTTGGCGAAGCTGTTTGGGTTACCACAATAGGGTACTTTAATCATATCAACACCCAATTCTGCACCAACACGAATGCTATGGGCAACCAGAGCAGAATCGGTTTCATGGACAATCTGACCGCCCCGTGCATAAATCATGGCTAAAAGAGGCAAACCCAATTGGTGCGCCTCTTCCACACAGGCTCCCAGGTCTGAAAGCATGCGATCTTCAAGCTCATTGCCAATATTAATGTGCATGGAGACCATGTCGGCACCCAAACGCAGAGCCTCTTGTACGGAGCAGACCAAGGCTTTATTGTAAGGGGGAAGCCCATGGCGAGTGCCGGCAGATAAATGGACGATCAATGACTGTTCCAGGGAAATTTCACTAGCGTGAGCCAAAACCATGCCTTTGTGCAAAATAACACCCTGGAGGCGGACATGGGCAATACTTTGAAGTAAAGAGCCCAGATCTTCCAACCCTGGGAGAGTGCCTTCAGAAAGTCCATGATCCAGGGGCAAGATAATGGTGCGCTTGGAATCAGGGTGAAAGAGGCGGGCGGTTTTGCGTAAGTATCCAATCATGAATATGCTCCTTGGCTATCGATCCGACCACAAACAGCGTTTTCCTTTGACCGTCAAATAGCCCAGAGGAAGATTTTTATAATACAAGGCCCTGCGCTTGGCTGGGCCAGAGTATGGCCAGCTTTGACCCGCAAGGAGCTTATGCATGTCCTGTGGTTCAGAAAGAATCAAGTCCTGGTCTGTAGGCTCAATGGGTATAAAAGAACGTAAGGTAAGATCTGGCAAAAGAGCTCCTTTGGCCTCTTTGCCGATCCTCAAACCCTGCCAATGTAAGCCTTGAGGTAGTACTTGCTTGGCCTGGTTTAAAATTAAATACATATGTCCACTGGCACACAAAAATTCATGTTCAGGCAACCATGAGGTATTGAGGCCAGTGCGAGTTGAAAATTCTTGAGCCCCAAGCAAAGTGCCGGGCAAAGCAGTTGTGTCATACTTGACCAGCTTGCCAGAACCAGGACGAGTGAGGCAGGCCAGGAAAAAACCTTGAGCTGAACTGTCGCGGCCATCCACAAGTAAACATCCCGGCAGGGAGGGCGCAAAGGTAAAGCCAGCAAAAGGGGATAGAGGTACGATTTCAAGACCTAAAAAATCCAGGGCATAACGGATCTGATCTTCATTTTCACGCATATTGGTGGTGCAGGTAGAGTACAAGACATGTCCACCTGGAGTTAAAAGTCTGGCCGCCTGAGCAAGGAGCTCTCGTTGCAACGCTTCCAAGGGGGCTGTTTTTTCACCAGACCAGATTTGAGCTGCTTGGGGATTTTTTTCTATAGTCCCCCAACCACTACAAGGTGCATCCAGAAGAATAAAGGGCCAGGTGTGTGGTGGTAAAGGCAAATGCTGGGCTTCGTAGCGGCAGGTGACCACATTAAAACAGCCTAAATGGCGCATGTTCTGGCGCAGGGTAGCCAGACGATCCGGACTTGGTTCATTGGCCAGAACCAGACCTGTAGGGCCGACCAAATGCGAAAGAATGCCGGTTTTACTTCCAGGACTGGCACAGAGATCCAAAACAACAGCTCCTTTGGGGGGTGCCAAGGCCAGGGTGGGAAGCATGGAGGATTTGTCCTGAATATAAATATAGCCAAAGCGAGCAGCCAAAGAGCGACCCAAAGGAAATGGTTCTGTAATTAAGGTCCGAGCCAGATGGAAAAAAGGCTCTGCAATAAAGGCAAAGCCTTCAGCATAAAGGAGAGCCTCTACATCCGAGACTTGGTCCGGCGAACACACGAGGCGAAAGGAGCGGGCAGATTTTTTCATGGATACCAGTTGATAGTTTGACAAGGCCTGCTCTAGCCATCAAGAAAGAGGCTGTCAAAGGGGAGGTCGGGTGGATGTCATAAAAACAGAAGTACAGGTGGTTGTGGTTGGTCCCCAGGAGAGTGGGCGCAAGATACAGTCTTTTATTGAGGCCCGTTTGGGTACTTTGCCGCAAGGGCTTTTTATGCGCTTGATTCGTAGCGGGCAAATTCGCATTGATGGTCGTCGCTGCAAGCCCTTTGATCGTGTTCAGACAGGTCAACAGATACGTATTCCTCCTCTGGTCATAACCAGTCGGCAAAAAACAGCTACAGCAGCACAGCCCCTGGAAATTTTTTATGAGGATCAGGATATGGTCGTGGTCAACAAGCCCGCTTTTTTGCCGGTACATAGAGGGACAAATTGGAAAGATTCCATGTATGACCGTTTGCAGGCCCTGTATCCTGATTTTGTTCCTATTCCTGTGCATCGTTTGGATAAAGATACTTCAGGCCTGATTTTATGTGCTGCTACCCATGCATTTTTGCGGACCATGCATGACCTTTGGGCTCAGGTGACCAGAGCCTATTTGTGTTGGATAGCAGGAGCCTGGACCTGGACGGGGTGGCGTACTGTAAAATCTCCTGTAAAAAAAATGCGCGTCGGGGATAGAGAGCGTGTTGTTTGTAGCCAGGGGCTTCAGGCCATGACCCATGTGCACGTGCTGGAGACCAGACCCCATGCAACTTTGGTTTTGGCTTTGCTGGATACAGGACGAACACATCAAATTCGGGCCCATATGGCCCACAATTTTTTGCCTATTCTTGGGGATAGCAAATATGGCCAATATGAACAGGGACAAGGGCTCAAGCTCCATGCGGCACTTTTGTCATGGGAAAAGTATTCTTTTTTTTGTCCGCCTCCCTGGTCCAAACCCTATGTTTCGCCATTTCATGATGAAGGCAGGATCAGAGATCTATTGACTTTAGCACCTGCACTTAAGGGCTAAGGAGAAAATTATGATGAACAAAGACCATCAACCGGGATTCTATTGGGCAGCAAGTCTTGCTATTATTTTTGCTACGACCTGGGTGCGCTACTGGTTTGTATCTACAGGACAATTGGGACTGTCCCCGGATGAAGCCCAGTATTGGGATTGGAGCAGGACCCTGCAGTGGTCATACTATTCCAAGGGACCTCTTATTGCCTGTATCAACGCTTTAAGCACAACTCTTTGGGGTTCAACGGAGCTTGGGGTGCGCATTGGGGCTATTATAGGTTCTTTTTTGATGCAGGTAATAGTACTGGGCTGGATTGGACTGGGTTGGGGACGGATTCGCACTGCTTGTTGGAGTCTGTTGATCATGAATACCACGGTCTTATTTATGGCCGGGGGCTTATTAATGACCACGGACAACCCTTTGCTTTTATGTTGGATTGGAGCCCTGGTCTGCTTTGGTTGGGCCATAAGCACGGGCTCCTGGCCTGCCTTTATAGGGCTTGGGCTTTGTCTGGCTTTGGGTATTATGGCCAAATACACCATGCTCCTGTTTATTCCTCTGGCTTTGGTGGCTGCGGCATGGATTCACAAAGGCCAGACCTTGCCCCAAGGATTTTGGTTGCGATTGGTCAAGACATTGGGAGTGGGAGGTCTTGTGGGCGTGCTGCCCATTTTCGTCTGGAATGCCAGCAATAGTTGGGTCGGCTTCAAACATGTTCTGTATCGAGGAGCCATGGCTGGAGACAAGGCTCAGGTGTTTTTTACCTGGAAGTACTTTCCTGAATACCTGGGCGGACAATTGGGGGTTTTAACACCATGGTGGTTTGTGTTTATCCTCCTTGGTGCTTGGCTGGTGACGCGTCAATTGCTTAGTCAATCAGAAAATCCCTCCTGGCCCTGGCTTGAGCGTAGTCAGGCTATAATTTTGGTGGTCTTTTTTTGGCCAGTATGGCTATTTTTTCTTTTTTGGAGTGTGCATGCCAAGGTTGAGGCCAATTGGTCTGCTGTTGCCTATCCCACAGGCATGCTTCTGGGGGCTTTAGCCTGGGAACGTTTTTTTCACAAAGATGTGCGCTCAAAATGGAGGCTTGTTTGGCCAAGCTTGGCTGCTGTAGTCTTTATTCTTTTGCATTTGCAAAGTGTTCTTCCTTTTGATGGCCGAAAAAACCCTATGTACCGCTTGCGAGGCTGGAGTGAGCTGGGACAACAGGTACAATTATTGATGGATGAAGAATTGGATGGTGGGCAGCATACTTTTATATTTAGTGAACAATATGGCCTTACTGCGGCCTTGTCTTTTTATGTGCCCGGACAAAAGCGTGCCTTTTGTATCTCTGGTGATCGGAAAATGAACCAGTACGATCTGTGGCCAGGTCCAGATCAAGCAATGACAACAGCAATTTTTGTGGTCAAAGGGGAGAAGAAGTCTGTCTCAGGCCGGATAAGCCAGCTTTTTGAAGAGGTAGATGAGCCAATAGTCGTGCCTACTCGTCAGGGAAAGCGTGAAGGGCAAACTTTTACTCTTTTTGTTTGTCGGGGGTTTAATGGACAATGGCCCACACAAGAAGGAGAAACATTTTAGGAGCTAAGGATGAACATCTTCAGCTAAAATTTTCCATGTATTTTGAGGGCCAGGGTGAAAAAGAAATTTTCGAGCAGGCCCTTGTGCCTTGGTCTGGAGAACAGCAATACCCTGGGAGGTGATCTCTAAAGTCATGGCCCCAGCAAAAGGATTGGCTGTGGCGGCCATTTCTTGTTGTAACCTTTGGGTAATGGCTTTTTTACCCGTGTCTGCACCCCGCACTGCTCCTTGGGCATAGATACGCATAATATGGTGCAGCTTTTTTTCAGCCCACCATTGTTCTGCTTGGCGTAACGTATCTTGAATTTCCTGTTCCACCATCTCTTTGTAGCTAGGCATATATACGTCTTGGCTATCTTGGCCCTGGGGAACCCATTCTTCGCCGACAATGACCCAGTGTTTTTCCTTTTGCATCCAATATAAACGGCGATATCCTGAAACGTCCATAGGCATGGTGTGTTGGATAAAGGCACTGACCATATATTCAGGTCCTTCCACAATGTGCAGATCGCGTACTCGTAGATCTATCCAGGTTGAGTGTGCTTTTTTTTGATCCAATTCTTGCTGAAGATAGGTGTCCACATGCTGACCAGAGGAGAGCAGGAAACGTTGGGGGTCATATAGACGAGTTAGGAAATTTTTCCCTTGGTTCCAGGCCTGGGCCCAGGCTCGTGTACCAGCTGCAATTTCAGCGACAGCTCGTGATGGGGTGGCGTTAGAGCAGACAAGGTTTTGGCTAATAATTATGGGTGTGGTGTGGAGGAAGACATGGTCATCCAAGTGATCCACCTCCGCATTGTGCAAACTGATACAACCTCTGGTCATTTTGGGTGTTAGGGGTATTCCACGGCCATGAATCCAGATCCCGGAGCCTGTTTTATTGCGCACGCGATCCACGGGATTAGGGTAGTTTAAGGGGAAAGCTGTATTGCCGTACTCAAAAAAATCCAGACCAGAATTTATTTTATCAACAATAAAATACACCCCCTCGGGTGTTTTAAGATCTCCTTTTTTTACTTTATCGCCATCTTTTTGACCTGTGGAACAAATAAGCGTCCGCCAGGGGCTTAAAGGGTGATCTGGGTCTTGAGAATTGACGAGATAGGCCTGTTGCAGGGACTTATCCACAGCAAAAAAAGAGGGCAGGTAATTGTGTGCAGACAGGTGGGCGGTCCATCCTTGGGCCCAAGAAGACAGTGGCAGCACAAGACCAATAAGCAACAGGAAAAAAATAAATCCACGCATAGGGAGCTAAAAAGAGGATGGGGCTAGGTTAGTTCTTGGCCAGGGTGACTAACTCGTGGCGGGTGAAAATGCTTTGCAGGGAAAAGCCTGCGTTTTTTAAATTCTCACGTCCACCTTGTTCCCGATCCAAAACACCCATGATGGCTATGATATTGAGTTGTTGTTCCTGGACACGTTCAATGGCCTTGATCAGCGTTCCACCAGTGGTGATGACATCTTCCAGCAAACAGACATTTTGACCGGGTTTGAAATTATTTAACCCTTCCAAATATTGGTTTGTCCCATGGCCTTTGGGCTGTTTACGGATAATAAATCCAGGCAGAGGAGTACCCTCGACATAGGATACCACGGTAACGGCTGAAACCAGGGGGTCTGCCCCCAGGGTCATGCCTCCCACTCCCTGGATATTTTCTTGGGCCAAAATCATATTCAAAAAAAGTTTACCAATGAGCCACGATCCTTCGGGATGCAGGGCAGTATGTTTACAATCAAAATAATAGTCACTTTTTTGGCCTGAGGTCAGGGTAAAATCACCTTCAAGGTATGATTTTTCAATGAGCAATTTTGCCAGACGTTTTTTTAGATCTATCATGGGTTATCCTGTAAAAACGCGAGAAAAAATAGTTTGTTCATGCCGCAAATAGTATTGCAGATCAAAAATCTGGTCCAGAACTTCAGGCTGCAAAAGGGCAGCAATGGCTTTGTTGGAGCGTATTGCCTCTTCAAAGGAAGTACGTTCCTGCCAGCAGCGCATGGCCACGGCTTGGACCATTTCATAGGCCTTTTGGCGTTCCAGTCCCTGATCCACCAAGGCTAAAAGTACCCGTTGGGAGAAGAAAAGACCATGGGAGCTCATGAGATTTCGCTGCATATTTTCAGGGATGATGCGCAGTGTACCAAGGAGCCCATTTAAGCGCTGGAGCATGTAATTTACCAAAATGGTTGAGTCAGGCATAATCACCCGTTCTACTGAAGAATGGCTGATATCGCGTTCGTGCCATAAAGCCATGTTTTCCAGGGCAGCCATGGCATTGGTGCGTACCAGTCGAGAAAGACCGGTCAGGTTTTCAGCAGAAATGGGATTTTTCTTGTGAGGCATGGCCGAGGATCCCTTTTGGCCTTTACCAAAGCCCTCTTCAACTTCCAAAACTTCTGTGCGTTGCAAATGGCGCAACTCTACACACAAGCGTTCAATCCCCCCAGCAATAAGGGCCAAGGAGGTAAAGTATTGAGCGTACCGGTCACGTTGGATAACCTGGGTGGAAATGGGGTCAACGTTCAGGCCCAAGATGGTCAGGGCTCGTTTTTCCAATTCTGGTTCCAATTGTGCGTATGTGCCCACAGCTCCTGAAATCTTGCCAAAGCGGATGTTTTCCAGGGCTTCAGCCCAACGGATGCGATGGCGGTGAAATTCAGCATAAAATCCTGCCAATTTTAGGCCAAAGCTGGTGGGTTCAGCATGAATGCCATGGGTCCGCCCCATACATAATTGACCCGCATGTTGTTGAGCCATGCTTTTAAGGGTAGCGAGCAAGACATCCAGGTCAGCTAAAATGATCTGCCCAGCCCTGGTTAAGAGCACGGCATTGGCTGTGTCCACAATATCTGAGGAAGTGCATCCCAGGTGGATATAGCGAGAGGATGGTCCGACCTTTTCTTCTACAGCAGTCAAAAAGGCGATAACGTCATGCTTTGTTGTTTCTTCCAGCTTGAGAATGCGGTCCAGATCAAAGTCAGCTTTGGCCCGGATGTTTTCCATGTCCTGGGTGGGAATAACCTGCATGGCATGCCAGCCCTCACAAATAGCCAGTTCAACTTCCAGCCAGACTCGAAATTTATTTTCCAGGGTCCACAACGTACCCATTTCTTTGCGTGTATAGCGATCAATCATGTTTTTAGGGGTTAAAGTTTTTGGGTGGTATTAAAAATAAAGGCAGCTTAAGCTGCCTTTATTAGGACGCTGTAGATGTGGATGTGTCTGATGTGGTTGCGGCAGGAGTTGCTTCAGTGCGAGTACTTTCAGCACTTGGTTTTTGACCATTGCTTCCACTGTCTTTGCTATAGCCCGATGCATACCAACCTCCACCTTTAAGGACAAAAGAGGTGTTGGACATGAGCCGCTGGGCTGTGCCACCACATACCGGACAGGTTTTTTCCCGGTCCTGAAAATCTTTTTGCCATTCTTCAAAAATTTGCAGGCAATCTTCACAACTATATTCATAAATAGGCATGATTATCTCCTGAAATTTTATTTTTTTGCAGCCGCCTTGGCTTCACGAATACGCTCTTTGAGGCGCTCCATGCGGCGTTTACGACGGCGGTCCAACTCTTTTTTACGTTCAATTTTTTTCTGAGCCACTATATTCCTCCAAAATTATTAGTAATAACCAATGTAAAAGAGCTTCTTTATAATAGCTCTGCTTCCTTTGTCCAGTCCAGAACTGCTAAATTAATTGCAAGATATATTCCCGTTCTCCTAAGCCCAGGTTTTGGGCATATTCCAAAAGATATTGCCCTTGAACGTGATCATGTACAGCTGCAAATTTATCCTGTCCTGGTTTCAGTCCTGGTGGCAATGCGCTGGGGTATAGCGGTAAGGCCGCATTGACTAAATCAAAGCACGCCTGGTCCAGGGCTACAGGGTCCCAAGAGGCCAACAGACCCAAGTCTGGACAAATGGGAGCATCAGAAAATCCAGTACAATCACAACCAGGACTTACCTGTTGGATAAAGGATAGGTGCAGGCTCGGACGAGGTCGGCTTAAGATGGTTGCCGCAGCGTATTCAGCCATACGCTCCAAAAAAGTATTGATGTCCACACGCCAATCCACTTCCAGGCCTTGTGAAGTACAAGCTAAAAAGCAGGCTGCACAGCCGACACATTTATCTCGATCAATCTGTATTTTTTTTTGGGCATCCAAAGAGAGTGCTCCAGGGCTACACACAGCCACACATTGACCACAGCCAGTACAGTGGTCAGGATGAAGGGTGGGGCCCAGGCCGCAATGCTGTTGCATTTTACCCCGTCGTGTGGCGCAGCCCATGCCAATATTTTTTATGGCCCCACCAAAGCCTGATAAATCATGCCCCTTGAAATGACTGACCGTAATGAGCACATCAGCATCCACAATATCTCCTGCGATATAGGCCTCATCAAAGTGGCGTCCAGAACAGGGAATGGTCCGTTCATGGCCGCTTTTAAGACCATCGGCAATAATTACAGGAGCACCCAAAATATTGGGGTCAAAACCATGTCTGGCTGCTTGCAGACCGTGGGATGCTGATTCACCACGTTGCCCAACATAAAGGGTGTTGGTGTCGGTTAAAAAAGGTTTGCCTCCACATTTTCTAATAAAGGTCAAAAGAGGCATGAGTTGTAACGGCCGAATATGACCGGTACCTCCTCCCTCTCCAAAGTGGAGCTTAATGGCGGTTAAATCTCCAGACCTGAGCTCAGCACCCAAGCCGACGTGTTTGAGCAGGCGTTTGATCTTGAGATCAAAAGGCGCCTTGCGGGAGGTCCGTAAATTCCAAAAATAAACTGGCTTGGTCATTGTGTTTATTCCGCAGGGATGGGTTCTTGGGCTTCCGTAAGAAAAAAACGCCCTTCCTGAATCCAGCGTTTGAGTTCTTCAGCCACTTCCAAAGACATGGTGTAACTGGTTAATGGTGTGGTGGGCACCTCTTTGCCCTCAATATGTATGGTGCCTTTTTTGAGCTGGTCAAAACTGACATGGCCATAGGGTGAGGGCTGACCATTGGGGTAGTCTTCGCCGTAATCAGCGATGGGTACCTGGATATCGCTGTCAGCCACACCGGTGAACCAGGCCATTTCCTCATTGAGAATGGGAATGGGAATGCCCAGTCCTACAGCCAGGGAACATCCATAGCCCACAATACTGACTCCACGTAAATAGCGGGGATGCATGCCTTTTAAGTCTCCTTTGACCATCAAGGTGCCTGATGCTGAAAGGGGCAGGCCTCGTTCCGTACGCTTGGGGTTAGGGACATGTTGGGTACCCTGTCCAATGACATGTCCTATTCCGCCTCCAAGAAAAATTTTCGTGCCCAAACCTATGGTTTTAAAATACGGGTCATTGAAAAGGGGACTGAGTTCACCAGCTGTGGCATAATTGGCGTTGCCTATTTTGGATTTTAAGGGTCCCATATAGGTATATTTCAATTTGTTGGTTTTATTGATGGCACAATTATAATTTTGATAGCTATTGCGAGGATTAAGCAAGATGGCATCGCGCAGTTCATGTATGGAAATGTTTTTTTCAATGGCCTTACGCGGGTAGCAGTCAGTGCCATAGGCTTCTGCCTTGAGGTGGATACGTTTACCTTTGACCAAATCTTCAATAACATGACCGCCGCCATATTGAAATTGGCCAGGGTAGACCTTGTTCAAGGGATCCTCTTCTGAGGGCTCTGTTGCCCCAAGATAGGAGTCCACAGCAGCCAAGCCTGCATAACATGGCACGCCATTGAGCCAAACTTTGGACGTTTTTATGGTCGGTGGTTGTTGTCCGATATTAAAGAGCAGACCTGAGGAGCACATGGGCGAAAAAGTACCGGTTGTGACCACGTCTACATGGCGAGCAGCCTTGACCTTGCCTTCCTTGCGCACTAGTCTGGTCATCTCGCTGGCATTTAAAATTACTGCTTTTCCCTGTCGAATTTTTTCATTAATTTCAGCAATGGTTTTGTGAACCGTAAATGTACTACTCATGGATATCCTCCAAAAAATAACGAATCTTAAGCGATCCTCGTAAGGTCATGCTTGCTTTGTTTGGCCCAGTAAATCAACCCCAAGTACCAGCCCCTATAAAAAATTTGTGAACACAGATCATATTTACAAGGCCTTGCAACACTCCTTTAGTGTCACGGAACTGGACAGGTGGTATCCTTCCTTGGACCTCACTATACAAAACAAGGTGCTGCATGTCTGTTTTCCCCACCGCTATTTTGAAGACTGGTTTGCTCTCCATGCGCGCCAGAATTTTGAGCAAGCTTTAGCCGAAACGGTGTCCAGGATAGAGTATACATGTAGAACTGACGGTCTCAAGCAGCCTGCCCAAAGAAAATTTCACCAAAAACCAACGTTTCCTTTTGGCGCGGAGTTTGTTTTTGATAATTTTTTGGTCAATGAAAAAAATTTTTTCCCTGTAGCCTCTGCGCAGCAAGTAGCCGACAATAAAGAAATTCAATACAATCCTTTGGTTCTTTGTGGCCAAAGTGGCTCGGGCAAGTCTTTTCTACTCCGTGCTATTGCCAATAGTAAAAGTGCGCAGATCCAAAGTGGGGTTTTTGTTATTGGCATGGAGGATTTGCATCAATTATACGCAACGCGTGGTGATGCCCGAACATATTTATTGTCCATGCAGTTTTTAGCTGTGGATGACCTGCAAGATATTGTTAAATATCCCTATCTGCAAGATGAGTTGATTACCCTGTTTGACCACTATCATGGTTATGGTAAGCAAATGGTCTTTGGTTGTGCTGATACAATGGGCAAGCTCAATGTGTTTACTCCCAAGTTAAAATTTCGTCTGGAGTGGGGGCTTATTGTCCATTTAAAAGCTCCAGACCTGGATATTCGTTCTCAATTTATCCAGGTGAAATGCCAAGAGCGAGGGCTGGAGCTTTCCAAAAATCGTATCTTATACTTGGCCCAACGCTGTAGTGATTTGCGTAACTTGGAAGGGTGTTTGCACAGGCTGTCGGCATATCAAGAGTTGGTGCAAGACCAAATTTCTGATGCTGATTTTAATTTTATTTTTAGCAGCCTTGATGCCCGACCTGCTGTACCCGTTACCATTGACCGCATTATGGACACGGTGTGTGATCAGTTTTCATTGACCAAAGAAGAATTGATTTCCACAAGTCGTAAGCAAAAACATGTGTTTGCTCGGCAGATTGCCATGTACCTGTGTCGCAAGCTGCTTGGCTTGTCTTTTCCTGAGTTGGGGCGCGTTTTTGGGGGCAAGGATCATTCCACAGCCCTTTACAGCTATAGAAAAGTTGAGCAATTGCGAAATACAGATAAAAATGTCAAAATCATGTTGCAAACGTTGTCTGACACATGCTTGAGAATGAACAAAATACGGGGCGCGTGAGGGCGATCCCAGGGAGCCAGTCATGTTTTTAAAAGTACGCAAAGAAAATATTATTGATGGGTTGATGAAGGCCTCGGGAATTATTCCCTCCAAAACCGGTGCTGCGTATTTACGCACGATCTGGCTTAAGGGTGAAGGCGATATGCTGTCGATCTTGGCCACAGATTCCAGCATAGAATTTGTGGGCAGCTATCCCGCAGTTATTAGCGAGGGTGGCCTGGTGGGCGTATCTGGGAGAAAATTTTCAGAATTGATGCGCAAGATGCCGCCTGGAGAAATTACTTTAAAAGTAGATGCATCAGGTAAGCATCTACATATCGAGCAGGGCCGTCGAAAATATAAATTGCCGACCAATGAATCTTCCTGGTTTCAGGAATTTACTCCTTTTCCAGAGAACAATGCGGTATTGTGGTCAGGTGACTTTTTCAGGGAAGTCATTGATCGCATATCTTTTTGTATCGCTGATGACGAAGAATTGGGATATATGAATTGTATTAAATTTTCTCCAGCTGAAGAAGACGATGTCGAGGTCTGCGGGCTCAATGGTCATCAGTTTGGGTTGCTTCGTTTTGCCAATGCAGAGATTCGAGCTATCCTTGGCCAGGATGGATTTCTTGTGTCCAAGCGCTATCTCATGGAAATGCGAAAATGGCTGACCAGTGCTGAGATAGAAATCAGTCTGTCTGATAAGCGTTTATTTTTACGAACAGAAAATCAAAAAGAAATTTTTAGCTTGCCCCTCAAATCCATTGTCTTTTCAGATTATCGTAACTTTATTAATCAGTATAAAGATCAATTTGCATCTTCCTTGATTGTGGATCGTCACGAGTTAACCGATGCCCTGGATCGGATTTTTATTTTTAATACTGAAGCAAATAAAGCCACTTTTTTTGATTTTGCTTCTGAGGAATTGTCTTTATCCTGTCAGGGTCAGGATTTGGGAGAGGGAAAAGAACAAATTGGAGCGCAATTCTCTGGTGAACTCAAGCAGATTGCCTTAACCACCAAGGGAATTTTGGATATTACTTCACATTTTGTTTCTGACTCCCTGACCTTTGATTTTGTAGGTCCAGCAGCACCTTGCCGTATTACAGGTAAAGATGACCCGCATTACATGGTTTTTACCATGCCCTTAGAAATTTCGGAAAATATATACTACAACGAAGAGAGTATGTAATTTTCCTTGTAAGAATCTGGACGAGAGTATAACATTATAAACGCTCAAAAGAAATCAGGATCTTTTTTGGGATTTCATTATTAATCTGTGTAAAAAATAAATTTGGAATTGTATGTCTCAATCATCATCGTATACTGCGGATAATATCACTGTTCTTGAAGGCTTGGCTGCAGTGCGAATGCGCCCAGCCATGTATATTGGATCAACCAATATCAACGG
>JAAYGN010000191.1 GCA_012727715.1 Desulfovibrionales bacterium | reverse complement strand
TAGCAGGGAAAATGGTTCGCATTTTCATTGATAAAATCTCGAATGAGCAGCTCAAAAAGAAACTTGAATACAAAATGAAAAAAATTCTTAGATTTTGCGAGTTGTTAAATAGCACAAATATTCGCTTTTGAAGATAGAACAACGCCGCATTTTAGGAAAAAGTTTAACAACTCCATGTGGACCTATAGCAGTAGCATCTATGACACTGATCACT
Organism: Desulfovibrionales bacterium; assembly: GCA_012727715.1. GTDB lineage: Bacteria > Desulfobacterota > Desulfovibrionia > Desulfovibrionales > Desulfomicrobiaceae > Desulfomicrobium. The sequence continues at coordinate 6,385 of JAAYGN010000191.1, read as the reverse complement.
TTTTGATGATATCCGGTCGTTATGTTTAACAAAACTTGTAAAAGACAATTGGGGTATTATGCGTATTCGTTTTGGACGAAACCTGGATGGTGAACAAGGATCATTTCGGACTAACAATCTTGATTTCAAGACTGTTGGCCCCCTGGGGCTACTTGATATTTTAGAAACTCAACTTGGCCTGCCTCATACGGATATCCCACAAATAGAACGCGTTATGGTCTACCTTAGCTGTCTCAAACAAGCTGACCATCCGCTGCGTTTTTTTCATAAAACCTTTGCTATTGATGATCTAGCAACAGCTCGAACGCTTTTGCTGTGGCGAGATCAATGGTATCTGCATGGATGGTCAGGGCAATTTGCCAACCAACCAGGAGGACGCCTTGCTGATATGCAAGATGTTGAGGCCAAAGCATCAAAACTTGTCCCTTTGTCTGAAGGACAACGCCTGGTAAGAATTGCCAAGAAAATCCAAAAGCGAAAGCCCAGAATATCTTCTATTGAGTTATGTGAGCCTTTAAAATGGCATCCTTGGACCTGGCAACAAGTTCTCCAAAAACTACCCATTAAAGCTTCTCCAGCATACTCGCGGCCCCCTGCAAACACTTTGCTGCGTAACCTTCAAGATTCTTTAATACCTCACGACCAAGACAAAGAATTACCCAAACTCCAATGGCAAGATGATGGTAGCCTTACAATTGTCAGGGCAGACACCTCCATATCTGCTGGGTATTGGCTAGGCTCTCTTTTACATAATAGCTCCGAGGACACACTGTTGGTAGCTCCGAAAGCTGACATCCTGGTCGACACCTTTAAACAATATGATCTGCCCCAACCGAATTTTCAAGAATTAAGTGCCTTTCGTCCCACACTGCAACTGCTTCCCCTTGCCCTTTCCCAAATATGGGACCCAGTGAATGTGCATGATTTACTAAGTTTTTTAGCCCATCCTTTGTGTCCTATTCCCTCTGACGTACGTAAAAGCCTTGTTCAAACTCTTATTGTCTACCCAGGTATTGGTGGAGAACCCTGGAACAACAGCTTAAAAAAAATAGAGGCTCGTTGGGAGAAAAAAGATCTAAAATGGCGAGAAGCATTAAAGACCGTCCGTTTTTGGCTGGAGGACACTCGCTATTCATCTGTTACAGGCGCACCTATCTCATTTGTGCTAGAACGAGTCGCAGCTCTTCTGGCATATTTTCGAGTTCTATTAGGTCATGAAGACCCGATTGAAAAATCAAAATTTAGTAGAGGGTATAGTCAAACTCAAGCGTGTTACAATGCTCTCCTTGCTCTTTCTGACCAAGGAGAAACCCACGTCGGGATAAATAAACTGCAAACAATTATATCTCAATGCACAACCAAAGGAGCTGAAAATCCACTTAGAGTTGCCCAAGCTAGGTCTTGCCGAAAAATTGAAAACCCTGGAGCAGCTATTGATCCAGCTGATCGTGTTATTTGGTGGCAACTTCAAGCCCCGCCTCTGCCAAAACCATACCTCTGGTCTGCTGCTGAGTTAGCAACTCTTAGGGCCAATGGTGTACATTTACCAGAAATAGCCGATGAGCTAGATAGAAATGCTTGGGATTGGCGAAAGCCTATTCTTGCAGCCCAAAATCAGCTTATCTTGGTTTTACCGCCAGCAAGAGTAGAAGTTCACCCTCTATGGCTTATGATTGAATCTCTTTTCGATAAAGATCACAAACCACATATCGTAAATCTTGAAAAACTTATTGAGCATCCTGACAATACCTGCCTTTGTATTGAAAGAAAAACGCTTCCTAAACCCAAACGCTGGTGGCAAATATCGAAAGAAATCATGCTGCCAAAGCGTGAGACAGAATCTTTTTCAAGCTTGGAGACCTTTCTTTTTAACCCCTATCATTGGGTTTTAAAGTACCAGGCCAAACTAGTACCAGCTTCAATCGTTTCAGTATCAGACTTATTCCAGTTGTATGGCAATTTGTCTCACACTTTAATTGAGCGTTTTTTTAATCAGCCCAATGCTCTTAGCCTCAATAGACACCGAATAACAAGCTGGTTTGATTCCTCTTTTGACTATTTAATGTCCACAGAAGGTGCACTTCTTCTGATGCCAGGTCGTCGAACAGAATTGGCAAACGTTCGAGAAGACCTTCTCCGTGCTATTTTAGAATTACAAAGACAATTAGTTTCAGCAAACGTGGTAAAAATTGAATCAGAAGTAAAACTGCAAGGACATTTTCCTGGTGGGTCCTTGGTGGGTTATGCAGACTTATTGGTCACTGATAGCGTTGGGAGACAGGCCATTATTGATATGAAATGGGCAGGCGGGATGAAATATCCCGATAAACTCGCTCAAAATCGCCATTTACAGTTGGTTTTATATGGAGAAATGGTCAGACAACATTGTGGAACATGGCCAAGCCTTAGTTATTTTATCATTAGCCAAGCCAAACTGATTGCCCCTGATCGATTATTTTTCCCTGATGCTCAGTACATCACCAAGGATAAGGAAATCATGGACGAGGGTTCAGCGGAACTTTGGAATCGCTTCCTTGCAACTTGGAATTGGCGTCGTGAACTTCTTGACCAAGGGCTTATTGAAGTGGCTGTTGATGACAGCGAGATTAGTGAAGGTCCTGCTGAGGGTATGGTGCTAGAAATTCTTAATCAAAAATACAATGATTACCTTAGCCTTGCAGGATGGGATGAGGGCTTATGAGTACTGCTTTGCAATTTATCAGTGCTGGGGCAGGAAGTGGGAAAACCTATAGGCTTACCGAAATCCTGCGTAAAGAACTTGAAAAAGGAGATATACAGCCTCAAGGCGTTATTGCCACAACCTTCACCGTAAAAGCAGCTACAGAGCTTCGGGAACGTGTTCGCTGCCACCTGTTAGAATTGGGACTATTTAATCAAGCCAACTCCATAGGCCAAGCACGGATCGGCACAGTCAATAGTGTGTGCGGAGAACTCTTGGAGCGTTTTGCTTTTGAAAATGGTATCGCCCCTAACTTACAAGTCATTGATGAAAGACAGGCAAAGATTCTAATGCAAAAGTCTCTTGACGAGGTTTTGTCCGATAAGAATCTTAATACTATGATAGACTTGGCTTGGCGACTGGGCATTGATGACTGGAGAGCTGACCTGCTCAAAATGATCATGGTAGTAAGATCGAATCAAATTGATCTTGCCCTGCTGCCGAGCATGGCTAATGAAAATGCAGATTCTCTTCTTGAAAAATTTGGCAAACCATACGCTGAAAATTTATCTGATCAGATTCTGACGGCTATTGCTAAGGCCATTCATGATCTCGACCCACTGGTACAAGATACCACATATAAGAATACAAAAAAATACTTTCAGCTAATTAATAATTTTAGACACATGCTTGAGCAAAATCGGGCACCTTGGTCACTTTGGATTAAATTTTCAAAAGAAAGACCTGCAAAAGCAGATACAACAAAGTCTATTGAAGAAGCAGCACGCCTGGCAGCCATGTGTACTGCCCATCCCAGGCTCCATGGTGATATTCGTAAGTACTTAAATATTCTTTTTGAAACCTGCGCAAACATCATTCAAAATTACCAAACTAGAAAAAAAGACCTGGGTGTTGTTGATTTTACAGATCAGGAAGCACTTTTCCTTGAAATGCTGGACAACCCAAAGGTCACTGCTGTCTTATCTGACGAGCTTGATTTATTATTAGTAGATGAATTCCAGGATACAAGCCCCATTCAACTATCCCTTTTTCTTAAGCTCTCGAAATTCGCTAAAAAATGTCATTTCGTAGGAGATATCAAGCAGGCAATTTATGGATTTCGGGGCAGTTCCCCAGAGCTTATGCAAAAGCTCATACAGGCTTTTCCAAGGATTGGTGGCACCATTGACGTCCTTGATAGGTCTTGGCGGTCACAGCTTCACCTAGTGCAGTTAACCAACGAAATATTTCAACACGCCTTTACAAAATCTCTACCTCAAAATGAGATCATCCTAACACCGCAAAAAAAAGAGAGACACAACAGCACTGCCTTTGCAACTTGGCTCCTACAAGGGAAAAATGAAGATGAGCGTTATCAAGCCCTGGCCAGTGGCGTGCAAGATCTTGTTTTCTCTAAAGTGACAAACAAAGATTCTTGTCACCAGCCTGTAAAGTATGGAGATATCGCTATTTTAACTCGCACCAATGCTGGTGTTGAAAAAATTGCTAAAAGTTTACGTTTGGCAGGTATTCCAACTGCAACTGCAAGTGCAGGGTTATTAAAAACTCCAGAAGCCGCGTTGCTTCTGGCGTGTTTACGCCGTGTCATTGATAAAAATGACACTTTGGCTACAGCTGAGATTATCAGTCTTGCTGATTGTACAGAACCAGAGGTTTGGCTTAGCAACCGCTTGCAATACCTAAGTCAGGGTCATGATTCAAAGAACTGGCTTGAAAGTGGCAAAGATGCACATCCAATTCTTGAACGTATCGCTTTGCTAAGAGATCAACTAGAAGTACTTACACCACATGAAATTCTTAGGCTGCTAGTTATGGAATGTGATCTTTCAGCCTATATCCTTAGTTGGTGTGATAGTCCCCAGATGGCTAGGCTGAGACTTGCTAATTTGGATGCAATAATAAATTTGGCTGAGCAATATCAAGACAGTTGTCATTCATTGCGTGAAACCGTGACCATTAATAGTTTTCTTGTGTGGTTAAGTGAACAACAAGAAACCGAGGCTGATGAATTAGCCGCTCCAGCCTTGGATGCAGTAACAATTATGACATGTCATAAAGCTAAGGGGTTAGAATGGCCAATTGTCATCCTCACTGAACTAGAAAAGCCTATTCGCAGTGCTATTTGGTCCATATCTGCTTATTCAAAAAAAGATTTCAAAATAGAAAATCCCCTTCATGGACGAAGTATACGCTATTGGCCTTGGCCATTTGGCAACCAACTGACAGGAATTGATATTTTAGAAACAATAGAAGCCACAGAAGAATACCAGGACAGCCTAACCAGTGCGGTTGAAGAAGGAAAACGCCTACTTTATGTGGGCATGACTCGCCCAAAGGATATGTTAATTTTAGCCCAAAACCCCAAGGCTCGCTCACAAGATCAATGGGTTAAAACCTTAGAAGCTGATTGGTTATTTTCTATAAACCATGAACAAGATCATCTTGCTTTGCCAAGTGGCACAACCATTCCTGCCCAACACCTTGACCTAGTTGCAGATGAAAAAACAGATATAAAAAGCAAAGTACCAGTTGATCTTGCCTGGTTCAAAACTGCTCAAACAAATAGTGAGCATCTATCTATGTTTCTTGCGCCTTCAGATTTCAAGGCTAGGCGGGCAGAAATACTTCATCAAGACAAAGTAGGAACGCCAATACGGACCAATACAAACAAAAATTTGGACTGGAGTATTGTTGGCCAAGCCCTTCATACTTGCCTGGCAGCAAGCTTTACTGACCCGTTGGTCCCTATTGATGAACAGGAAATCCAAGAAATTTTTCGTGGCTATGGTCTTGGAGAGCTATTTAGTGTTTCTGAAATCAAGGCTCAAATTGACTCATTACACATTTGGATAAAATCAAAGTGGGCACAAGCAGAGATGCGTGCAGAAGTTCCTGTGACTTACGAAGTCAAAGGTGGACAGTATTTGCAAGGGTGGGTTGACCTTTTATTAGAAACTCCTGAGGGCTACATTATCATTGACCATAAATCCTCATTGGGTACCTCAGAACGGCTTGAGAAAATTGCTCAGGTATATTCTGGCCAACTAGATGCCTATGCACTAGGAGTTGAAGGCGTGACGAATAAAAAAGTCCTAGAAAAGTGGTTATTTTTGCCAATAATGGGAAAAGCCATTTGTATTAATTGAGTTTACAAAAGGAGTATCTAATGGCGTTATATGACAAACCTGTTGTTCTTCTTTTCCAAGACCTTATTAAAGACTTGGCTCTTAGCAAAGGAGATGTGATTTCAAGAAATAAGATTGTTTCTTGGTTTGCAACCAACTATCCTCTCGTAAAACCAGCCACTGTTTCAGCTCATTTGCTAAAACTATCAACCAACGCTCCGACTCGAATCCATTATAATGCCAACCCAAATGGAAAAGACGATTTGTTTTTTCAAATTGATAGAAAGAATTTTCGCCTTTATGATCCTACATCAGACCCAGAGCCTATTTATGTTAAACAAAATATTAATGATACTATAGACGAAGCTGATACTACATCAAATGAGACTTATGAAAATGAATTTGCATATGAAAAAGATCTTCAAAATTTTTGGTTCCTCGCTGTTTTAAGTGGGTAATTGTTCTTGAACCCATAATCGCATTTAGTTAATTCGCTACTCCATGAGAGACACAGACCTTTTCCAACTGGCCCTGGGCTTAACACCTCCTTGGGAGGTGG
>JAAYGN010000190.1 GCA_012727715.1 Desulfovibrionales bacterium | reverse complement strand
AGCCATTCTCACGAGCCCTAAAGATACTTTTTTATCTTCAATCGTTATTGCATGGGAACGGTGTAATTCAGCTATAGATTGAAATACGGAATTTGCGAATAATTTACTTGGCGGGAGCTGATTATTCTTGCTTATGGGAATTATTTTTCCCTTACGCAAGACTAGATTTTCTTCTTGCAGATTATTTATTCTCTTTTTCACAAAATCAGCATGTGCTTTTTCATACTCAGAAATAGACGATATGTTTTCTGATTTAGGTTTATTTTTAGTAAACTCATCAAACCAAGCACACACAATAGCATTCTCTATACCCTTGGTGGAGTTAGCCTTAACATAGTGATTTCTACCCGCCTGATAAGCTGCAAACAATGCTTTTGCCAGAGTTGGCGATAGAGTAGCTGTTGACAACAGAATACGGCCACCCAACATTCCCACCCAATTCACCAAGCGACACAAAGCAGGCAAGTCATCTAAACCAAAATCGTCTGGTTCATCCAAAATTACATCAGAGCTTAGTAAACGCAGCATTGGTGCTATTTGTTGCCCACCTCGTACTCCTTCTGTTGCTGGCATTAAATAATCTATAGTGCTAACTAAAACAGGAGCTTGTATAAGTTTTACAATTTTAGGGTCATGTTCTATCCATTTTTTGAAATCGCCATAGTATTCTGGCATCTGTTCAACTAGCACCAGCTCATTTTGCAGTAAGCTTTCAGACGACAAGCTACCTCCTAGTTCGGACTCCTTCTGCTCAGATATTTTATTTTGATCTAACTTATTCTGTTCGTGCAGCTCTTTAACTGCTGAAGAACCGATTAGCACCGCGAGTTCATCTCTATCCAAGCCTATATCTTCTTTAAACACATCGCCAGTCTGTAAAGTCAATGTTCTTAAACCCATGGCCACACTAATACGTGGTTTTTCAGATAATCCATACATAATGCGCATATTGCCACGTGTTTTACCTTTGCCTGTGGAAGCCATAGAAACACCAAAGAAGCCCTTATTTTGAACATCCTGGCGCAAAGATTTGGCTAATGCATAAGCATCATCTTGCCATCCATAATCATTTCTATACTCTTCATGTACTTTTTTAATAAGAGCAGGGACAGCACCAAGAAATGGCAACTCACGAAGTAGCTTAGGCAAGCCCTCTGCAATGGCATAAGCATTGATCCCTACTTGGATATTATGCTCATCCAACTTTTGCTTGTAGCAAACTTGGTTAAATTCATTCTTACAGGTATTGGCATAGGCATGGTAGTTAGGATCTTGGTCTGCTTCGCTTATTTTAACTCCCGATGAGTAATGATGGTCAGATAACATCATACATAAACGGGAAAGATGTAACGTAAAATGTTGATCAAACCAGTTTGAGCTAAATGCTTCTTCATAACTTAGAAATCTTTTCGCAAACACTCTTACACGTGCTTGCCATAGGCTACTCATAAAAGGTGTACTAACAGGAAAACACCAATTATTTTGCTTATCTTCTATAACCCAATCATTCGATAAACACTGTGGCGAGTTCCAGCTCGACTCTAAGTTAGCTTCAAACCAGTTTTCAACATTTACAAAATTTGGTGGGTTATCCCCCTGCTCTGGATAAAACGGCAATTTATGATGCGAAACAATCAGCCAAGCAATACATTTTGCTAAAGGCGGCAAGGTGCACTCAGCCTGTTTAGGATTATTAACCAGTCCATCTTTTAATCTTTCAAGTGATGATAGAACATACTGTTCTGTCTCATTATTCACATTGGCAAGTGATTTAAGCCACTCTCTGTCTGCTTGCCCACCAACAAAGGCTTGGAATAGACGTAAAGAAACCCATTCGTGGCGATACGGCTCATAGGTTTTGATGCTTTTACTTTTTTGAGGATTGAGCTTTTGTTGGAATAAAAAACTAGCTTTTCCTAAATCATGAAAAAAGCCTGCAATTGCTGATAAGCATTTTATTACCTCCAAACTTTGCCATTTCTCTTTATCCATAAACTGATCTATGTCGCCCTCTGTATAATTCACCGGCACTATGCCCTGTTCATTAAACTTTCTTCTATTCCCCACTATCCACAATAAATCACTTCGCGAACGTGAACGAATCCAATGACAGCTTACAGCGGTACTTTTGCTGGCAGTCTTACGCAACAACTTGCGTACTGCCTGTAAGCCTTCATCGGTAATCACGGTTTGCCAGGTATTATCACCAATGCGATCAGCGAAGGCATCAAGGACACGCCTTGTCTTGGCCAGAGCATTTTTTTCGCATTGGGAAACAAAGACCACCATCATGGCTCTTCACCTTCAACACCACTGAACAGTAAGGCGACACGCTTGACCTCGTTAAACATAAATCCCAGAGCCTTGTGATCAGTAAAGGCTTGTAAGCATTGCTGGCGAAATTCTTGTTCAGAGGCATTTTCTTTGGCGCAAATAAAAGCCCAGGGTAGCACAATGGAATCTTTTATTAAGTCAGCAACATCAAACACCAAAGCACCGCGCCTTGTTTTGCCGTGCATAACTGCAAAACCATGGGGAATGCCCAAGACCCAAAGGGTAGTGGCTCCCAAACCATAGGCCAGATAATTGCCGTGATTTAAAAAATTATTGGCTTTGTCTTGTGCCTCTCTTTCACGCACAAAACCATCTTGTTTGGTATTTCTGGCTGCAAAACCATAGAGCTTTTTGGTCAGGTCTGCTTCAAGCTGAAGTAACTTGCCCACATTTCTGGCTGCTTCTATTTTTGTTGGATGTTCAGCAAGCATGGATTCTAGCCAAGGGGCATGTATATCAAAGCCTTCAAGTTTTAACTCTCTATCTTTGGACCATACTTTTTGTAAAAATTGTAGCCGGGATTGTTGAAAAATTTTTGCTGCTGCTAAGCGTTTTGCTTCATCAAACCAGAAACCCATCCAACCTTGTAAATATTCTGTTGGGCGATATTCACTCTGCGGGGTTAACCATTCAATTTCCGTGGCCATTAACAAAGGCGTGCCACCACCTCCACAAAAACCCACTAAAACTCCTGCCTGGGCCAGCATGCGCATGGCCGCCTGAGTGATGGAAGTACCTATGCCCAAAAGCAGGCAAGTAGTATTGGCAATGGGAATATTCCAATATTGGTTTTGCTTATCTGCTTCTGTTAGGTACAAAACTCGACCATCCTTTTGCAGAATACGACACTTTTCTAAATAATAAATATTGGCCCGGTGAGAGTGTAAAATAGCTTTTAAGTCAGTTAATTGTTCCATGGGTATGCCTTATTTATTTCTTGATGCCTTTTCTCCACTTCTTATATCCATAAAAAGTAGAAAAATTATATGGCGGGGATGAATCCACCTGTAACCATGCTGGATCTGACCTTGCTATATTCCCAAAAGCGCTTGGTTGCAAAATTATTTCTTTTATCAATAGAATACTTGTATGCTTTTATTGCACTAAAAACATGATGCTAAAAATCAACAAGACTTCATGACAACAAGCGTCTTTTTCATTGCTCATTCTCTGGTGTAGGATTTTTGGATACTGAATTGGGAGTACAGGATTTCCCTATAGGGTAGGGGGGATACGATATGGCTTGTTCATCGCTTAGGAACGTTTGGCCAATAGCTGGGCCACATGCCCGACATTACGCATGTGCTTGCCAACAGAAATGCCGGGTAAACCATCAGCAGTGGTTTTGGCCCAAAAATGAATGTGTTTTTGAGTATTCATGCACAAAATTTAGCATGATTACCTACAAAAACAAAGAAATAAACTACTCTATGATATCAATACAATCATCAGGGCAATAGGCAGCTACTTTGTGGGCAATGTCTGCCGGGCAGGGGGTTTTGATAACCACAGCAATGTCAGTGGCTTCATCAAAGTTAAAAATTTCCGGAGCCAGTTCCACACAGGCCATGCAGCCTGAACAACAGGGGCCGTTAATGGCTACTTCCACCCATTTCATGCCAATTCTCCCAAATATTTTTCCAGCCGGGCCATGCCTTCTTTTATATTTTCCAAAGAGTTGGCATAGGAAAAACGCAAGTACCCCTCGGCTCCTGGTCCAAAGTCTATACCTGGGGCCACGCCCACACCAGCTTGTTCCAAAAGATCAAAGGTAAAAGCCAAAGAGTCGGAAGTGTATTTTTTGGCATTGGCCAGCACATAAAAGGCGCCAGTGGGCTCGACCATGATGCCAAAGCCAAGGTCGCGTAAACGGCTAATCATATATTGTCGGCGTTGATTGTAGATGGACTTCATGTGAGCCACATCGTCTTGGGCCTTTGTTAACGCAGCTACACCAGCCCACTGGGCAATGGAGCTGGTGCATAAAAAGAAATTTTGCTGCATGGTTTGTAGCTTGCGCATAAAATTCTTGGGCGCAATGACGTAGCCCAGTCGCCAACCAGTCATGGCATAGAGTTTGGAGAAACCATTAAAAACAAAGCAATTATCTGTAAATTCCAAAACACTTCGTTCCTGACCTTCATAGACCAGACCATGATAAATTTCGTCAGAAAAAATAGGTACATCCAGGTTAGACAGTTCTTGAAAGAGGTCTGAGCTGATGAGGGTGCCTGTGGGGTTGGCCGGGGAGTTGATCAGGATTCCACGCAGATTTTTAGTCCCACGGGCCAGGATGTTTTCCATCTGGAATTGAAAGCCATCTTTTTCATGCACAGGTAGAAAATCTGGTACAGCTCCGGCAAAGCGGATAAAATTGGGATAGCAGGCATAGCTTGGGTCTGAAAGCAGAACCCGGTCTCCAGCTTGAAGGAGTAGAGAGAAAACCAGAAGCATGGCTGCTGAGGTACCTGAGGTCACCAATATCTGATCAGGATGAATGATAACTTTGTATTTTTGTTCATAATGGGTACAAATGGCCTCGCGTAGCTCAATGATGCCTAAAGAATGGGTGTAGTGACAGCGTCCATCCTGGATGGCCTGGCAGGCGGCTTCTTTGATACATTGGGGGGTATCAAAATCTGGTTCGCCGATTTGTAAATGAATAATATCCCGACCAGTCTGTTCCAGAGTGCAAGCCCGCTCCAGCACGTCCATAACCTTGAAAGAGCTAAGATTTTGACAACATGGATTGATACGTTTTTCTTCCATTTTTATTCCCTTTAGCTTGGCATAATGAATGTTTATTATCTGCCTTGGTTGTAAAGTACAAATAGAATTCCCCAGACTGCCTTGCTTAAATCTACAAGTTTTTGGATAATTTCATAAGTTGCATTCATCTTGCGTCCTGATGGTGATCATATTATGGCAGCACCACTTCGGCTTTTAACGATCCGAAATCACGACAAATCAAATATTTTTCCCTCTCCATCGACCAAGATTGCCGTGTGAACCTGGCCATATGCCAGTTGTTCTGTTTTGTAATGGGCAGCCATGGTCTGGGGCATGGAAACAAGGAGACAATATGGGACTTAGTATTGGTATTGTGGGGTTACCCAATGTGGGTAAATCCACGCTATTTAATGCCCTGACCAAGGCACAAAATGCACAAAGTGCTAATTATCCTTTTTGCACTATTGAGCCCAACAAGGCCGTGGTACCTGTGCCTGATGCTCGTTTACCCAAACTGCAAGAACTGGCTGGGTCACAAAAGTTAATTCAGGCCACTGTGGATTTTATTGATATTGCTGGCCTGGTTAAAGGTGCCAGCAAAGGTGAGGGGTTGGGGAATCAGTTTTTGGCCAATATTCGTGAAGCTGACGCTATTTTACATGTGGTGCGTTGTTTTGAAAATGATGATGTGGTCCATGTGGATGGCTCTGTGGATCCAGTGCGAGATATTGAGGTCATTGATACAGAATTGATTCTGGCTGACTTGCAAGCTGTGGAACGCAAGGCCGAACGTCTGGCCAAGCAACTCAAAGGAGATAAAAAACTTGGGCCGCAATTGGATTTGTTGCAGACCCTGACCAGTCATTTGCAAACAGGAAAACCGGCCATAGATTTGCCTGAACTGCATGGTGAGTTGGGCCAAGAGCTGCGTAAGGACCTTTTGCTCATTACCTTTAAGCCAGTGATTTTTGGAATGAATGTAGATGAGGACGGAATCGTCCACGATAATGACCATGTGTTACGAGTCCGGCAGTTGGCTAGTGCTCGTGGTGCCAGGGCGGTAAAAATATCTGCACGTATGGAAGAGGAACTGGTAGGTCTTTCCCTAGAGGAAGCCCATGAATTTTTAGCCTCCTATGGGGTGGATGAGTCGGGTTTGGATCTAGTCATTCGTACAGGCTATGAAATGCTTGGGCTTATTTCCTATTTCACGGTTGGGCCCAAAGAAGTTCATGCTTGGACCATTCATCAGGGCTGGAAGGCACCCCAGGCCGCAGGAGTCATTCATACCGATTTTGAGCGTGGATTTATTCGGGCTGAGGTCATTGCTTATGCTGATTATATTGGACATGGCTCTGAAGCCAAATGCCGAGCTGCTGGCGTGCTGCGCGTTGAGGGTAAAGAATATGTACTCCAAGATGGAGATGTGGTTCATTTTCTTTTTAATGTGTAAGTTTCTATCTTTACAAAAAATGACGACTTTTCTCTGAATCCGGATTTGTGATCAAAAGTTTGATGATATATGCGTATTGTTCTGTTACCTCTCTTCTGGTAGCCTGTTTATAGGATTCACCAGGGCTTTATTGTAGGAATTTAACACATTCTAGGACAATAGGAGTATGGGAAAATGCAAGGTTTAGGGAAGATAGTGTTGATTGTTATTTTTGTGATGCTGTTCTCATCTTTTGCATGTGCCGAAAATAACACTATTGATATTCAAGAATTTATGGATTTAATTCAAGAGCAAGCCTCAAATAAGCCGTTAGATTTGGGGGATACTTTTAATGCTACTGACAAAGAAGACCCCAATGTTTTCTTTCAAAAGTTCATTGCTAAAAAACATGCTCCAGACATCACCAGCGCGCAAGATCAGCTATGTTCAGGAGATGCTGTTTGGGCAGAAACAAAGGTTTTTGTTCATAACAGAGCTTGTGTCCAAGGGCAGGGCCCAGCAAGGATTTATATTTTTGTTGATGTATTTAGCGAGCCTAGTCGAGAAATATTTCATCAAATACAAGAAGACTCTGATTTTCTTCTTACTTGCCAGGTAGCGTGGGTCCCCATATCAACGACAAGGATGCAGCCATATTCAGGACTTTTGTTAGAAAAAGACTTGTCTGTCATGTCTCACATATCGTTCACCCCAGAATCGCATAAAAGGATAACTCGTGAGCAAAAACAGATTGTGGATGAAAATAACCAGTGGCTTCAAAAGCTTGCCCAAGATTTTTTAGAGCAAGAACAAAAAGTGGCAGAAGATGATCAGCAGTCCCAGCACCTCTCACTATTCATGCCAGTCCCAGCTTATTTGTTTCTTAATGAGGACAGGCAAACAAATTTTTCTATTCAAGCAGATATGCCCGAGCTCAAGCTATGGGTACAATATCAACAAGAATGTGGCGTTGAGTAAATGTAACGAGCTGAGAAAGTGAAGCATGTTTAATGAAGAAACCCCTTGAGCGATGACTTTTCAAGGGGTTTTTTGTTTGTGGTGGGCGATACGGGATTTGAACCTGTGACTTCCACCGTGTGAAGATGGCACTCTCACCACTGAGTTAATCGCCCTTAATTTAAAATATCTATCTTTGGGTGGCCAGATCTGTCAAGAATTTCCAACTTACAATGTAAAGTTTACAATTTTTTTTGTAATTCCAAAAAAGCGTGTTTTTGTGAGCTAAAATTTCGATCTCCACTCATGCCGGTGATATGCAAAAAACCACGCTTGATCCAAAAACGCAAGGCATTCCAATTGCGTAACGCCACTCCAACTCTCACTGCCCGTATGGCTCGTAACCGTAGATAGTTTTCCAATTGTTCATAGATTTCCTGACCCAAGCCTTGCCCCTGGTAGCGAGTGTGGAGAAAGAGTTGTCCAAGATAGGCAATGTGCGCTGTGGGATATCCCTCATAAAGTCCGAGCAATCCAACAATACTTTGCGTGTCCTTGCGTCGTAAGGTCAGGTTATACATTTGGTTGCTTATGCCATTGGGTGGCAGGATACGAGAAAAGACAAATTGCTCGGCATGAATCCTGGGGTCATGTTCACGGTCAAGAAGTTGGAGCAGGTCAGCATTGGAGGCAAAAATCTCATGAATATTTTGGATTTCTGCCTCTGTAACGGGCTGGACGGCCAGACGTTGGGAGCAAAATACGTACTTCATACAGAGGCAGTACTTGTATCTAGTCGCCCAATTTTTTGCTTTTTTGAGCCGCTGTGTGCACTGCCTGGCTGATGGCAAACTTGAAACGATGCTCATCTAAGGTGTTAAGACCAGTAATAGTCGCTCCACCAGGAGAAGTTACCATTTCTTTCAGTAGTGTGGGATGGGCATCTTTGGCTTCGGCCATGTGCGCTGAACCCAAAATAAGCCCCTTAACCATTTGGGTGGCCTGGTCCCTGGTGAGTCCCAGAGTCACACCAGCGTCGATAAGTCCTTCCATAAAGGCAAAAACATAGGCTGGGCCACAACCAATGAGGCCGGTGTAGGCGTCAAAAAGAGATTCGGGCAAAACGTGGGCTTGGCCAATAGAAGTAAAAATTTGCAAAATGCTTTCTTTATGGGCTTCAGTCAAAAGTTCATGATCAAAGCACAGAGCGTACACGCCCTGACCCACCAAAGCCGGAGTATTGGGCATGATCCTAACTACAGGGCAGATTTGTCCAGACCACTCAACAAGTTGTTTTAAGGTAATACCGGCAGCAATGGAAACCAGACACGTCTCAGGTCGTAAGTGGGGGGCCAGGCTCGTAAGAACCTGGCGCATAAGCTGCGGCTTGATAGCCAATAAAAGGATATCAGCCTGCTGGGCTACATCTTGCCCTGAAGGCAGGACGGTCATGATATGAGCCATTTTTGTCTGGGTAGCCAAAGCTGGATCAAAGCCCAAGATTTCCAAGGTCTTTGATGGTACCAGACCTTGGGCAATGGCACCGCCCATGTTCCCCAGTCCAATGATTCCCAGCTTTTTCATTATCCCACAAGCTCCAGTGCGTTAAAAAAATAAGCAATTTCCATAGCCGCTGTATCTGGACCATCAGAACCGTGGCAAGAGTTCTTTTCAATATCCAGGGCGTATTTTTTACGAATGGTTCCTTCCGCAGCATTATCCTTATTGGTGGCACCCATGAGGTCGCGGTATTTTTGAATGGCATTGTCGCCTTCCAGACACATAACCACGCAAGGGCCAGAACTCATATATTCAGTCAGGCTGTCAAAAAAAGGCCGCTCTTTATGCACAGCATAAAAACCTTCAGCTTGGGCTTTGGTCAGGTGCAGCATTTTCATGCTCACAATGCGCAAGCCGGCATTTTGAATCATGGCCATGATTTCGCCCTGCAGATTGCGGGCAACTGCGTCTGGCTTGATAATAGAAAAGGTACGTTCCATATGGTCTCCTTAAAAATGAATTGACCGCCTCCTATCCTTTACAGGCTGAAAATTCAACATTTGTCTGATTGAGGAATTTTTCCTTTGAAAATTCCTGACAATAGATACGCTCCAGCATATGGACGCAACGTACTGAAAGGAAATCCTATTGTTCTGGTGGTTCGCCCAAGGTACTTTGGGGTTGTATGGTCAATTTGGGATTTAGTTTCAGGTTCTTCTTAGGATCGGTGCTTTGTATTTTCGGCAGTGCTCCTTCTATGCTCAAATTTCGCCATTCACTCCATGCCTCAGAACCAGAATGAATACAGCGAAACCTCCACTCCCCACCATCAAGAATAAATTGGGAAGTAGTAATTTTGCCACTTTTTGTCTCATGCACAACGGGCAGATTTTGCTTAACATAGGTAAACATATTGGTGTTGTGCAAGCTGACCTTTTTTTCAAATTCATATTTCATGGATCCACTTGAGTAATTATATTCCACTTGAATTGTAATTTTTTCTTTAGGAGGCAAAGAGTGTGAGGTAAATTTTGTGTTTTGAACAGGAGCAATGATTTTTGGAGGTGGGTCAGGCCAAGCTGGCTTTGGCAAAGATGCTGCGTCGGGAGTTTCCGCAATTAATTGCTGTCGCTGGGCAGGTGATAAATATTGTACAGAAGCTGGGAAGGAAGTTCCTGGCGGTATAGTTCCCGTTGGGGTGGTTAAGCAAGTCTGACCTGGGTTTGTCCAAGGGTTTTTGGCAATCATACACGAAGCACTGTAATGGATACCAACTCCTGTGATCTCTTCTGTTGTAAATCCACTGACATAGTGCCAGGTACCTACGCCCTTTAATTGAAATTTACCAGGGGGACAGGCAGCCAGGTTGTCCTTGGGCCGATCTTCGGAAAAACCAGTAAATTCATAGCGGAATGCAAAACCTTCTACTTTGACAAATTTTACTGATGTTACCGTGATGATGGTTTCACAACCAGCCGACCCAGTGCCTTGGGTATCAAAGGATGCAGACTCTGCTGATATTGCCACAGACAACACAAAAAGAGTTAGGAAAAAAACAGCACTATTTTTCTTCATGGTTCCTCCTTTGCAAGACATTGGGCACAAAGGCATAATCTTTGGTAATAAGCCATGTCAGCGAGGTTTGTAATGACGAACAATCATCAGTATTAAGTTGAGAAAGATCCAAAAGATACATACCCATGCCAGCCAATCAGGATGGTTAAAGTAGAATGTACGCTTGTCTTCCAAGGGAATCAAGGCATGAATGAAATTTTCTTGGAAGAGCTCATCCAGAACGGCCAAGGTTCTTCCCTGACTATCAAAAATAATAGAAGGTCCAGTATTGGATGCAACTACTATGGGTGTCCGATTTTCAATGGCTCGAAATTGTGAGGCAATATTGTGTTGTCGGGATGCGGCAGAAAATCCAAAGTGATTGTTGTTGGTTAGTTGCACAATGATATTGGCTCCATCTTTAACCAAAGGGTAAATGAAGTCGGCAAACAGATTTTCCCAGCAGATGATGGGAGCAACAACCAGCTCTGAATCAAGAATCATAAGTTCAGGCTCAGAACCGGGAGTAATATGATAGCTTTTTTCAATGAGCCAATGTGGCCATTTACACCATGGTTGCCAAGGCAAGTATTCGGCAAAGGGAACTAGGCGTTGTTTTCTATATGGCTTTTCCAAAGTGCCATTGGGAAACAACAAGAAGGCAGAATTATAGGCCAAGGTACCGTAGATGCCCACAGGTTGATTTGTCTGGAGGTCAGGAGAAAGCGCATACTTTTCATACTCTGAAGCTCCAAAGATAATGGGGATTTGAATCTGCTTAACAAGTTTTTTGATGCGGTTAGCTTGGTCAGTATTTTTGGGAAAATCGCGCAGAGCTGTTTCTGGCCAGACAATGCAGTCTGGATGCTGCTGAGCAGCACTTTGGGTGAGATGCTCCAAACGCTGTAGGGAATGCTCAAGTCCTGCTTCTGTTTTTCTTTCTTCCAGAAGGATACTTGGCTGGACAAGAGCGATGTTGACAGTTTGCGACGCCACGGGAGTATGAGTCAAAGAAAAAAATCCCCAGACCCAAATACCCATGGCGACAGCCAGAGTCACAGCCAGTACTTTTATACATTTTTTGGATAGGAAAATATATGCAGCCATGTTTATGGCAATGAGCAAAAAGGTCAGACCATATTCGCCAGTAAGGCTCATGATTTGCAAAATAGGTAAATTTTCGTGTTGGGTGTAGGCCATGGATCCCCAAGAAAAGGCCAAAAAACCTGCATGAGCCCGGAAGTAATCCAGGATTACCCAGAAAGCGGGGGCGATGAGGAGCTGGTAAAACTGTATTTTAGGTAAAAGAGCTAAAGCACCACACCAAACGGCCGGGTAAAGTCCAAGGTAGAAGGCCAGGATGCAGGCATGATACCAGTGAAATTGCGGTACATGAAAAATCCAGAAAAAAATTAAAAAATGACTGATTATTCCATAAAGCAACCCCAAAATCATTGCTTGTCGGAGAGTAGTTCCTTGGCAGGCCCAAACAAGAGGAACAAGGGCAATCCAAGCCAACCAGCCTTGATTGGGAGCTGGAAGACACAAAAAGAAAAGGAACCCGGAAAGTCCAGCCAAGGCTGTGCGCCAGAAAAAAGGAAGGGATGTCATGGAATGTATTCTAATCATAGCGCTATTGTTTTTTGGCTGGAAATTACTTGCTACAAAATTCAAAAATTTTTTATCATGTTTGCGTTCTGTTTGGCTAGCATAGAGGTGTATGGTTCCAAGATGGTTTACCAATATCTAGGGCTAGCATGGATTAAAATATGCTTACTCGGGATGAGCTTGGGCGAAATTGGAACAAACAGGAAAAATGAGCTGGCTCCTTATTTGTCTGAAGAAAGGGGATAGTCTTTTGTGGCCTTGTCACGTACTTACTCTGACACGTTGTACCGAGCAAAGGAGGATATTATGAGTCAAAAACGATATGAGATAATTTATGAAGTCAGCCGAACGGTTAATTCCAGTCTGGATCCCAGTGAGGTTTTAAGCCGTATTGCTGAGCAAGTTACCCGGGCTATGGGTGGCAAAGGGTGTTTTATCCGTTTGCTGGATGGTTCCGGTCACGTGTTAAAACCTGCTGCCTACTATGGGTTGAGCGAGCGTTATGCTAAAAAAGGAGTGGTAGAGGTAGCCAAAAGTGGCCTGGACCGCGAGGCTTTTGCCGGTAATGTGGTTCAGATTGCCGATGTGAGCACTGACTCACGTTTTCAATATGGTCAGGAGGCCAGCAAAGAGGGCCTTACTTCTGTTTTGGTGGCACCCATGATGGTGGAGGGAACCAGACCCATTGGGGTATTGCGATTGTATACTGCAGAAAAGCGTGACTTTGATGCTGAGGATATGGGTTTTTTACAGGCTATTGCCAATATTTCAGCCATTGCCATTGAAAATGCACGGATGCATCAGACCCTGAAACGACAGATGGAACTTATTAACGCCTACGACTACCAGGTCTTTGAAGATTAGGAGCAGATTATGGGAAAATTACGCATAGGTATTAACGGCTTTGGGCGTATTGGTCGTCAGGTGCTCAAAACCATTTGGCAAAATCATCGCGACAGTCTGGAAGTTGTGGCCATCAATGACTTGTTTGACACCCGTACCAACGCTCATTTGTTGGGCCGGGACACATCCTATGGTCGTTTTGCTGAAAGCATTGAGTCCAATGATGAAAGTATTCGCATTGGTGGGCAGTGGGCCGTGCAAAGTTTTGCTCAGCGTGACCCCAAGTTGATTCCTTGGAAATCCTGTGGGGTAGATATTGTTATTGAATCCACTGGTATTTTTCGTACCGGTCCCACAGCTGCTCAACACTTGGAAAGCGGGGCTAAAAAAGTCATTATTACTGCTCCAGCCAAGGATGAGGACTTGACCGTGGTTATTGGTGTTAATGAGTCAGACTATGACCCAGCCAAACATCATATTGTTTCCAACGCTTCTTGTACCACCAATTGTCTGGCTCCGGCAGTCAAGGTCATGCATGAACATTTTGGGGTGGCCAAGGGGGTGCTGACTACCATTCACGCCTATACCAATGATCAGCGTATTTTGGATCTGCCTCATAAAGATTTGCGCCGGGCCAGGGCTGCGGCTTGCAATATGATCCCCACATCTACTGGTGCAGCCAAGGCTGTTGCCAAAGTGCTCCCAGAAATGGCCGGGCGGTTTGATGGTTATTCTGTACGCGTACCAGTGCCAGCAGTATCTTTAGTGGATTTTGTGGCCGTGCTGGAACGTGATACCACAGCCCAAGAATTGCGAAGTGCTTTCCAGGCTGCAGCTGAGGGAGAACTCAAGGGGATCTTGGGCTATTCTGAGGAAGCCCTGGTTTCTTCGGATTTTATTGCTGATCCCCATTCGGGTGTAGTGGAAGCAGATTTTACCACTGTTCAAGCCGGGAATTTGGCCAAGGTGCTCATTTGGTACGATAACGAATGGGGATATTCCTGCCGGGTAGCTGATCTGGCCAAAATCATGGCGGACAAGGGCTTATAAATAACGTTTGTGATTTGTAGCCACAGGCATGTTCAGGGCGGGTTTATGTGATCCGCCCTTTTTTATTGGAAAAGTTGTTTGAGTCCACCGTGGATACCCTTCAAGGTCTTTTCAAGACCTTGGGTACCAGTGGAGCCTAGAGAGCGGAGCACTCCGCCCAAATCTGGAGTAATGGTGGGCTGATCAATAGGCCCGCTGACCCGGACAGGAAAGCTATTGATGCCCAAAAGGCCTTCATCAAATCTGCCCTGACTACCCTGTAAATGGAGGGTCAATCCATAGTCCATGGTGACATGTACTAAATCTGCCCACCCGTTGCCAGTGATGCGCAATCGAGGTGTTGCTAATAATAGGCTGTGGGTTGTCTCTACACCATTTTTTATAGTTCCACTCATGGACAACTGGGAAAAGAGCGTTTGCTTTGCTTCTTGGGGTCCAGGTCCAAGGGCTTTAATGGTGCGCAGGGTATCACGAACATTTTGAGCTATGTTTACCCCATAAATAACACCGTTTTCTACTTTATAATCAAAACTGCCACCCAAATGACGTATAAGGTCAGGGACCTTGTCTCCTTGGGTGTGTAGCCTGGCTGTACTTTGTGTGGTGCCGCTAAGGTGCTTTATTCCTATTGCATCTTGCAGGAGTGTTCCGAGTTGCACGTCAGACATGGAGTGCTGCCAGGTCCATAACGGCTTTTTTTTGTTCACGTCCAAACTGCCCAGAGCCTGGATGCGTCCACCATAGGCCTCGGCCTCCAGGGTATCCATAACCAGGCGACCTGAAGAGATTTTTCCCTGGATTAGAGCGTTTGTACAGCGGACATGAGCAATGGTCAGGGAGCCAATAGCCAATTTGGCCTTGGCTTTGAGTTTGCGTAGTTCTGTAACGGGCAGATCGATATTATGTGCAGAGTTATTTTTTGCAGTATCAGGTGACTGAATCATGTAGCTATCAATATTGAGATCGTTCACACGCAGATCAAGGGCAATAAGAGGGTCTTTTTTAGGGTTTGCTATTTCCAGGTTGCCGGTCAGGGTTGAGTTGTCCACGGTCAGATTCAGATCCCATACTTTGAGTCCATTTGTGTTTGCCGCCCAGTTGCAGATAAAGGCTGCCTGGCCAAGAGATGATGGATCGACAAACTGGGGCCAAGGTATGGCTAAACGGGTACAAAGATTTTTGGGGGAAAAGGGGGCAACCTCAATGCGACCTGTGCTGGATACATCAGTTTCACGGGCTGTAAAACGCATATCCATACCAAGTCCTTGCAAGTGTCCGTTGTCCAGTCTTCCTGTGGTAGAGAAAAAATCAGCAGTGAACTGCACAGATTCCGGGCTGTGAGGCAGGCCAGGGCCCTG
This sequence comes from Desulfovibrionales bacterium, assembly GCA_012727715.1. Classification (GTDB taxonomy): domain Bacteria; phylum Desulfobacterota; class Desulfovibrionia; order Desulfovibrionales; family Desulfomicrobiaceae; genus Desulfomicrobium. The sequence continues at coordinate 13,816 of JAAYGN010000190.1, read as the reverse complement.
GATTTGTCCATGCAATTTAAGTTTTTTAAGATCCAGACGGTCCAGCTCCAAAACAGCCTCAGTGGCAAAAGTGAGTTCGCCCTCAAAAGAGGGAAAATTAGCCTGAGCTCGGGATTGGATGTCAAAGGGAATACCAAAGGCAAAATTTGACACATCAATTTTTACGCCCCGTACTTCAAAAGACTTCTTTTTAAACTGGTCATCCCAGGTGATTTTGGTGTTCGCTATATGCAAACCATCAACAATAAGGGAGGCTATTAGGGGGACACGAGTATCCTTTTTGAGGATGGAGTCATTACCGCTATTTATTTCCGTCTGCCCTGGTGTGGCTAAGTCTTCCCAGTTGGTTGTACCTTGGACATTGCGGGCCAAAAAAAGTGACAGTCCTTTAATATTGAGAGCCACAACTTCAAGGCGAGATTGGACCAGGGGAATGAGGCGCACTTTGAGGTGGGCTTTATCCAAAGTTAGAAATGGTCCGTCAAAACCTGCACTATTGCCCAATTGTAAAGAATTTATAGATACAGATAGATGAGGAAAAAATTCAAGACCAAGATCCCCACCTATGCTTATTTCGCGACCAGTAGCATTTTGTATGGTAGCTACGATCTGTGGCTTGAAATCATTGGGATCAATCCAGACCAAGAGGATAACGATCCCCATGAGACCACAAAAAAGTAACATAAAAAAGAATCGCCATAACCATCTTAGCATCTTAGTTGTCCTTGTTATGGCCTGCCCTAGTGAGACAGCGCATAAGCAAAACGGCTATACAAGGGCGTCGAGTATTGCCTGTGGGCAAGCGACGTTGGCAATATTGAACGTTACTGCATAAGGTAAAATCCAAGATCACTGTCATAGCTTTTCTGATCGGTAAATTGACAACCAATGTAGCGGCCACGGATGTATTGCACGCGAACCAGGCGATTAATGACGGTTTTGCGAGAGTCATCAAGCTGAAAACGTATGCTCAAGATATCGTTTTTAGTCAGGTCATGTTTATCCAAAGTGGTAAATCCAACACCACTCAAGGAAAGACTTTCGATCAAAGCATCTCCTGAGGTATGTTTTTCGCGGTGCTCAAAATGGCCAGGAAGTCGTACGCCTTTGCGATAGTATTGGCGTTGTTCAGTAGCTTGTTTTTCTTCTTTAAGCAGGAGGCGCAAATTTTTAGCAACATTACGGAATTTGCGAAAGCCCAGAACTTCATCTTTATTTGGTTGTGCTAGGCTGAGCAGGGGATGCACATTGTCTACTGTACCAGTGTGTATTTGTATATTTGTCGAAAATTTAGGTAATTGGCTGATGATGGCTTGTTGTGATATTTTATTTGAGATGCGGTTTGCTATGTCTTGGGCTGAAACTTTTTCTGTATTGGGCATGATAACAGCAAAGGTATCTGCGGAAATTTTGCAGACAGTATCTACTTTTCGAACATCATTGCTCATGATTTCACTGACAAATTGAATGATCTTGTCAGTAATAGCAAAACCATGATCTTCATTAAGCTGGCGTAGTTTCTGTAGAGTAAGAAGCATGACGCTTGATGGAATGTCGTAGCGTTTGCATATTTCGATCTCTCGCTGCATATATTGATCAAAGGAGCGTTTATTGGGAAGGTCAGTGAGCTGATCTGTTTCAGACATTCGTTTCATTGCTTGTAAGTAATAGACGCGTTCTATACAAAGTGTTGTTATTTCTGCAATAGTTTGAAGATCTTCGAGATCATTTTTTGTAAACAACGTTCCTTTGTTGTTATCAAAAACTTCCATTACTCCATAAATAATATTGTTACTTTTTAAAGGTACCGCCATGATAGAAGTACTGTCCTGGGTCTTGGTGGAAAGGAAATTCGTTTGGAAGCGAGGATCAGTTTTGGTGTCAGCAATAAAGAGTGATTCATCTCTTTCTGCAACCCAGCCAGCAATTCCTTTGCCCTTTTTGAGCTGTTTATTGCTGAGCATGTCTTTTTTGTTTCCCCAAACAAGGTGAAAGGTTAAATTACCAGTTTCTGGTTCCAGGAGAAGGATAGCCAAGTGTTTGGGAGTAAAGTATTGCTCAATATGTGCACAAATTCCTTCCAGAGTCTTTTGAATACTTGTTTTTTGAGCGAGTTCCTTTGACATGCCAAGAAGAACATTGAAGCACGATGTGTGCTGCTGCGACTCCATAATAAGTCTCCTAGGGTAAAAAAGGATATTTTGAGAAATATTCTTAATTCCGTGATGAAAAAAAAGGTGTTTGTCAAATATCTTGTAATTTACAAATAGTAATATCCAGGTCTCTGCTTTTTACCCAAGTTTCAAGAGCCTGCAATGTTTCGGGATACGGATGGCCAATGGCAATGGCGAGTCCTGTTCGCTTGGCCAGGGATTCTGATTTTTTGAGTTGGAGCAAGATCGCTTGTTTAGCTTGGGTGTTATCCAAAAAGATATTGCGCCGCAAATAGGCCATGCCCAGATTGGTACTTACTTCCTGAACTACAGTGCGAGGGGTAGTAACACTATCAAGAAAAAATTTCCCTCGACCCTGGATATGAGACAAAACTATTGTCATGGCTGCCTTATCCCTGGTCAATCGGGAGCCCATATGATTGTTGACACCATCAACATCAGGTAGTCTGGCCAGGTTATTCACCAATGTTTGTTCTAAAAGCGCTGGGGACATACTCACTTTGAGGGTACCAGGGCCGGAGTTGGCTCTTTGGGGATATCCTTCAGGTTCACAGGGCAGATGTAACAGGAGCTCGCGATCATTCTTGCGTGCAAGATTGGCAACATCTTTAGCCCTGGTTGTATATGGCAGCACAGAAAAGGTTATGGGAACTGATAAATTGGCCAAGCGTTTGGCCACAGGCACACTTTCACCCAGGTCATCAATAACAATGACCAGGCGTGCAGATGGTTGTACGGGTGTACTGGTCTGAAGAGGTTGGGACAAAGGTATAAAAAGATGATGTGTCGGCTGCCCGAAGATAGCAATTTCCAGGTCTCGTGGATTATCCTTGACTGTGCTTAATTTTGCTTGGGGTGCGTGTTGCTGGAGGTTTTTGTGGAGTTCTTCTAAAAATGGAAAAACATCATCAAGATGAAAGGTCAGGTTTTGATAATAGAATTCCTGGTCTTTATAGGTTCTGGATTCTATGGTTTTGTGTTGGATGATGTGCTGTGAACGGTCTATGCTCGCTAAAGATTCAAGAATGGCCAAATCCACTGCGCGTACTTTGGACTCAAAATCATTGACAGTTACTTCATAGACCAAAGAGGGTGCGGGAGAGCTGTTGGGGTGGGTTGTGTCCAATGACTTGGGTACCTTGGGCAGCTCGTTTTTAGGGAGAGCAGCAGATTGTCGAATCTTAACCGGATCTGGGATAGAAGGCAGTTGTATTATTTCTCGGTGATGGGGCAAACGCAAGACCATCAATATAGCCAAGCACGTCAGCAAGACAGCGGAGAGCCAGACCAGGGGTTTAAGCAGAGGGCGCAGTGATTTTTTTTTGGATGTTTTCCGCTTGCGTTTTTTAGGAGGCATTGCTGTAAAAAAAGGGCGGTTGGAGCCGCCCTAGATGTTTAATTCGTTAGGTGCATAAAACGTGGCAAGGATTTGACCAAGTTTAAAGCCATGCGCAACTGATTGTCTCTGGCCAGTATTTCTTGGCTGTCAGGGTCAGCAAAACGATGTGTAGCCTCGTCTAAGATTGGATTATCCAAGTGCTTGGATAAGTTGGTTTCTCGGAAATCAGAAATGTTTTCTTCTGTTTCTGTGGTGACCAAGGGCATTTCTATGTCAGGTTCAATGCCTTCGGCCTGAATGGAACGACCATTTGGGGTATAGTATAGAGCGATGGTCAATTTGACCGCAGAACCATCGGAAAGGGGCATGATGGTCTGTACTGACCCCTTACCAAAAGTACGTTCGCCAACCAAAATGGCACGTTGACGATCCTGAAGAGCTCCAGCCACAATTTCTGAGGCCGAGGCTGATCCTGAATTAATAAGAACCACTACAGGGCAAGTCAGGTCTGTATCTTGTTTGGTTGCACGTTCATCTTTTCTACTTTTGGGATCTCTGCCCTGGGTATAAACAATAAGTCCGTCACGCAAAAAAGTATCTGTAACCGAGATGGCCTGATTTAGAAGACCTCCCGGATTATTACGTAAGTCCAGAACAACTCCCTTGATCTCATTGTCTGATTTGTATTCACGGAGTTTGCGGTGTAAGTCATCGGTGGTATTGGCCTTAAAGTCCGTAAGGCGCACATGGAGATATCCAGACTCAAGTTCTTTGATTTTTACACTGATAAGGGGAATAATACCCCGAACAATGGTGATTTTTTCTGGAGCTTGAGAGTCCTTGTGCAAGATAGTGAGTTCTACAGGCTCTCCTTGGGGGCCACGGATTTTGGAGACAGCATCTTCCAGGGAGGTGTCCAATGCCGATTCTCCATCTATTTCTAAAATTATATCACCAGCTCTAAGTCCGGCTTTGTCAGCCGGGGTATCCTCAATAGGTGCTATGATGGTTAAGCGTTTATCGCGTACCCCAATTTGAATACCAATTCCTCCAAATTCTCCTTGGAATTCTTCCTGCATCATTTTAAATTTATCGTAATCAATATATGTAGAATGCGGATCAATGGAGTTAAGCATACCTTGGATAGCCCCATGGATCAGATCTGTGCGGTCCACTTCCTGGACATAATTTTTTTCAATAAGATCTAAAACCTGACTGAATTGTTTGAGGGCTTGGTATTGATCTGTGTCGCGGGCCTGGCTTGATGAAGCTGTAACACAAAGTCCGGCGAGAAGTATCAACGTGCCCAGGATATGGCTAAAACGCATAATATCCTCCCTAAAAGGATGAGAAATCTAGGTACTACGGGGGTTAAAAAGTGGCTCAGTGTACAAACCGGGCACGGTTTTTTGGTATTTTATCCCGTCTGTAACCATTTCAATGGATTAATAGCTTTTTGTCGAAAACGCAATTCAAAATACAGACCATCACTTTTGGCTGTGGGATAAAATCCACAAATACCAATTTGTTGCCCACGTTCTACTTCTTGTCCTATCTTTACATTGGTTTGAGACAAAAAAGCATATAGTGAGTAATGATCTTCACCATGAAAAATAATGATCACCTGTCCAAAACCACGCAATTGATCATTGTGTACCACTTTGCCCCAGGACATGCTCCGAATGGGAGTACCTGGCGATAAAGCAAGGCCGATCCCGTTACTGGCAGGGTTTTTGTTGGGAGCAAAGGAGACGATGGTTTTACCCTGCGCTGGCCAGGTCAGTTTTCCCTGGAGTTTTGAAATCTGTTTGGTGGACTGGAGGCTGATTTGATGTCGCAAGGCAGCGATACTGGCGGCCAAAGATTGCAAATCCTTTTCACCTTGTGCTTTTTTGGTTCTTACCTCTTGCACTTGTCGTTTGAATTGTTCTTTTTTTGTATCCAGCTGGGCCTGGGAGGTGGCGATCTTTTCTTTTTGGGCTCTTGTGGCTGCTTCATTTTGATCTAATGTACTTTGCTGATCAGCAACCACCTGGCTTTGCTGCTCTATTTGAGCGCGCAATTGTTCAGCTTGTTGGTACATGGCCTTAAGCCAGTATTCTTGACGATTGGCTTCTGCCCATTGGTCAGAGACGGCCTGGTTGTGATCTTTATTGGTAGCATAGACCAGCCACAAGGTACCCAAAAGTTCTGCTAAACGTGCGGTGGTTTGCTCGCGTTCGGCCAGGAGCACATGTAATTGTTTGGCATTTGCCTCTTGCTCTTTTTTTAACTGGGCCAGTTTTTTTTCCAGTAATTCCAATTGAGTCGTGGTCTCTTTGATAGATTTTTCCAGATTGGCCAAATCTTTGTTGAGCTTGCGTTCTTGTTCCGTCAAGGCCTGGACTTCTTTTTTTCTTGTCGTCAGATCTTTGTTTTTGCGAGCAATTTCATCTTCCAAAGAAGCGGCCACTGCTGCTGGAAGGCTCAGTATCGTCCATACTATAAGCATGGAACAGATGCGAAAGAGAAGGCAGGAATATTGACTGTGCATGGGTCTTGTGGATGCTAGTTTTTACAAGAGAGGTCAAGATTGCCGTCTATAAAGATTCCCAGAGGGCAGTTGGAGCACAGTGGTTTTTTTTTATAGCACCAGCCTTGGGCCGTCCGCACCAGGAGTGCATGGTATTCTTGGAAGAGCGACACATCTTCTGGCAGAGCGTCCATAAACAAGGAGCGTATCTCATCGTATGTGGCATCTTCAGGGATGAGAGCGTGTCTTGTTAAAATACGCCAGGTGTAGGCATCAACCACAAAAGAAGGGTAGGACAGGGCATATAGAAGAATGGAGTCTGCGGTTTCTGGGCCGATACCAGATGTTTCCAACAATTTGTCGCGCAGCAAGTTCATATCCTGAAAGCGCAGCAAGTCCATTTCAAAGGCGGATTCTTCCCCTAAAAATCGTAAAAAATTGCGGATTCTTTTGGTCTTGATGCGAAAAAAACCTGCTGGCCGAATCAAGGTCTCCAATTCATCATCACCAAGAGCGTTCAAGGCATCAGGCTGAAGCACATTGGAACTGCGTAGATTATGCAGGGCTTTTTCAACGTTGGTCCAGTTGGTATTTTGGGTCAATATTGCGCCCAGGGCTATTTCAAAGGGCGTTTGTCCCGGCCACCAATGGCTTGGTCCAAGCTCAGCCAGCATGGCATGATAAAAATTGAGCAACAAGGCTTGGCGCTTCATACCCTAAAAACAAGTCGAGCCCACTCTTCAGCCTGGGCAATTTCTGGCTCCGGCAGTCCCAAAGCGATGTAGGCTTCGGCTACTCCTTGGGCTTGGTCAGTGAGAATACCGGAAAGGACCAATACGCCAGGTCGAGCTAAATGAGAGACAATGTCCTCAGCCATATCCATGAGCGGATTAGCCAAGATATTGGCCAAGATGAGATCAAAGTGTTGGCTGGCATCAAGGTGGTCAATACTGCCCACTTCAAGGCTCAATTCTGCGTGTATGGCATTGAGAGCTGCGTTTTCCAAAGCATTATCAATGGCGACAGGGTCAATATCCAGCCCCAGGCCCTTAAGTCCTAACTTCACTGCAGCTATGGACAAAATACCTGAGCCAGTACCGAGATCCAAAAAACTTTGCTGAGGATGAATAACCCCCTGTGCCGCCAAGTCATCCAGGGCGTGTAAACAAAGGGCTGTGGTTTGGTGGTGGCCGGTACCAAAGGCCATCTTGGGTTCAATAATTATGGGTTCCGCAGTTTGCGGTTCTTGAGCCAGCCAGGATGGCAGAACAATAAAACGAGTGCCAATGGGAATGGGGGTGAAATATTTTTTCCAGGCACTGGCCCAATCCACATCCTCCACACTATCCATCCTCGTTTTCAGGTTTGGACAGGCTTCTTGGAGGACAGTCTGGATTATTGCACATTGTTCCGGGCGATCACAATGAATGGTCAGCAGGCGTTGGCCATCCTGCAACCCTTCATCCTGCCAACCCCAGGGAGTGTGCAGATATAAAAGACCTATGAGGAGGTCTTCATACTCAGGGTCAAAAAAGAGACGAAGACGAGCAAGTTTAGTGGGCATTGTTTCTGGCCTGATAACGGGACATGTTACGTTCAAGTTTACGGCTAAAGGCGGTCAGCACCCAGCAGATAATAAAATAGAGCACAGCAATGGTCAAAAAGATTTCCATGGGTGCTTTCATGGTTCGGGTATAGATATGGCGTGCGGACAAAGTCAGCTCATTAACATTGATGATCATGGCCAAGGATGTATCCTTGGTCAGGGAGACAAATTGATTGACAAAAGAAGGGATCATGTTGCGCAAGGCTTGGGGCAAGATAATATACATCATGGTCTGGGTGTGGGAGAGCCCTGAGCTTCGTGCCGCCTCGGTTTGTCCCTTGGGAATGGCCAAAACCCCAGCCCGAACAATCTCGGCAACATAAGCACTGGTAAAGACGGTAAAGGCAGCAATAGCACTATGGGTTTCTGGAACCGCCTGTCCCAACAAGATGGGCGCGAAAAAATAAAACCAGAAAATGACCATGAGTAATGGTGTGCCCCGAATGATCTCAATGTACACCAAAGCTGGCCAGGACAGCCATTTTTTTCGGGACAAGCGCATCAACCCTACGGCCAGGCCAATCCAGAAGGCACCAAAAATACCAATAACCGCCATAACAATGCTCATGGCCAGTCCGCCCAGAGGCCCTTGGGGATAGGCACCGATGAGCAGATAGTCGAAATTTTTCCATACCACCGGCCAATTGGTAAAAAGTCCGAAAAACCAGGTCGTGAAGGTGTCCATGATATTCATCCCTATTGGTAGCCAACGCGCAGGCATTTTTTATTGTACTGGGTGATGCCCAAGGACACGAGAAGGGACAGGGACAAATACATGAGTGTAGCCACAGTGAAAGCTTCAAAACCATGAAAGGTATGGGCCTCCACCTGCCGGGCCATATAGGTCAGCTCCATGACGCCAATGGTCATGGCCAGGGAGGAGTTTTTAATAAGATTAAGAAACTGGGAAATAAGCGGAGGGATCACAATGCGAAAGGCCTGGGGTAGAATGACATAGCTCATGGCCTGCAAAAAGGTCAGTCCTGTGGCCCGGGAAGCTTCCAATTGGGTTTTGGGGATGGAGAGGATACCTGAGCGCAGTTCTTCGGCAATAAAAGCGGCTGTATAGGTAGATAAGGCAATGACTCCTGTGGCGAATTCAATATTTTGTTGATAGAGCCATTGCTTGAAAAAGTCGGGTAAAATGGGGTCTGATCCAAAATACCAAAAAAAAATTTGTACGACCAAAGGGGTATTGCGAAAGAATTCTATATAACCAACAGAAAACCATACCAGCGGTTTGAAATCCGACAGGCGCATGATGGTTAAAAGGGTGCCTAAAAGCAGAGCGAAAAAAATGGATAACCCAGAAAGCTGGAGAGTTATGACCAGCCCATCAAGAAACCATTGTCCGTAGTTTCCAGAAAAAATGAGTGACCAGTTGAAAGTGTAGTGCATGGGAGTCCGGTTGAAAATGACAGGGCAGCAGCCCGTACAGACCGCTGCCTGATAGTTTTTTATTTAAGGCCAAAGCTCCATGGTCCAGTTCAAAGGAATGTGAAACTTGGTCTGTTCACCAAACCACTGGTCGTACAAGGCTTGATACTCTCCTGACCTCCACATTTCCATGAGGGTAATGTTCACGAAATCACGAAATTTGGAATCATTTTCAGGCACACCAATGCCATACGGTTCAGCAGCAATATCTTCTCCAACAATAATCCAGTCATCAGGATTGTCATCAGAATTACGAATACCCAGCAAAATAGGAGCGTCAGTTGTCACCGCAACAACCTTGCCCTGCTTCATGGCCAAGAAGGCTTCAGGATAGGTCTCAAAGGAAACTACTGTGCAATCGGGCTGGGCATTTTTGATATTTTGCTCTGAGGTAGAGCCTTTGGCCGAACCAACTTTTTTGCCAGCCAGGTCTGCTACAGAGTTGATCCCTGAATCTGCCTTGACCAGGAGTTTTTGCACTGCTGGAAAATAGGTGATGGAAAAATCAATTTTTTCTTCCCGGGCAATCTGGTGGGTCAATGTGCCGGCAATAAGGTCAATGGCACCCTGCTCCAACATGGGGATACGGGTGGATGAGGTAATGGGTTTGAGTTCAAGTTTGACCCCCAATTTTTTGGCCAGGGCAGCGCAGAGGTCAGGTTCAAAGCCCACAATTTGTCTGGAATTTTCATCTACATAGCCAAAAGGAGGCTGGGAATCCTTTACACCAGCAACCAGTGCCCCCCTGGCCTTGATTTCGTCCAGCTTGCCAGCATGGGCAGTGGACAAGACCATAAAAAGGGAGGCAATAAGTAACAACACCGGCATCTTCCACATTTTCAGCATAGCTTTCTCCTCATAAGGTTTATGGGTTTAGAGAATTTCTCTCAAAAATGCCTTGGTTCGTTCATGCTCGGGGCTGGTAAAGAAATGGCCAGGAGTACCTCGCTCCAAAATTTCACCATGATCCATAAAAATAACACGGTCTGCGACCTCACGGGCAAATCCCATTTCATGAGTCACGCACAGCATGGTCATGCCTTCGCGAGCCAAGTTTTTCATAACATTGAGCACTTCGTTGATCATTTCCGGGTCCAGGGCAGAAGTGGGCTCATCAAAAAGCATAATTTGGGGTTTCATGGCCAAGGCCCGGGCAATGGCTACTCGTTGTTGTTGTCCTCCTGAAAGTTCGATGGGGTATTTGTGGGCCTGATTGCCAATACCAACGCGATCCAAAAGACGTAGGGCTGTTTGTTCGGCCTCTTCTTTGGTAATTTTTTTGACCTTGATGGGGGCCAAGGTGATATTCTTTAAGACTGTCAGATGGGGATAGAGATTGAATTGCTGAAAAACAATGCCAATTTCTGAGCGCAGGGCGTTCAAGTCCTGGTTTTTGTGGGTAACAACCTGACCATTGATAATAATTTCTCCCTGTTGAATATCTTCCAGGCGATTGATGCATCGGACCAGGGTTGATTTACCAGATCCACTTGGCCCGCAGATAACTAACACTTCACCTTTGTTGACACTTTCGTTGATATTCTTGAGGACATGAAAATCACCAAACCATTTGTTAACATTGTGAAATTCTATCAGAGGCATATATAATTTCCTTGGCGAGGAGTTGGAAATGACCAGGTTGGACCTAGCTATCATTACAGAGCGACGTTTATTGAGTCTTGCCTTTTTTGTCAAATAAGCGCTTGGATTGATGATAATATACTTGGTTTTTTCAACTTGAGCTGAACAATCTTCTTTTTTCAGATAGGAGCAGGGTGCCAGTCGTTTTTTATTCGATATGTCAATGTGCCAGCAACGATACCATGAGTAATTATCGTTGCTGGCCATAAAAAATTATCAAGCTGGGACACTGGAAAGCACCTTATCCAAAGCCTGGATAAAGTTTTCCAGTTCTTCCTGGGTGATAATCAGTGGAGGCAATAGACGTAGAACTTTATCCTGAGTCAGGTTGAGGATAAAGCCTTGATTAAGGAGTGCTTGCCAGATTGTTGCCCCAGGGCTGGTCAGTTCAATGCCCACCATGAGGCCATGTACACGGATTTCAGCAATACGTTGGGGATGTTTGCTGTGTAGCTCCAGCAAACGTTGATGTAACCACTTGCCCATGGCTGTAACCCGTTGGCAGAGATTATCGCGTTCCATAATATCAATGACCTTAGCGGCAACAGCACAAATCAAGGCATTGCCACCAAAAGTGGTGCCATGGCTGCCAGGAGGAAAGCCCTTGGCAATGTTTTCTGTGCACAAAATAGCCCCAATGGGCAGACCGTTGCCCAGACCTTTAGCCGAGGTCATGATATCAGGAGTAAGACCCAAGTGCTGGTGAGCCCAGAATTTTCCTGTACGTCCCATGCCGGTTTGGATTTCATCTATGATCAACAGAATTTTGTGTTGGGCACAAAGATCCACCAGCGTCTGTACATAAGCTTTGGGCAAGGGAATGACTCCACCCTCTCCCTGGATCATTTCCACCATGACAGCAGCGGTGTGTGCAGTTATGGCATTTTCCAATGCCGCCGGATCACCAAAGGGCACAGTAATAAATCCTTCGGGTAAAGGGCCGAAGTGGGTTTTGATCTTGTCTTGGCCTGTGGCCGTTAAGGTTGCCAAAGTTCGGCCATGAAAGGAGCCAGACAGGGTAATGATCTCAAAACGATCTTCATTTCTTACTTCACGCATATAACGTCTGGCCAGCTTTATGGCACCTTCATTGGCTTCTGCTCCAGAGTTGCAGAAAAATGCCCGCTGTAAATGCGAGGTGCTCAAAAGTTTGCGAGCCAGATGTATTTGTTCCTCTTGATAAAAGAGATTGGAAACATGAATAAGCTTGTGGGCCTGGGAAGTAATGACCTCCACAATCTCGGGGTGGGAATGCCCGAGATTGCACACAGCAATGCCAGCCAAAAGGTCAATATATGTTTGGCCTTCAGGCGTTATAAGTTTGGTGCCTTGGGCTTTGGCTATGGCCAGGGGATACCTGCCATACGTAGGACAAAGGGTTTGGGCTTCAGCTGCTTTGATTTCTTGGGTTTGCATATTTTTCTCCAGCTAAGGTGTCAGGATTTTCCTGTGTGGCCAAAGCCACCTGCCCCACGGTCAGTGGTGGTCAGTTCCTCTACAGGCACAATTTCGGCTCGAATTATTGGTTGAAACACGAGCTGAGCAATACGTTGGCCTTGGGTAACAGTCCTGGGTACATTTGAGGTGTTGAGAAGACTGACCAGGATTTCACCCCGATAATCGGGATCAATGACACCAACTCCCTGACTGACTACCAGGCCTTCTTTGGTACCCAGGCCACTTCGGGAATAGACAAAACCGGCTACTCCCGGCATCGTACATTCCAAGGCAATGCCTGTGGGGAATCGATGTCGTTCACCCGGTTGGATGACTAGTGTCTTTTCAGTCATACAGGCGCGCAGGTCAATCCCTGCTGAGCCAGAAGTGGCATAAACTAAGGATTCAGGAGAACAAAGGGGTGACAAAAACTTCACTTTAACAGGAAGAGGAACAGGTGTTGTGCAAAGGGTCATTTTTTCTCCCAAAATTTTTTCATTTATGGATTCGCAGCTTTTGGGGGTGAATCCAGATAGTATCAAAAGTAAAGAGGATGGTATGCAGCCGTTTTATGTGTATAATGTAGTGCCCAAACTTCCAGAAAAACTTCAGCCTCTCAAAGAGTTGGGCAGTAATCTGTATTTTTCCTGGCAACATGAAATAGAAGAGTTTTTTGCTCAAATTGATCGGGAGTTATGGGAAAAAAGTGAGCATAACCCTATTTGGTTCTTAAATCATTTGCCGCAGTCGCTCCTGGAGGAATTGGCCCAGGATGAGTTCTTTTTAGATCGCCTGTCAACCATTTGGACTAGTTTTCAGAAATATCTTCATAAGCGTAATGGCGTAACTCAAGGGGAAGGACATCCTCAGGATCCGATTGTGGCCTATTTTAGTGCTGAATACGGATTGGCGCGTTGTCTGCCTGTGTACTCTGGAGGGCTGGGTATTTTGGCTGGCGATCATCTGAAGTCAGCCAGTGATATCAATATCCCTCTGGTGGGTATAGGGCTTTGTTATCAGCGAGGGTTTTTTCGTCAGTATTTAACACACGATGGCTGGCAGCAAGAACGCTATCAGGTGAACGACTTTGAACAAATGCCCATGACTCCGGTGCTAGACGATCAGGGACAAGTTCTAAAAATTCAGATCACCATGCAAGGCCAGGCATTATATTTTCGCATTTGGCGCGTGGATGTGGGCAGGGTCGTTCTTTATCTGCTTGATACCAATATCTCCGAAAATACTCCCGAAAGGCGGGCACTCACGGATCAGCTTTATGGTGGAGATCTGGAAGTACGTTTGATGCAGGAGTATTTATTAGGTATTGGTGGAATGGCCGCTTTGAAAGCCTTGGGCCTGACTCCCAAGGTTATTCATATGAACGAAGGACACTCAGCCTTTGCTGGCCTGGCCAGAATTCGTTCTTTTATCTTGGAGCATGGACTTTCCTTTGATGCAGCAGTGGAGCTCGTGTCCCAAAGTTCTGTTTTTACCACGCATACTCCTGTACCTGCTGGCAACGATCGTTTTCCAGCTGATCTTATGGCCAAGTACTTTCAGGGCTATGCAACGGACATTGGTCTTTCTTGGCCTGTGTTTTTAGCTTTGGGCCGAGAAGATCCTCAAGATGACAACGAGCTGTTTTGCATGACTGTCTTGGCGTTACGCTT
>JAAYGN010000269.1 GCA_012727715.1 Desulfovibrionales bacterium | reverse complement strand
CATGTTCTGTGATCATGGATGGCAAGGTCATCCGTTCCTGTGCCACCAAAATGAAACGTGTGCCTGATGGAGCTGAAATCATCACCATTGAGGGTATTGGTACTCCGGCCAATCCCCATCCTTTGCAACAATCCTGGGCAATCCATGGTGCTGCCCAATGCGGCTTTTGTTCGCCTGGTTTTATTGTTTCATCCAAAGGATTGCTTGATACCAATCCTCAACCCACGCGCGAAGAAGTCCGCGACTGGTTCCAAAAGCATCGCAATGTCTGTCGTTGTACCGGGTATATTCCCCTGGTGGATGCAGTCATGGACGCCGCCAAGGTCATGCGCGGTGAAAAAAGCGCCGCTGACCTGGAACACAGAATGCCCAAGGATGGCGCGGTCTGGGGTACCCGTTATCCTCGGCCCACAGCCATGGGCAAAGCAACCGGTACTTTGGATTTTGGTGCTGATGCTGCTCTGAAAATGCCGGCCAACACCTTGCGCTGTGCCCTGGTCCAGGCTGAAATTTCCCATGCCAAGATCCTGTCCATTGACACTTCGGAAGCAGAAAAAATGCCTGGTGTCTTCAAGGTCGTGACCCATAAAGACGTCAAGGGCAAAAACCGCATCACCGGCCTGATTACCTTTCCCAGCAACCTGGGCGATGGCTGGGACCGACCTATTTTATGTGATGAAAAAATCTTCCAGTATGGCGATGCCCTGGCTATTGTCTGCGCAGAAACTGAAGCACAAGCCAAAGCAGCAGCCAAAGCGGTCAAGGTGGAGATAGAACAACTGCCTGAATACATGAGTGCGCCAGCGGCCATGGCTGAAGATGCCATTGAAATCCATCCAGGCACACCCAATGTGTATTATATCCAAAAAATTGCCAAAGGCGAAGACACCAAGGCTATTTTTGATCAGGCTGAGGTGGTCGCTGAAGGCAGTTATTACACCCAGCGTCAGCCCCATCTCCCCATTGAGCCAGACTGTGGCTTTGCCTATCTTGATGATGAAGGCAAACTGATCATCCACTCCAAGTCCATTGGCCTGCACCTGCATCTGTATATGATTGCACCTGGCCTGGGTCTGGAACCTGATCAATTGCATCTGGTGCAAACCCCCACTGGTGGCACTTTTGGCTATAAATTCAGCCCGACCATGGAAGCTTTGGTCGGCGCGGCTGCCCTGGCCACAGGTCGCCCGGTCACTTTGGTCTATGATTACCGCCAGCAGCAGGCCTACACTGGTAAGCGCTCACCTTTTTGGACTGATGTCCGCTTGGCAGCCACCAAAGATGGAAAATTACTGGCCATGGAGACTGATTGGACTGTGGACCATGGTCCTTATTCTGAGTTTGGTGACCTGTTAACCCTGCGCGGTGCACAATACATTGGTGCTGGCTACGATATCCCCAGCATTCGCGGTGAAGGCCGCACTGTCTGTACCAACCATGCCTGGGGTGCTGCTTTCCGTGGCTATGGCGGACCTGAAGCAGAATTTGCCTCAGAAACGCTTATAGATGAATTGGCCGAAAAATTGGGCATGGAT
>JAAYGN010000189.1 GCA_012727715.1 Desulfovibrionales bacterium | reverse complement strand
CTCAAATACCTGGGGTGCGCCTTCCTTTATTGCATCTTCAAGGCTTAAGACAGGCTTTTTCTTCGTATATTCCACCTTGATGAGACTAAGTGCCTTTTTAGCAATGGTTTCATCATCTGCAACAACTGCAGCGACCAGGTCACCGACATAGTAGAGAGATTTACGAAATGCCTTGGGATAGTTCTCATGGGTCATGACGAGGTGCACACCAGGATATTTTTGGGCTTCGCTGATATCAATGGAGGTAATATCAGCCGCCGGGTAGGGACTGCGCAAAATACGGGCCTGAAGCATGCCAGGGAGAATAAAATCAGCGTAATATTTTGCTTTACCAGTAACACGAGCACGACCATCTTTTTGGCGGACACTCTTGCCGATAGAAGTGAATTTCGTCATTATTTTTCGCCTCCAGCGTTGTGGGCCAATTTTCTGGCTGCATTACGCACTGAGTTCAGTATGTGTTCGTAGTTGTTGCAGATACAGATATTTCCGCCCAAGGCTTCCTTGATTTCGTCATCCGTAGGGTCAGGGGTGTGGGCGAGCAATGCTTTTGTGCTCATGATCATGCCTGGGGAGCAGAAGCCGCACTGTGCTCCGTACTCTTCGAGCCATGCTTCCTGGATGGGATGTAGCTTTCCATCTTTACTTAAGCCTTCAATGGTTTCTATCGCTTTACCTTCCTGTTCCACGGCAAGGAGCATACAGGAGGGGACAGCAATGCCGTCGATAAGCACAGTACATGCTCCACACGCCCCTTCGTCACACGCTTCTTTGAGGCCGGTATGGCCGCAGCCATTGCGAAGAACCTTGGACAGTGACCAGTGGGACTCCACCATGATCTCCTGAATTTCACCATTAACATTCAAATGTATGAGCTGTTTTAAATTGTTATCCATGTAGTACTCCTTTTTGGTGCTGTGCTCTATAGGATAAAATTAGTATGTCAGTTATAAATGTTTAAATATTGATACCAGTTTGTATTAATTCAAATTTTGTATGAAAGTTTGCACTTATCTGTGCTTCATTGCCAACAAGACGATCTGACTCTGTTTAGGCTTTCTTTGCACCGCGACTTGCCCAAACTATACCACCGATAATCAGTGCTCCGGAAATGAAGTGCACGGAGTTCATCTTTTCTCCAAGAAAAATGTAAGCAAAAAAACCACCCCATAAAGGGAGGGAATAATAAATCATACCACACAGTTCAGGTCCGGCCTTGGTTAATCCGATATTCCATGTCCACCAGGCAATAATTGAGGAGCAGATGGCAGAAAAAATAATGGAGAAGAAGACAACAAAGTTCAGGTTAAAAACCATGCTGGGCAATGTAGATTCCCACATTACACATGGAATGAGCATTAAGACTGCAAAAAATGTCATAAGGGTCATGATAGTGATGCTGGAAAGCCCGGTGGGAGTCTTTTTCAGGATGATGCTATAGATAGCAAAACCAATGGCAGCCGCAAGCATAAGAATGTCTCCTGCGGCAAATTTCATTTCTAGGATCTGATTAATGTCACCACCGGAAACCAGGTAGAAGGATCCAAGAAGCGCCACAACACATCCAGCCCATGTGTGCAGGGACTGTTTTTGGCCCATAGTTGCAGAAATAATAACAATAAAAATTGGGGTAGTCACAGAAAGTAAGGATAAGTTAATGGCTGACGTAGTTTGGGCTGCAAAATAACTCAGGGGAGAATATGCTGCCACACCAAAGGCAGCCGCAGCAATAATTTGTGGAAGAAATTTTTTGGCAATGGGCCACTCTCGCTTTACTCTAGGTAAGGTGAAGGTGCACAGGATGACTAGTGCCATACCCCAACGGGTGGCTCCCAATGTCATGGGTGAAATTTCTCCAACCGCAAGACGGGCAATAATAAATGCACCTGCCCAAAGGACGGTGGCCAGTAATGCGTAAAGTGAGCCAATGACTACCTGATTTTTAAACATGTTTTTCCCCTCAAAAGCATGTGCTGCTCACCATGTTCCAAGTTTTTCACTCTTTATGGACAGGAACATACTTTGTTGTTTGCACCTGTTCACGCATAAGGGGAACTGGTGCATGTGACCTTTCTTTGCCTCAAGTCAATTTGTCAAAATTCTTCCGTGCAAAACTGCATGGAGTCTTCATCTGAACTACCATGTATTTAGCAACTGATATGCCAAGATAAGGACAATCGTTTATGGGAAGAAATATCTTTTAATTCAGGATGATGGGTACAGTGGTTACTATTTCTTTACTATGCGGGCGTGCGTCTTTGAGTCAGTTACGACTCAATTTTTGGGAATAGACGCACAAGTATAGATTTTTTAGGGGTGAGTTATTTCTGACTCGCGAGTCAATTATGATTCAAGCTTTGATGTGTACTTACTAATGAGGCGTGTGGCACGGGATTGGCTGATGCCCAATGCTTTTGCCACATTGCGGGAGCTGCCATGAGTAGCCTTGGCATCAAGGATAATTTTCTGTTCTAGGGCTTCCATTGTTGCTTGAAGTGAACCATGGGAGTTTATAATCGGTGCTGTTGTTGTGTTTTGGTAGATTGTTGTTGGCAGATGATCAACAGTAATGATTTTGCTCTCTGTGGTAACCACGAGTCGTTCAATAAGATTGGCCAATTCACGAACATTGCCTGGCCAATGATGCCGGCTTAAGGCTGTTTGTGCTTCAGAGGAAATATCTTTCATTTCTCCATATTTTTCACCGTAATGATTGAGGAAGTAAAATATTAATGGAATCAGATCCTCGTGGCGTTCACGAAGTGGCGGAATCGTGATGTCAAAGACATTGAGGCGGAAGAAAAGATCCTGACGAAAGGCACGGTCAAAGACCATACGTTCTAAATTTCGGTTTGAAGCCGTTAGTATCCGAACTTCTGCCTTGACTGTGGAGGAACTGCCTACTGGGCGGTACTCCATTTCCTGGACAACATGGAGGAGTTTGGCCTGCATAGGTAGGGGAAGCTCGGAGATTTCATCAAGAAAGAGTGTGCCTCCTTTGGCCTTGGCAATAAGGCCACCTCGTACTGTGGTTGCTCCTGAGAATGCACCTTTCACATGCCCAAATAGTTCTGATTCAAACAGCTGTTCCGGTATGGCTGCACAATTGACAACAACAAAGGCTCCTTCACTTCGGGTACTATTGGTATGAATAAACTTTGCCAGCAGGCTTTTACCACAGCCGGATTCGCCTAGGATCATACATGGGGCACTTAATGTTGCTACTTTTCTTGCAGCAATGATGACATTTTCCATGGCTGCACTGCGATAGATGAGGTCTTCTGGGCGTGTGGATTCGACAAATTCTGTGCTGGCTGCAAGTTCATCCAGAGAGGGGATCAGATTTTTGTGGAAGTCGTCACGAATGCTAAGGACAACGTACCTAACCTCTCCCTGGGCATCAAAAATGGGTACGCCAATGGTCAGAACATCAAGTCCTAAAAAAGTTTTCTGTTGTTGTTTGACCGGTTGTTTGTATTTATAGATCGCCGGTAAAATAGGCCGATTCCAGGCAGTGTGCTTTTCAATAATTTCTTGAAACGGTACGCCAAGCATTTCTTCCTGCGTAAAGCCATAATGCCTTGTGCATGCTTTGTTGACATACAACATGCGGTAGTTGTTATCATAAATGATGATTTCATCATGGAGGTTGTCAATGAGACGGACAAAAGCCTCAAAATCAAGGCCTGCGTGCTGTATTTCAGCCATAATTTTACTTAGTGTCATCTTTTAAGTATGCGTTTTTAGTTTAAAAAATCAATACATTTTGTTTGGGCCTTAGCTCTGAGGAAAAACTTGTTGATGGTGTCCCCAAGATACGACCTATTAATCCAGCATAATATAGTCGCTCCTAAAAAGTTGTCAAAATACCACGTTAGACACAGAACTCCATGTTTTGTGTATCTAATCGAAAACAGTGGTCATTTGTATGTATGCTCGTGAGTATAACACGAAAAGGTGATGCTTTTGTGGTTCATCTCAAAGGATAAGATTTGAAAATAGAGGGAGTAAGATGTTTTTAATCGTTTTTGAAATGGTACCACCAGCGGTACTACTCAAAATTTGGCAATAAAAAACCGCCATATTTCAGGCGGTTATTGTCTTTTTTGGTGGAGGTAGAGGGAATTGAACCCACGGCCTCTTGAATGCCATTCAAGCGCTCTCCCAATTGAGCTATACCCCCACAACGTGAAAAAGACTTCTGATATAAACCTGCGTCGCTGTCAACCCCAAAAAATGAGTTTTCCTGATCTGGTCATCTGGCAAGCCTCCTGTTACACCCTTTTTCTTTGGAAAAAGAGAAGAACAAGTTGCAGTAAAGCATGACAAACCTAGAGATTTTCTTAGATCGGGTCAGCGTGGACTTTGGCTTGGTGCGTGTGCTGCACCATCTGTCTTTGTCGGTGCGTGGCAGTGAACATTTTGCTGTTGTTGGTGACAATGGGGCTGGGAAGACCACTTTGCTTCGTTTGTTGGTGGGTGAATTATGGCCTTCGCAGCGCAGTGGTGGAGAACGCTGGTATCATGTGTTTGGTGAAAGATCTGCCTCACCCATTGAGGCTCGTACGCATATGCGTTTGGTCACACCAACCATGGCTGATTGGTACCAGCGCCATGATATCCGTGTCCCAGTGTGGGAAGTCATTTGCGCCGGCTTGTTCAACACCCCTTTTCTCTATCAAGAGCCCAGTGAACAGCAACGCATAAAAGCCCAAACCCTGGGTCTGGAGATGGGCCTTGAGCACGTGCTGGATCGTCCCATGCGGGCCATTTCCACTGGTCAGGCCAAGCGGGCCTTGCTGGCCAGAGCCCTTATTGCCGAGCCCAAGCTTTTGGCCGTGGATGAGCTTACCCAAGGCCTTGATCGACAAGGACAATGGCAACTTTTGGATGCCTTAAGTCGTATTGCGGCCACAGGGCGTACCAGACTGGTCGTCAGCGGTCATGGTCTTTTGCCTGTGCCTGAGGAAGTTACAGGACGCATATATTTGCACCATGGCCATCTTGTAGATGTCCTGCCTGGCACCAGGCCCAAGGCCCTGGTCCTGCCTGATAAAAAAAGAACCGTGACCAAGGCCAGCCCAGTGGTGCATGTGGATTCTTGTACCGTGGTTCTGGAAGGCCATAGCGCCCTTAAAGACATTGATTGGACTGTACAGGCTGGCCAGCGGTGGGCAGTACTGGGAGCCAATGGGAGTGGAAAATCTACTCTTTTACAGCTGATAACGGGCTATCGACGAGCCTGGCCTGGAGGGGAGGTATCCTGGTTTGGCCATCCTGGCCTTGAAAATTTGACCACAGTACGCAGCCGTATCGGTATTTTAGCTCCATGGATAGGAGAGCGTATTGAGCCGGACGCCCTGTGTCGAGATGTGCTTTTATCCGGATTTTGTGCCGGTCTTGGCGTGCATCGCGGACTGACCAAAAAAGAAATAGCGCAGATGGAGTCCTTGGTGGATGCCTGGGGCATGCACAGTTGGTTGGACAAACCTTTTCATGCTTTTTCTTATGGGCAGGTCCGACAAGTCATGTTGGCCCGTAGTGTTGTTCATGGGCCAGAATTTTTGGTTTTGGATGAGCCTTTTTCTGGGCTGGATCAAGTCTGGCAGGAACGCATGGCTCTACTGTTATCCAATTGGATCGGTCAGGGGCGCACCCTGGTTATGGCCACCCATTCTCCGGAGCTTATGGATGACTTGCTGACCCATGGGATATTTCTGTGCATGGGCCAGATTGGGCTTATAGACACTTGGCCTCATATTCGCGTATCTGACCAGTATCACCGTCTTTTTCGTACTCGAGCCTAATCCTTGGGCCAAGGTAGGCAGGCGTGCGAGTTGTCTGTTACCTTGCCTTGCGTGGTTTGGCGAGATAAAGAAGCATAGCTTGGCCTGTGTGCACAAAAAAATGATCATGGAAACACCAACGAACAGAAATGCTTGAACTTGTACGTATCCGCAATTTGGCTCTCATTGATGACGTGGAGCTTGAATTTTGTCCGGGTTTAAATGTCCTCACCGGGGAATCTGGAGCGGGCAAATCTTTTATTTTGCGAGCCCTGGATTTTATTCTTGGTGAACGCATTACCAAGGATTTGGTGCGACCTGGGCGGGATAGAGCCTTGGTTGAAGCTATTTTTCACCTGGATGATCAGGAGCTATATTTGCGGCGTGAACTATCAGCTCAAACCGGGCGCAGCCGTCTTTTTATCAATGATGACGTCAGTTCTCAAGAACGATTGGCGGTATTACGGCCTCGGCTGCTGCTCCATACCAGTCAACATGGACAACAACGTCTGCTTTCTTCTGAACACCATGTGGAAATTCTGGACAGTTTTTTACCAGAGACCAAGGTTTTGGATGCTCAGCGTTTTGCCAGGGAATCATTGCAAAATATTTTGGCTCGTAAAAGTGAGCTGGAAAGCCGCTTGGCCGGGCTGGTGGCCCAGCGGGAGTTTTTGGAGTTCCAACTGGCAGAAATTCAAAAAGTTGCACCTCAGCCGGGGGAAGAGGAAGAATTGGTACATCTGCGTGAGTTGTCGCGCCATAGTGAACAATTACGCCTTTTGTCCACTGAGGCCCAGGGATTGGTACTCGGAGAAAATGGTCTGCAAGACCAATGCACTGCTTTGGAGCGGATTTTGGTTTCCTTAAGCGCAGCTGATGATGACTTTAAAGAATATGCCCAGGAGGCCGGACGCTTTCGTGATAGTCTTGGAGAAATTTTAAGTGCTTTGCGTGGAGTGCAATCAGAACAAAGGGAAGCCATAGATTTAGAAAAAATTGAAAAACGGTTGTGGGAATTGCAGCAACTGCAACGTAAGCTCAAACGTCCTTTGGAATCTATTGTCGCACTGGGCACAGAAATCGAGGACAATCTCTCTTTTCTTGATGCCAGTGGCCTGGAACTCAACCAGTTGGAAAAAGAAGAAAAACAGGCCGCCTCTTCCTTGTTGCAAGCCACCCAAGCCTTGAATCAGGCCCGGCAAGTAGCAGCCCAGACCCTGACCAGCAGTTTGGAAGAGGAGTTGATTGGCCTGGGGTTTTCCGAGCACCTGAAGGTGCTGGTAGAATTTCGGGATGTGCCTATTTATCTGGATATTGTTGAACAGCGGCCCCGCTTTCTGTGGCTGCCCAACCCAGGCCTTGAGCCTCAGCCCCTGGACCGTATTGCCTCAGGGGGAGAACTGTCACGATTTCTTTTGGCGGTAGTGAGCTTGCAGGCCAGACAGGCTTTGCCCGCCCTTCTTTTTGATGAAGTTGATTCGGGTATTGGTGGGCAAACCCTGATCAAGGTGGCGGAGCGTATTCGAGATTTGGCCAGTACCCAGCAGGTTATTTTGATTACCCATTGGCCCCAATTGGCCCGCATGGCGGACGAACATTTTGCCATTCGTAAAGAAGTTCATGACGGGCAAACCTATACTCTATGCATGCGTTTGTCCGCAGATGAACGCCAGATGGAGCTGGCACGTATGGCGGGTGAGGAATTTTCTGTGTAATTTGCATGAACATCTTGTCTTTGATTTTGGGAAATATATGAGTGCAACACCTTCTTTTTGCCAGGAACTCACTGTGTTATCCTGCACCGGGACTAAAGATTCATCGTTGGTCAACCTGGTCCTGGAAAATCCTGGCTGGACCTGTCGACCTGGCCAGTTTGTCATGCTGCGTCCCCTTGATTGGGGCACCGAGCTTGTGTGGGCCCGACCCTTTTCCATTTGTGATATCTCCAGTCATGGGTTGCGTATTTTTTTTCAAGTTGTGGGGCGGGGTACCGCCCGTTTAGCCCAACTAACACCTGGTCAAAAGGTGGTGGTCTGGGGACCTTTGGGGCAAAGTTTTGTTCTGGACAATGAAAGACCCAATCTGCTTTTAGCTGGCGGCATGGGTATTGCGCCTTTTGTTTTTCTGGCCAAAAGTTCTCCTGCGCATACCTCTATGCTTTTTGGTCATCGTTTGCCTTTACAGGAGTATCCCGCCTTTCAGGAGATTGCCACACATATCCCCAGTGAAGCCATGCAGCAATGCAATCATGAAGATTTGATCTGCTTTGAAGAAACTCTTCATGAGCGCATCAAGGCGTTGTCCGGTGTGGGGCAAGTGCTGGCTTGTGGTCCGGAGCCCATGCTCAGGGTGGTTCACAAGTATTGTTTGCAACACGGTACTGACGGGCAGGTTTCCCTGGAAAATCGTATGGCCTGCGGCGTAGGTGCTTGCTTGGGATGTGTGGCCCGCACCACCCAGGGCGACCTGGTGCAAAGTTGCGTGCAGGGACCGGTTTTTGATGTGCGTCATCTTGATTGGGGAGCATAAAATGGATCAAACGGTAAATCTTGGTGGCTTGACCCTGAAAAATCCCATTATTACTGCCTCAGGAACCTTTGGCTATGGCCTTGAGTTTATGCGTTATGGAGACCTCACCTCCTTGGGAGGCATTTGTGTCAAAGGTATTTCTTTGCAGCCTCGCCTAGGTAACCCCATGCCGCGTATTGTGGAGACAGCAAGTGGTATGCTCAATGCCATTGGTTTGCAAAATATAGGGGTAGATAAATTTCTTGCGGAAAAGCTGCCTTATATTCCGTCTGGAACAACCATTATCGCCAATCTCTATGCCCAAAGTGTTGAGGATTTTGGCACATTGGCTGCTATTTTTGCCGAGCAAGACAAAATATCAGCTTTGGAAATCAATATTTCCTGTCCCAATGTGCGTTGTGGCGGGCTGGCTTTTGGTCAGGATCCAGCCATGGTCGCTCAAGTGACCTCCATGGTTAAAAAACAAGCTGGTACCAAGCCGGTCATGGTCAAGTTAAGCCCCAATGTGACGGATGTGACGGTCATGGCTCGAGCTGCTGTGGACGGCGGAGCAGATATGCTGTCCCTGATCAACACCTTAACGGGTATGTCTGTGGACATACGCACCCGGAGTACTCGCTTGGCCAATGTTGTGGGCGGCTTATCTGGGCCGGCAATTAAACCCGTGGCCCTGCGTATGGTTCACCAGGTAGCCCAGGCTGTGGATGTTCCGGTCATTGGCATTGGTGGGATCACTACTGCTTGCGATGTTCTGGAATTTATTTTGGTTGGAGCTCATGCCGTGCAAATTGGGACGGCCACTTT